>NZ_JBJZON010000003.1:0-329606 GCF_047200735.1 Pseudonocardia oceanicola
GCGCGTGATCAGGTTGGCAAAAGCTCAGGGAGAGAGGGTGGTCTGGTGACCGAGGTTCGGTTCGTTGCCGCAGCGGTCGGGCCGACATGCCGACGTCGGTCCAGGCATGCGGCCGGCCGTGCCATCGCGCAGGCTGCGAGCGAGGTTCTCGACGTGCTCCAGGTCGCCGAGCACAACCTACGCCGCTTCCAGGAGCATGAGCTTCCCCCGGTTTCCCGGAGTGCTGGTTACCTGTCTGCGTCGCGCTGGGCGCGACGATAGTTGTCTTCGTACTCGTCGGGTGAGAGCCCTCCGAGGCGGGCCTGGATCCGGCGCGGGTTGTACCAGCCGTCCAGGTAGCGGATCAGGGCGTGCTCGGCCTCGCGGCGGGTCGCGAACGTGGTGCCGGGCCAGTAGAGCAGCTCGATCTTGATCGTGGACCACAGGTTCTCGGCTCGAGCAGGACGGCATCGTCGAGCTCACGCTGCGACGGGTTCGCCTGGCGGGCGCGCCAGTCGTAGTAGGTCGAGGCGGGGATGCCCAGGACCCGTAGTACGAGACCGGCGGGGAAATCATGGGCGTCGACGAAGCTCATGACCACCTCCGGGTCGGGCCGATCTCGCTGGCGAAATAGGCGCTCGCCGCGCGCAGGACCTCGTTGACCCGCCGCAGCTCGGCGTTCTCCCGCGCAAGCCGGCGGTTCTCGGCGACCATGTCGGTCGTCGGCCGATCATGCCGCTCGCCCTTGTCGGCCTCGGCCTGTCGCACCCAGTTGCGCAGGGCCTCGTGATGCACCCCGAGCTGCTCGGCGAGCATCCGGAACGTCGGACGAGGGTCGGACTCCCGATACAGCCGAACAGCGCGTTCACGCAGCTCATCGGGGTACTTCTTCGGTGCAGCCACCAGTGCCTTCCTTCCTGGCTCCCCCGAGGGAACCAGTCTTCAGACACTCCGGCAAAGCGGGGGAAGCTCAGCAAGCGGCCCTCGTCGGTGAGTCCACCTGCCGGCTCGTGCTCGAGCCGGATGATCTGCTGGCTCAGGGGCCGCTGCGCCATGTGCAGCTTCCGCGGCGTCTCTCCGAAGTGCAGGTGGCGGGCAGGGCGGCGAAGTAGCGCAGCTTCCGGAGCTCCATCGCCACCTCCTCGGGAGGCGAGTCTGCCGACCGACGCCTTCGTGCGCGAACGGCTCGGACACAGAGAACTCATGCAAATCAAGGCGGTTCTGCAAGTCCTGCTGCCCTCGGACTCGTTTCCTCACGTTTGCGACATCTCAGTTCGTCAGCACGACGACGAGCCCTACCAGTGCCAGCGCGAGCGCGATACCGAACAGCGTCCGGAGCACTGCGCGCCAAAACATCCCGAACACGGTGCCAGCGAGAAGAAGAGGAAGAAGCAACGCGTGCGAGGTAAGGTCGAGTGCTGTGTCGGTGTTCGGCAACGGAAACCCCTGTCTACTCGTCCCGGTGTTCTCGATAACAGCACGAGAGCGACGACCGAGCCGTCTCATCCCACCGTCGGATGAGGCCCCCTGTGAGACACGTGTCTCAGGGACGTTGGATCCTGTCCGCGAACGAGACACGCGAGTCGGCGAGGAATCGCGATGAGCGACTTCAACGCGCTGCGTGACCAGATCGCTCAGCTCATGGAGACCGAGGGCGGGGGCTGGACCAGGAACAGGCTGTACGCCGAGATCGAGACTCGGACCGCCGGATCGCCGCCAATCAGCCGCGCGACGTTCTTCAGATGGTTCGGCACTCCGTCGAAGGATGCGACCGCCGAGCTGCTCGCCTGCGTTCCCGTCCTGTCCGAGATCCTCGGCGTCCCCGAGCATCAGCTCTACCACACCGCCGGGGTGCTACCGGTCGAACTGGAGGCGTCGATGTCGCTCCAGGCCGCGGCGCGAGAGTTCCGCATCGCGTCACAGAGGGCGGCGCGAGCGTTGTCGGACATCGGCTTGTCGACAGCCGGCGAGGCCCTCGTCGCAGACCGGATCCTGCATCACAAGCTCGACTACCGCATCACGGTCTGGCCCGTCGTTCGCGGCACGAGTGCGCCGATCCACCTCCGCTCGTGGATAGCGATCCAGCCGGTCGAACAGATGATCGGGCGGCAGCGACCGAGGACGGCGGCCATCGAGCGCCGGCCGGTCCCGGACAAGCGGAACCACTTCCGCTACGAGATCATCACCGACGGCTTGTGGCGCTCCCTGGGACTGCGCTGGCGAGACCCGCTCCCCATCGAATGGCCGTACCCCAATGATCGGCCGGACCTGCTTCTCGAGATGCCCGTGGAGGAGCGGGACCGAGACCGCCCCGACCCCCGACGCCCGATCCTCGAGCCGGCAAGAATCCTCATCCTCTCCGCCGTCTGGGGCCATGTCGAGCCCTTGGTCGCGACCTTGGCGGAGGCCCTGCACTGGGGCAGCTATGACTTGCGAAACCAAGGATTCTCGTTCCTGGGCGACAACGATGATCTCGAGAAGATCCAGTTCTGTCGCGAAGTTCTTGCGGACGGTTCGCCACACTATGTGTGGGCCATCGCCGAGCCCGCCGGGGTGTTCCGCAAGATCCGCCACGAGCTCGCGGCTGCAGCGGGGACACACTTGATCGTGTGGGTCACCTACGGCGAGCTGTTCGCGAAGACGGCGGCCCGTGCATTCCGCGTCAGCCCCCGGACCGTCGCTGCCTCACAGCGAGCGGTGCGGGAAGCCGTCCAGAGGATCAACCAGCACCATCGCATCCTGCACATCAACTACGACGACGCCGACTTCCGCTCCTCGGAGCTCACCCAGGACCTGGACCGGAACCTGATCGTCGACCACGTCCGCTACTCCGCGGCAGAGATCTTGAACCACCTTCACGACCGGGGCGGTCCGCCCGTCACGGGTTGGGGCAAGCGCTTCGACGACCTTCGTCGAGGCGGCAACCGCTACGCGCACATCAGGCCCAGAGCCTCGACCGTCACGTGGATCGAGCCGGCCGAGTTGAAGCAGACGACAGCGGGGGCGTCGTCTCGGCGATCACAGGCTTCTGCATGAATCCTGCGGCAGGCGCAGGATCGCGGATCACGGGAATGTCGACCTCGTTTACGCCGCCCTCTCCGCCAGCCCCAACGCATAGTCCGGGTACCACACCCCCGCCGCCGGCTCCCCCGGCCTGCACGCCCCGTCCGACTCCCCCGGCCTCTTCACCCACAGCAGCTCGTCGACCAGCGAGTTGCCGGTCTCAGAAGTAGGCGGCGTGCCCAAGGCACGCCCGGGCGGGTTGCAGAAGCTCGGGGCGCCGTCGATCTGGTCCGACTCCACCCGCCCCGCCCCGTTGCGACTGGTGTCGATGACGAAGTGTGCGCCACCCAGCGCCGCGGAGATCCGAGTGCCGTAGGCGATGTTGTCCTCGGTGCTCCAGAAGTTGGCGACGTTGAGCGAGAAGCCGTCCGCCCGCTCCACCCCCGAACGCTCCAGCGCCGCGGCGATCGCGCCGGTGTCGGTGATGAAGCCGGGGTTGCCGGCGTCGAGGTACACCCGCGCGCCCGCGCCCTTGAGCTGGTCGATCGCCTCGCCGAGGAGCTCGTAGCGCTCGTCGCGCAGGGCGCCGTCCACGCAGCCGGAGATCTCGTGGGGCACCGCGTCGGGCTCGAGGACCACCGTGGCGCCGGCGCCGTCGAGGGCCGCGGCCAGGCCCGTGACCCACTGGCGGTACTGGGTGCCGTCGGCCGCGCCGCCGCCGGAGAAGCTGCCACAGTCACGGTGCGGGATGTTGTAGCCCACCAGCAGCGGCGTCTGGCCGGCCCGCTGCGCGCGCTCCACGTACGCCCGGGTCTCGGGCTCGACGGCCGCGGGGTCGGCCGAGACCCACAGCGGGACCGGCTGCTCGGCGATCTTGCGGATCTGCTCGGCGTCGTCGGTGCGCCCCTCCTGCTCCCACGTCGCGACCTGCGCGGCGGCGGCCGTCGTCGGGTCGACGAAGTAGCCGGTCGGCGAGGCGATCACCGACTCCTGGGGGGTGGATACCGCCGTCGGCACCGGGTCGCTCGAGGAGCAGGCGAGCACGGAGGCCGCGAGCACGCCGCCGGACAGCAGGCTGCCCAACAGGCGGGAGAGACGACGTCGAGCCACGTCGACGGATTCTCGCAGAGCGGTCTCCGGGCTCACGTGACGTGCACCCAATGGGCCTTCGACGGCGTGCCCGCGCCGTCGACCAGGAAGAGCATCCAGTAGCCGGGCGGGACCAGGGTCGGCTCCCCGGGGATCGTCAGGTTCAGCGTGCCGTCGGGGTTCCGCGCGACGTCCAGGGCCACGGTGCGCTGCTCGACGTCCGTGGCGTGCGTGGCCGCCGAAGGCCGGATCAGCCGCGCCTTGGCGATCTGCCCGGCCTCGGGCGAGGCGACGGTGATCGTGGAGCCGAGGGTGGCCGCGTCGGGCGCGGTGGTGATCGTCGGCTGCGGCCCGTGGAACAGGTACGGCGGCGTGTAGATCTCCAGGCGCTGCTCGAACGGCGCGGTCTTGGTGTTCGCCTCGTCGGAGAACAGGGAGTTGCCGCCGAGGGTCAGGACCTGGCCGGTGGGCAGCAGGATGCCCTCGGAGTGGTAGTCGCGGCCGACGAACGGGTCGGCGGCGGCCGAGAGCGTGTTCGACTGCGGGTGGTAGAGGCTCGCGACCAGATTGTCGCTCGCGCCCTTGCCACGGTAGTCGCGCGAGCCGTTGGAGATCAGCAGCGAGTCGTCGGGCAGCTGCACGACGTTCGGGTAGCGGGTCGGCTCCGGCAGGTCCGGGCCGGGTGTGAACGCGGCCGCGGGGCCCTGCTTCAGGTCGATGACGTCGATCCGCCGGGTGGACAGCGGGGACTCGCCGACGCCGCCGCCCCCGACCACGATCATCTTCTGGTCCTGGACGGGGCCGGCCCAGGCCGAGCCGCTCGTCTCCATCTGGTCGGCGTCGCGCAGCCCGGCGACGGGCTGGAACGAGTTGTCGCCGAGGTTCCAGAAGCCCGGGACCCGGCCTTGGTCGGCGGGGCCGTAGCCGGCGTTGGAGCCGGTGTAGAACAGCGTGCCCTCCTTCGCCGTCTGGAAGATCGCCGGGTAGGTCGGGAAGTAGCGGAACAGGTCCGGACGCTCGGTCCAGGTCTTCGTCGCCGGGTCGTAGATCTCGTTCTGGCCGGGCAGGATCACGCCGCTGCCGTCGAGGCCCGAGGTGGTGAGCACGGTGCCGTCGGGCAGCCCGGTCAGCGTGGGGTACCAGCGCTTGTGGTTCATGTCCCCCACCCGCACGTACTCCTCGGTGAAGGGGTCGAACTCGTAGGACTGCTCGATGCCCTGGTAGTCCTGCTTGTCCAGGGTCATCTTCTGGCCGAGGCCGTAGATGTTGTCCGCGTCGGGGCCGGCCAGCCCGGTGATGCCGTACTGCGCGGGCACGACGGTGACGCCGGCGGGGCCGGTGTCCACGGACTCCACCCACACCGCCGTCTCGCTCGCGGTGACCGTGACGTTGCCGCGCCCGTCGATCGGGGTCTTCACGGCGGGCTTGACGGTGAAGGGGTTGGTGGCGAGGTAGCGCCGACCGTCCGGCGCGACGAACTCGGTGCCCTTCGGGAAGTCCCGGCCGGCGTCGGGGTTCTCGTTCTTGACCACGAGCTGGCCGGCCGCCTTCGTCACGGCGCCCTCGAGGATCTCGTAGCGCTGCGTGCCGCCGGCGACGAGGAGCTTGCCGTCGGTGAGGAAGGCGTGCCCGGCGCAGAACATGTCGTCCGGGGTGAGCACGATCCGGCCCTGCCCGGTGGCGGGGTCGTAGACCAGCGACTTGAAGGTGCCGGCGTCGAACTGGGCCTGGTCGTTGCCCGAGCCGGCCACGATCAGCAGCCTGCCGGTGGGCAGCAGCGCCGCGTGGATGGCGTTGACGCGCAGGTCGGAGGGCAGGTCGATGACGTCCCACTTGCCGAACTGCGCCTTGTACTCGGCACTGTTGATCAGCTTGTCGTGCTGGTACTCGGTCACGAACGCCACCGCGGGCGGCACGTTCACGGCGAGCAGGACGCCGGGGACCGTCACGAGGGTGGCCAGCTTGCGGTGCCGGACCACCCCCCTCAGCAGGGCACGCAGGGCGCGCTTCACGCGATGGCTCCGATCTCGTCGTCGGTCGGGCGGGGAGCGGGGGTCGGGCGGGGAGCGGGGGTCGGGCGGGGAGCGGGGGTCGGGCGGGGAGCGGGGGTCGGGCGGGCGGCAGGGATCGGGGGGCCGGGGGTCGGGGTGCCGGAGCTCGGGCGGGGAGCGGGGACGGCACCCGGACGCAACAGGCCGGGCTGGGCCGGGATGTGCGGCTGCGGGTGCAGGGGCCGCACGGGGGCGGTGGTCCCGACCAGGTCGCCCGGGGACGGGGCGCGGGCGGACTCGTCGTCGCGCTCGAGGAACCAGATGGCCAGCGGGCCGAGGCTGACCAGCAGCGCGACGGCGGGCCACATCATCACGTCGACGTTGGCGTGGCCGAGGACCACCGAGGCGGTGAGCGCGGCGGCCAGCAGGGCGGACCACTGCAGGTGCCGGCGGAAGGTGCGCAGCCGGTCCGGCGACGACGCGTCGGCCTTCGGGGTCACCACGAACTTCGCGGGCCGGCGCAGCACCGTGGCGGTCAGCGCGCTGGCGTAGATCGGCGCGGAGAGCACCGACATCGCCATCCCGCGCAGCCCGGCGCTGCCGGCCGCCTCGTAGGGGCTGACGTTGTAGCGGCGGTTGCGCACGTAGACCCACGCCTGGAACAGCGTCGCGTCGACGTACAGGGCGAGCCACAGCTCGGGCGGGACCACGATGCCGGCCACGCCGAAGGCCAGGTAGAGCGTGGCGTTGACGGCGCCGAGCACCCAGCCGATCGCCATCGACGGGTAGAACGTGGTGATCAGCAGGTAGTGCAGCATCCGGGGCGGCGACAGGCGCAGGAAGCGCCGCCAGAAGGCGCCGGAGAGGATCTCGAACGTGCCGCGGGACCAGCGCAGCTGCTGGCTGAAGTAGTCGGTCCAGGAGGAGGGCCCCTCCCCCACGGCGACGACGTCGGGCGTGTAGACCGAGCGCCACCGCCGGCCGGTCGCGGGGTTGCGACGGGTGTGCAGCGCCAGCCCGGTCGCCATGTCCTCGGTGATCGAGTCGGCGAGCCCGCCGATGCACATCAGCGCGTCGATGCGGACGGCGTTGTTCGTGCCGACCAGCATCGGGATGCCGTAGGCGTTCGCCGCCCGCTGGATCACGCTGTGGAAGGGGAACTGCTGCGACTCGGCGGCCTTGGTCACGAAGTTGTCGACGTTGGCGTAGCACTGCGGGCCGACCACGAACGCGACATCCGGGTCGCGGAAGTAGCCGAGCATCCGCTCCGCGTAGTTCGGCAGCGGGACGTGGTCGGGGTCGACGGAGAGGAAGACGTCGTAGCGGTAGCCGTGGGCGTCGACCCAGGCGTTGTAGTTGCCGTGCTTGGTCTTCGCCTTGAAGAAGCCGCGGGGCTGGTTGTAGGCCTCGACGCCCTTGCGGGAGAAGTGGTGCACCCCTGTGTCGCGGCACATCCGTTTCACCAGCGGGTCGTCGCCCTCGTCGAGGAGCCAGACGTCGAACCGGCCGTCGTGGCGGATGCGCCGGGCCGCCTCGAGCGTGGTCCGGACCATCTCGATCGGCTCCTTGCCGGGGACGATCGTGGTCAGGAAGGCCACCCGCAGGCCGCGGTCCGGGCGGACCGGGACCGGGTCCCGGGCGAGGATCGAGGCCAGGGACAACGACACGACGTTGACCAGGCGCAAGGCCTCGACCAGCGCGATCGAGGCGATGACGAAGACGTTGGCGGCCTGGGCGAGACCGCTGCCGTCCACCTCGGGGCGGTGGCTGGGGTGCAGCAGCCAGAGCACGAACCCGATCTCGACGACGACGTTGAGGAGCACGATCGCCAGCGACCCTGCGTAGCGGCGGGAGCCGTCGGACTTGTGCACGCCCCGGAACCGGACCCGGTAGGGCTCCTCCGGCTCGGTGATCGGGCCGGAGATCTCGCTGAAGACGCGGACGCGCTCCTGCTCCCCGACTGGACTCGCCACGGCTGATCCCATCTCGTTCTCAGGTACCGGGTGGGATCGCTCGTGCTGGTCGTGCCGGCGCGCCCCCGCGCACGGAGCGTGGTGGTGCGCTCTCCGTGCATCACCCTTTCGCGGTCCTGTGAGTGGGCGTTACGGCGGGGATGTGTCCGGTAAGTCCTTCTCGCGGAGCGCTTCGTGCTCGTCCGGCTTCGCGCGGTACTGCTTTCGGTCTAGCGGAGGCTGCTGCTCGGAGTCATGATCCACAGCCGGACGGATCATGGTTGCTCTCAGCCGGCGCTATCAACATCACATGACCTCGGTGGCCGAGGTCATCAGAAGTGGGTACGAGTCCCGGGTCGTGGAGAGCGCCCCGGCCCGTCACGGCCCTCGGCGTCCCGACCACCACCGCGACGACCGGCAGACCCGGGTCGGACGGGGCGGCGGACAGTTCCGGATGGTCAAGTTCCGGACGATGGTGGTCGACGGCGAGGCGCGGCTGGCGTCGCTGCAGGCGGCCGACGACGCCGCCGGCCGGGCTTCGTGTCCGACGTGGGCCCGCGAGTTCCTCAGCCGACCGGCTGCACGACCGGAGATGGTCGTCTTCGGGGTCTTCGCTCGCGGTCGATCCAGCTGGGCGGGACGAACTCGGGCAGCCCGTCGACCATCCGCACCTCCCAGAGGGAGTGGTGGACGAGTCGATGGTGCATGGCGCAGAGCGCCACGAGGTTGCCCAGGGCGGTCGGACCCCCGCGCTGCCACTCCTTGACGTGGTGCACTTCGCACCACGAGGGCCGGCGGCGGCAGCCGGGGAAGGCACAGCCCCCGTCGCGGGTGAGGACCGCGCGGCGCAGGCCGTCCGGCACGGTGCGCTTGATCCGGCCGACGTCGAGCGGGACGCCCTTGCCGTCGAGCACGACCGGGACCACCGCGGCGTCGCAGGCGAGCTGGCGCAGGGTCTGGGCGGTGAGCTGGCCGCCGAACTCCAGGGCGGCGGCCGCAGCGCGCCGTTCCAGGTCCTCCAGCCGCACCGTGACGACCAGCTGCGGGCGGCGGCCCCCGGTCTCAGGGAGCCGGCCGCGGGACAGGACCTGATCGCAGGCCTCGGCGAGCGCTTCGGCCTGCCGCTCAGGGATCGAGCGTTGGTCGTCCGGGTCGCGGGGTGCGGCGCCGGCGTCGATGACCGCGGCGAGCGCGTCGAACATCGCCGCATCGTCGTAGCGGCCGGTGAGCTTGCCGCCGGGGCGGGTGCGGAAGCGGGTGAGCCGCAGCTCGTTGATCTGCGGGCGCGGCGAGTCGTCCGGCTCGGCGCCGTCCTGGTCGAGGATCTCCACGAGCTGGGTGCCCCAGCTGTACAGCTCGCTGGGGGTGTAGAGCGGGGCCTTGGCAGCGAGCTGGACCTCCGCGCCCGCCCAGGTCTCCGGGTCGAGCCGCCGCGCCGCAGCACTGTCGAGCACGCGGGCGATCACCTCGACGTGCCGCAGGCCCGCCTCACCGGCCGCGAAGGCCGTCGCGGTGGCGGGCAGCCGGGCGGGAAGCGCCTCGCCATCGAGGCCGATCTGCTCGCAGACGGACTCGGCCGCGACCACTCGCCGTCGGGCCTCGAAGCGCTCCCACCGCAACAGATCACCCAACGCTCCGGCGGGTGAGCGGTACCCGCGTTCGGCGAACACCCCGCGACGCCGGAGGTCGGCGACCATGCCGACCATCGCCCGGTCCATGCTGCGCCGGGCCTCCTCGCACGCGCTGAGGGCGGCGATCACCTCGTCCGCCGCCGCCCCCGGCCCGGCGGCCGCGCACAGCTGCGCGGTCGCCTCGCGGAGGCGGTCGCGCGCGGTGTCGACGGAGCCGGTGTTCACGCCCCCATCATACTCGAACTGATGTTCGAACAATGGTCGATCGTCGCAGCTCAGAGGCTGTTCACCGCGTCATCGCGCACTGCCCCCGACGGCTCGTCGACGCGGCCGGGACCACTCGTCGCGGCTCGTCCACCGCTCCTCAGGAGCAGCGTCGTTCGTGTCGCGACCTGCTCCGTCCCGCACCGACGATCCGGGCGTCGGGAGACGCCGTGCCCGGTTCGACGGTGACGATCACGGCGTGGTCGACGTCGCCGGGTGCGCGCCTTGGTCGAGAGGGCGCCGCCGACGTCGACCCGAAGCCCGACGGAACCACGACCGCCGCCGCGGTGAACGACCACCGGACCACTCGGCCCCGCGGAGCGCAGGCGGAGCGGCCATCGGCCGAGCTCGCCTCGCCTTGTGATCCTCAACAGGTCGGGTTCGCGCGTCACCGGCGAGCCGCTGCTGCGCGCAGACGTCGGCGGACCGCCGGCACCCTGGTGCGGTGACCACAGAGGTTCACCGGGTCATGCGGCGGCGGGTCTGCCCCAGCGGCGGTGGTGTTCGCTGCGGACTCGGGCGCGTTCGCGGCGTTGGGCCGCGAGGACGTCGGGATGGCGGGCGTTGGCGTCGCGCCAGCGCAGGTAGGCCTGCAGTCGCCGGGCGCGTGTCGGGTGGTGGGGGTGGTTCGACGCGCCCATCACCAACCGGCGCAGCGGTCCGAACTGGGCCTCGATCGGGTTGGCCCAGGACGCATAGGTCGGGGTGAAGCACCGCTCGACGTTGTGGGCGCGCGCCCGGGCGCGGATCTTCGGGGTCTTGTTCGCCGAGAGGTCGTCCACGATGACGCAGAGCGGTGCGCCGTCCGGACGCGCCGTCCGGACGCTCCGCCCGGATGCTCCCGGGCGCGGCCAGGGTGTGATCGCCGCCCTTGCGACGCCGGGTCACGCCCCACAGCTGGTCGTCGCCGAGGCTGTAGCAGCCGTGGAAGTAGCGGATGCCGTGCGTGCGGGTGTAGGTCGCCGGCAGACGGTACGGTCTCGACTCCCGCGCCCAGGTCGACCCGTGGCAGGGCCGGATCGATAGCGGCCCGAACTGGTCGAAGGCCAAGCAGCGGTCCGGGAATCGGCTGGTCACCTCCTCGGCCCGGTCGAGCTTGGTGTTCTTGCCCGGCCGGGTGCTGGCCGTCGCGACGACGAACGCGATGTCGGTGTCACTGATCAGGCGGAACCGGCAGCGCGGTCGCGACCGGCGAGGACTCGGTGCGCTGGCGCATGGAGTACGCGACGCGGCGGGGCGACGAGGTCCTGCACCGGGCGACCGCCGAGTACGACTGGTGGGTCCACTCCCCGCCCGCCTGGTCGCCGAGCTGGCCGCGGCGGGCCTGCCGGGCGCGAGGGTGGACGGGGACCTGGTGGTCGTGCGGCGTTGGCCCACACCCTCCGAGGCCGAACGGACCAGCACGCGGGTCACGGGTGTGTTGTGGTGATCGGACGGAAGCGGTGGAACCCGGCGTCGATCACGACGTGGGTCTCGCTCCACAGCCGGCGGCAGGCCTCGACTCCTGCGGGGAACCGCGCGCGGCTGCTGTCGAGTTCCACCGCGAAGGCTCTCCCACTGCGGAGGGCCGCCGGTCTCGTGTCCGGGGCCGTCCTTCCCCGCTGCCGGCATGATCCGGACACTTCGCCTGGGCGACCCAGCGTTGGACAACGGCGGCAACCTTCGCGAAGCTCGTTCACCCACGCACAGGGTGCCGGTCCCGGCCGGCCCCCGAGGACGCCACCGACAGCGGCGCGTGCCGCGGGAGGGAGCAGGGAACGTGGAGAAGCTCGCGAACAGGCTCGGGCTGCGGACCAACGCGCACATCTTCTTCTGGTCGGCCGGGTTGATGGTGACCTTCCTGGTGGTGCTGCTGACCTTCCAGGACCCGATCGGCAGAGCCTTCGGCGCGGGTCGCGAGTGGATCGTGACGAACCTGGGTTGGTTCTTCATCCTCGGCGTGACGAGCTGGCTGATCTTCCTCGTCTGGCTGGCGGTCAGCAAGCACGGCCGGTTGCGGCTGGGCAAGGACTCCGACCGGCCCGCCTACTCGAACCTGTCCTGGTTCGCCATGCTCTTCGCGGGCGGGATCGGCACCGTGCTGATGTTCTGGGGCGTGGCGGAGCCGATCTCGCACTTCACGACCCCGCCCGTCGCCGGCGTCGAGCCCTACAGCGTGGAGGCGGCCCGGGACGCGATGGGCATCTCGCTGTACCACCTCGGCCTGCACACCTGGGCCATCTTCACCCTGCCCGGCCTCGCGTTCGGCTACTTCATCTACCGCCACGACCTCCCGATGCGGGTCTCGTCGGTGTTCTGGCCCTTCCTCAAGGAGCGCATCCACGGGCCGATCGGCAAGACGATCGACGTCTTCGCCGTGCTCGGTACGCTCTTCGGCCTCGCGGTCTCGCTCGGCCTGGGCACCTCGCAGATCAACGCCGGGCTCACCGCCCTCACCGGCATCCCCGACGCCGTGTGGCCCAAGGTCGTCATCATCACCGTCCTGACCATGGTGGCGACGGCGTCGATCGTCGTGGGCCTGGACAAGGGCGTGAAGCGGCTGTCGAACCTGAACATCCTGATGGCCGTGGGTCTGATGATCTTCGTGCTGATCGCGGGCGACACCGTCTTCCTGCTCCGCTCGATGATCGAGAGCATCGGCATCTACGCGCAGGACCTCGTGCCCCTGTCGTTCTGGAACGACGCCATGGCCCAGTTCACCAAGGACGGCGGCTGGGGCTGGCAGGGCGGCTGGACCGTCTTCTACTGGGCGTGGACGGTGACCTGGGCGCCGTTCATGGGGGTGTTCCTCGCCCGCATCTCCCGGGGCCGGACGATCCGCCAGTTCATCGGCGGGGTCCTGGTCGCCCCCGCGGCGTTCACCCTGGTCTGGTTCGTGATCTTCGGCTGGTCGGCGATGGAGATCGACGGCATCGGCGGCACCGGCGGGAGCATCTCCGCGGCGGTCGCCGAGAGCGTCCCGCTGGCCATGTTCGAGTTCTTCGCCCAGTTCCCGGCCGCCACGCTGGTCTCGGGCATCGCCGTGGTCGTGGTGGCACTGTTCTTCGCGACCTCCTCCGACTCGGCCTCCCTGGTCGTGGACATGCTGTGCGCCGGTACGGGCGACGCCGGTCCGGTGCGGCAGCGCGTGTTCTGGGGCATCTCCGAGGGCGCCCTGGCCGCGTCGCTGATCGTGCTGGGCGGAACGGCGGGGCTCACCGCGCTGCAGGAGGTCATCACGGTCATCGGGCTGCCGATCTTCGTGATGACCTTCGTCATGGTCTTCGCGGTGCTCGCCGGCCTGCGCCAGGAGCCGGCGCGGGTGGGCGCCCCGATCGCGGCGGCCGCGATCGCCTCGCGCCACGGCCCGGTCCGCGCCGAACCCGGCCGCTCGGATCCGGCCGACACCGAGCCGGCCCACACCGAGCCGGCCCACACCGAGCCGGTGGTCCCGGCCGACGGCGGCAACGGTGTCCGCGCGGGCGGGCATGACGGGTCCCCCGAGCCGGCTCGCGACGCGGCGCGCAGCCGCCCGCCCACCTGAGCCCCGGCACGACGGCGGGGCCGCTCAAGACCCCGCGGCCCGCCCGTGCCTCACCTCGTGCCGCAGCTCCCGGAACCGGTGCGTCTCGTAGGCGACGAGCGCGCAGAGGACCACGGCCAGGACGAGCAGTGCGACCAGGGCAGGGAGCAGCCCGACCAGCGGCGTGATCGCCACCAGCACCACGCCGACGACGAGGCGCTCGACCTTCAGGGTGCCGACCAGGTAGCGCGTGAACCACACGTGCGCGAGGAGGTAGAGCGCGGCGCCGCCGTAGAGCGCGGCGAGCGGAATGCCGTAGAGCGGGTCGGCGAGCGTGTGCGCGTCGCCCCCGCCGGAGTAGAGCAGCGCCTTCTTGAGCCCGAGCGACATGAGGATGACGCCGATCATCATCGGCAGATGCAGGAAGGTGTAGCCGCCCCGGGCCAGCCTGATCTGCCGCTCGCCGGTCGCCTCGGCGAGGGCGTGTTCGGTGCGCAGCGCGGTCACGTCGAAGTAGGCCCACCACATGGCACCGGCGACCGCCAGGCCGAGCACGCAGCCCGCGATGATCGGCCACGAGACCAGCAAAGCGGCCACGCCGATCCCGATGGACACGATCGACTCGCCGAGGGCCACGATGATGATGAGGCCGTGCCGCTCGGCGAAGTGGCGCGCCGAGTTGAGCCGCCAGGAGGCACCGGCCAGTGCGGTGCCCACGTAGTCCCCGAGCAGGGCGGCCGCCCACAGCAGGGTCTGCAGCCAGCCCTCGGCCTGCGAGGCGAGGAGCAGCAGCACCGTTCCCAGGAGCACCGACGGGATCCATCGCACGATCTGCCCGCGCAGCTGCGGGTCCTCCCGGCTGCAGATCCAGAACATCGCCAGGTGCACGATCCGCACGACGAAGTACGCGACGGCGAAGACGACGGGCCCCGACAGCCCGCCCGGCAGGTCGTCGAACGCCTCCGGGATCGCGATCGAGGCGAGGAACACCCCGGCCATCGCGATCAGCATCCCGACCCGGATCACGCCCTCGTCGGCCTTCGCGACGTTGCCCAGCCACGAGTAGCCGACCCACGACCACCACATGACGACGAGGATCAGCATCCCGCGGAGCACGACCTCGGCGGTCGGGTCGTCGGCCATCCAGTCCGTGACGCGGGTGAGGGCGAACACGAACACGAGGTCGAAGAAGAGCTCCAGGGTGGTGACGGCCGCGCCCTCGCCGACCGCCTCGACCCTCGCCCGCCGCGGGGTGACCATGTCGCGCATCGTGCCAGGCCACGGGCCCGCCGGGACGGCGACCCATATCTCTCGATCGTCGAGACGATTGGCGATCGAGGGAGTAGCCTCGGGCCCGTGACCGCTCCCGACCTCGCCGCGATGAACGCCGCCATGACCGCCCGGATCCTCGACGAGCCCGCGCAGCCCCTCGCCGAGGGCGGCTACGCCCTGCGGGTGCTCCGCAGCACCGGCCGACGCACCGGCCGTGTCCGTGAGACACCCCTCGGCGTCGTGCGCCTCGGCGGACGGTCCTACCTGGTCTCCCCCGACCCGATGCGGGCCTGGGTCCGCAACCTCGACGCCGGACCGGCGGCCGAGATCGCCTCGGCCGACGGCACCGAGGCCGTCACGGCCCTCCGCGCACCCGCGTCCGAGGCGGCGCCGTGCGTGTCGGCGTACCTGCGGGCCGTGCGGGTCCCGTGGGCGTTGCGGGCCTTCCCCGTCGGCCCGGACGCCTCGCTCGCGGAGATCACGGCGCACCTCGGGACGATCGTCGTGTTCCGGCTGGACCCGCGATGAAGCCCGTCCGGGTCGTCGGGGGCGGGCCCGGCGGGATGATGCTCGCCTACCTGCTCGCCCGGGCCGGGATCCCGGTGACGCTGCTGGAGGCCCACCGCGACTTCGACCGCCGGTTCCGCGGCGACTCGCTGCACCCGTGGACACTCGAGCTGCTCGACGACCTGGGGCTGGCCGACGAGCTGCTCCGGCTGCCCCACTTCCCCGCCCGGTACTTCCGCTTCCACACCCCCGCCGGCACGCTCACCCCGGCCGACTACGGGGCACTCGACAGCCCCTTCCCGTTCGTCGCGCTGATGCCGCAGGCCCGCTTCCTCGACTTCCTCGCCGCGAAGGCCGCCGAGCTGCCCACCTTCGAGCTGCGCACCTCCGCCCGGGTCTCCGGGGTCGTCGAGGAGCACGGGGTCGTGACGGGTGTGCGGGTCGGCGGCGAGGAGCTCCCGGCGAGCCTGGTCGTCGGCGCCGACGGCCGGTTCTCCAAGGTCCGGACGCTGACCGGGCTGCCGGCGCGGTCGCTCGGCGCGCAGACGGACATCCTGTGGTTCACCCTGCCCCGCCGGCCCGACGACCCGCCGGAGGCCGACGTCGATCTCTACTTCGGCGCGGACCACTACGTCGGGCTGCTCGGCGGGCCGGAGGACTGGCAGGTCGGCTGGTCACTGCCCAAGGGCGGGTTCCCGGCGGCCCGGGAGGCGGGCGTCGAGCCGATCCGGGCCTTCCTCCGGGAGCACGTCCCGTGGCTGGCCGATCGGGCGGAGCTGCTCACGGACATCCGCGAGACGACGCTGCTGTCCGTCGACATCGCCCGGGTGGAGCGCTGGTGGCGGCCGGGCCTGTTGCTGATCGGCGACGCCGCGCACGTGATCTCCCCGGTCGGCGGCAACGGCATCCTCATGGCCCTGCAGGACGCCGTCGCCGCGGCGAACCGGCTGGTCCCGGCCCTGCGTGCGGGCGGGGTCCACGAGAGCGACCTCATCGCGGTGCAGGCCGACCGGGAGCCGGCGATCCGGACGGTGCAGGCCCAGCAGGTCCGCACGGAGCGGCGCGTGGTGAAGGCCCGCGAGCGCGAGCGCACGATCGCCCCGCCCGCCGCCCTGCGGTGGGTCTTCGCGCTGCCCGGGCTCCGGGCGCGGGCCGCCCGCGGCAACGCGTACGGGCCGAACCCGCCGGCGCTGGATCCGGGGATCCTGGCGGTCCCGGCTGCGGCGTGAGGCCGGCCCCGGCGCGCTACCGGCGGCCGTGAGCCCGGCGGCGGGGGGGGCGGCCGCTACCGTCGCCGTCCGTGGGTGCAGTGGGAACGAGCAGTGTCGCGACAGGCGCGGGGGTCCTGGCCACCGTCGTCCGGTCCGGTGTGGTCGAGTCGGTGCACCTGGGGCACCTGGCGACCCTCGGCGGCCCGCAGGTCGGCCGGCCCGGCACCACCTTCTTCCCGCGCTCGGCCCTCAAGCCGGTGCAGGCGGCGGCGATGCTGCGGGCCGGGCTGGACCTCGACGGCCGGCTGCTCGCGCTCGCCGCCGCGAGCCACTCCGGCCTGCCGATGCACCGGGACGGGGCGGCGGGCATCCTCGCCGCGGCCGGGCTCGGCGTGGCGGCGCTGGACAACACCCCGGACCTGCCGCTCGACGCCGACACCGCCGCGGCCTGGCGCGCCGCCGGCCACCCGCCGGAGGCGGTCGCCCAGAACTGCTCCGGCAAGCACGCCGCCATGCTCGCGACCTGCGTGGCCGCGGGCTGGGACACGGCGTCCTACCGCGACCCCGCGCACCCGCTGCAGCGGGCGATCCGCCGCCACGTCGAGGCCCTCACCGGCGACGAGGTGCGCCACGTGGCGGTCGACGGCTGCGGCGCGCCGCTGTTCTCCTGCACCGTCGCGGGCCTGGCCCGGGCCTTCTCCACGATCGCGACGGCCGCGCCGGACAGCCCGGAGGGCCGGGTCGCCGCGGCGATCCGGGCCCACCCGGAGTGGGTCGGCGGGCCGGGCCGCCCGGTGGCGCGCCTCCTGCGGGCCGTGCCCGGCCTGGTCGCGAAGGACGGGGCGGAGGGCGTGTTCGCCGCCGCCCTGCCGGACGGGCGGGCCCTCGCGGTGACGGTCCTGGACGGCTCGGCCCGGCCGGTGCCGGCCGTGGTCGCCGCCGCGCTCCGGGCGCTGGGTGTCGCCTCCGCGGAGCTCGAGGCCGCCGGCCACGTACCGGTGCTGGGTCACGGAGCGGAGGTGGGGGCCGTGGAGCCCGCCGTCCCCTCCACCGTCGACCCCGCCACCGTCGACCCCGCCACCGTCGACTCCGCCACCGTCGACCCGGCCGCCGGCACAGGAGCCGCCTGATCCGGCACGTCCCGGCCCACGGCGACCTCGTCGAGCATGCGCCGGGTGCGGCGGCGCACCACCAGCGCGACGGCGAGGCCGACCAGGACCGCGACGCCGAGCCCGAGCCAGGAGAACCGGGACAGCCACTTCTCGGCGACGACCCCCAGGTAGTAGACGGCCGCGGTGGTACCCCCGGCCCACGCGACCGCCCCGCCGACGTTGGCGGCGAGGAACCGCGGGTAGTGCATCCGCAACGCCCCGGCGAGCGGACCGGCGAAGATCCGCAGCAACGCGACGAACCGGCCGAAGAACACCGCCCACACGCCCCACCGACCGAAGATCCGCTCGGCGAGCGCCACGTGCCGCGGACCGAAGTGCGTCGGGAAGCGCCGGCCGAGCCGGTCGAACAGGGGCAGGCCGAAGCGGCGCCCGATCAGGTAGCCGATCGTGTCGCCGACCACGGCCCCGACGATCGCGGCCACTCCGACGCCGACCGGGTCGACCGCCACCTCGTGGTGCGACGCCAGCAACGCCGCGCCGACGAGGACGATCTCCCCCGGCAACGGGATCCCGAGGCTCTCGACGCCCACCACGAGCCCGACGAGCAGGTACACCGCCAGTGGCGGGATCGCCAGCAGGACGTGGTCCACGGTCATGGCTCCAGGGTGCCCGACGGCCCGGACCGGCGGAGCGGGGCCACCCACCGGTCCGTCCGGGTGCTGGCCCCACCCTGTCGCATTCCTCCCGGTCCGCCGGGTTCGCCGCGCCGGCCCCGGTGCCCACCACTAGGTTCGCCCCCGTGCGCTCCCTCACCGCCCTCCCCCTCCGGACCGGCGCGGCGCTGCTCCTCGCCGGCGCCCTGGCCGTCACCACGGCCTGCGCCGGGCCCGCCCCGACACCCACGGCGGCCACCCCGTCGGGCACGCCGTCCGCCTCCGCGCAGAGCGCGCCCGCCCCGGGCGAGCCGCGCGTGCTGGCCTCCGGCCTCGAGGTGCCGTGGGGCGTCGCCTTCCTCCCCGACGGCTCCGCGCTGGTCACCGAGCGGATCCCGGCGACGATCTCGCGGGTCGCCCCGGACGGCGCGGTGACGCGGCTGGGCACGGTCGAGGGCGTCACGCCGACCGGCGAGGGCGGCCTGCTCGGCATCACCCTGTCCCCGGACTATGCGACCGACCGCGGCGTCTACGTCATGTTCACGACCTCCGAGGACAACCGGGTGGTCCGGTTGACCACGAACCCGGACGGCACGATCGACGGCGCGCGGCAGCAGGAGATCCTCACCGGCATCCCGAAGGGCGGCAACCACGACGGCGGCCGGATCGCGTTCGGCCCCGACGGCCTGCTCTACGTCGCGACCGGCGAGGCGGGCCGCGGCGAGCCGGCCCAGGACCCGGACGACCTGGGCGGGAAGATCCTCCGCCTGACGAAGGAGGGCCGTCCGGCGCCCGGCAACCCGTCCGGCACGGCCGTCTACAGCCTCGGCCACCGCAACCCGCAGGGCCTGGCCTGGGACCCCGCCGGGCGGCTGTACTCCGCGGAGTTCGGCCAGAACACCTGGGACGAGATCAACCTGATCACCCCGGGCGCGAACTACGGCTGGCCGGAGGTGGAGGGCCGCGAGGGCCGGACCGGCTACGTCGACCCGCTCGCCCAGCAGAGTACCGACGAGGCCTCGTGGAGCGGCCTGGCCTACGCGGACGGCGCGCTCTACGCCGGTGCGCTACGCGGCGAGCGGCTCTTCCGCTACCCGGTGAACCCGAACGGTTCGCTGGGCGAGCCGCAGGCGATGTTCGAGGGCACCTACGGTCGCATCCGCACGGTCGCCGCCACGCCGGACGGACGCGCGTTGTGGTTCACCACCAGCAACCGGGACGGCCGGGGCGAGCCCGGGCCGGACGACGACCGCATCCTCGTGCTTCCGCTCGCGTGATCCGGTAGACCGGAGGCTGCCGTTCGTGTTCGGCACACCGGAGCGTGCGGCGGGGCCCGACGCGCTCGCCGGCGAGGATCCACCGCGCGCACTGGCCGAGGAGATGGTCACCGCCTGGACCGGGTTCGCCCGGACCGGCGCCCCGGGCTGGCCGTCCTTCACGGCCGACGGCCGGGCGCCGCGGCGTTTCGGCACGCCGTCGGTCGACACGACCGCGGACCCGGTCACCGCCGCCTGACCCGGGCGCGGCTACGGTCGCCGCATGAGCGGCCGCGTCGGCAGGTACGTCCGGATGATGGCGACCCCCGGGGAGGGGGCCGCGTTGGCCGCGGGCATGCTCCGGGTCGCCGAGGGCATGCGCTCCGCGCCCGGGTGCGAGCTCTACATCGTCAACCGCGCCCCGGACGAGGAGGACGCCGTCTGGGTCACCGAGGTGTGGACGGACGAGGCGGCGTCGGAGGCCGCGCTCGAGCGCGACCTCGGCGAGGCCGGCCTGGGCGCGGTGCTGGCGTTGCTCGCGGGCCCGCCGGAGTACATCGAGCTCACCCCCGTCGGCGGGCCCGGGCTGACGTGACGTGTGAGCCCGGCTCACCCGCCGTCGCGTGCCGGACGGCGGGCAGGCGGTGCAGGCGTGCGACCAGCAGCTCGGCCTCCTGCCCCGCCAGCGGCAGGGTCAGCCCGACCGTGCCCGTCCCGCGTGGCGCACGCCACCATGCTAGCGGTCCCGCTCCTGCTCGGCCGTCCCGACCGCACCCGGGGCCTTCTTGCTGGCCCGCAGGGAGCCGGCGTGCGCCCGCCGGCCGGGCTCGTTGCGCGTCCTGATCAGGCTCGCGACCGTGACGATCGCCAGGATGCCGATGATCACGGCGAGGCTCAGCGTGGTCGGGATCTCCGGGACGGACGGGCTGATGTCCACGTGGAGCCAGTGCAGGATCAGCTTCACGCCGATGAACGCGAGGATGACCGCCAGCCCCGTCGACAGGTAGACCAGCCGATCGAGCAGACCCTTGACCAGGAAGAACAGCGCGCGCAGGCCGAGCAGGGCGAAGGCGTTGGCGGCGAAGACGATGTAGGCCTCGTTGGTCACGCCGAACACCGCGGGGATGGAGTCGAGCGCGAACAGCAGGTCGATGCCGCCGATCGCCACCAGCACGATGAACAGCGGGGTGGCCAGCCGCTTGCCGTCGACCTTCGCGAACAGCCTGCCGCCGTGGTAGTCGTCGGTGACCGGGAAGAGCCGCCGCGCACCCTTGACCACGGCGTTGTCCTCGACGTCCGGGTCCTCGTCGCGGTGCCGGAAGAGCTGGACGGCGGTGTAGAGCAGCAGCAGCCCGAACACCAGGAACATGAACGAGAACGCGTTGAGCAGCGTGGCGCCGACCGCGATGAAGATGCCGCGCATGATCAGCGCGAGCACGATCCCGAAGGTCAGAGCCTTGTGCTGGTGCTCCTCGGGGACCGCGAACGTCGTCATGATGATCACGAAGACGAACAGGTTGTCGACCGAGAGGCTCTTCTCGACGAGGTAGCCGCTGAAGTACTCGATGCCGTACTGGCTGCCGGCGAAGTACCAGAACACGACGCCGAAGAGCACCGCCACGGCGATGTAGAAGACCGACCACGCGACCGCCTCGCGGAACCCGACGCGGTGCGGCTTCAGGGCCGCCACCACGAGGTCCAGCGCGAGCAGCAGGACGACCGCGCCGATCGTCACGCCCCACGCCAGCCCGCTCACCTCGAGCACCCGTCCTCCTCCGCGGTGGTGGTCCGCGCTACCCGCCGACCCGACGTACCGGGGCACGCTACCGAGAGCCGGGACCCTTCGCCCGTATCAGGACGAAAACGGCGCGGGCCACTCCGCCACCGCGCTCACCGGGTCCGCTCGACCCGACAGGTGCCCGACACCACGTCCGTGCCCGGCGGGAGCGCGCCGCGCTTCTGCGCCCAGCCGCTGTCCCCGTCGTGCTCGTAGCTCTCCCGGAGCCGGTCTCCCGCGCCGGCGTCCGCGTCCACCACGAACAGGTCGCGGACCGATCCGATCGGGGAATCGAAGGTCAGCACGAACGAGGCCGGGCCGGAGTCGGTCCGCACCGGCGCCTTCGCGAAGAACGGCATGCCCTCGGTGAACAGCCGCAGCATCAGCCAGTAGGTGTGGCCCGGGTCGGCGGGCCGGACGATCTCGAGGTCGACGCGGATCCGGATCGGGATCCCCGGCTCCCCGTCGTCGGAGGCGACGGAGACGAGTCGGACGTCTCGTACGTCGCCGCCGTCGCCGCCGACGTCGCAGTTCACCCCGGTGGGGCCGGCCGTCACGCTGCTCTCGGTCGCACCGGGCAACGCGAGCGGGGAGACCGCCACGGCCTGCTCCCCGGCGGACCCGCGACCGAGGACCAGCCCGAACGCGGTCCCGGCGCCGAACAGGGCGAGGCTGGCGAGGACGAGCCCCACGACCCGGGAGCGGCGGGACCGCGCCGCGGCCGGGGCGGGCGGGTCCCCGGCAGGTCCCCCGGCCGTTCCGGGGCGAGCTCCGCCGCTTCCTTCGGCCGCGCTCGCGGCGGGCTCCCCGGCGGGGTCCGCCGTGGCCGCACGCTCCTCCGGCTCGTCGCCGGCGGCCCAGGCCTCCCGCGCCGCGGCCCAGCGCCCCTCGAACGGGTCCGGGTCCACGCCGTGCACGACCAGGAAGGCCCGTACCGAGGGCCAGCGCGGCAGCGCGGTGCGCCCGTCGGACGTGCGGCGCGGGCCCAGCATCCGGGAGCAGGTGGCGGAGGAGACGGTGACCAGGCCGGGATGCTCGGTGCGGGCGCGCACGATCGCCTCCTCGACCTGGCGCAGCCGGTCGAAGGGCCCGTCGGTGTACAAGGCTCGCAGAGCCGTGACGACGGCGCGGACCGGCTCGGGAAGGTCCTCCTGCAGGGGGTCCAGCCCCTTCTGCGGCATCGCCGCCGCCTCCTTCCGCTCGCTGTCAGCCGCTCGCTGTCGCCCGCCCTGGTCGGCTTGCTGCAATGTTGCCGTTGATGACACCTGCCCGGGGCGCGGCCACGGGACGCGGCCCGGTCCCGGACCATGTGGTGATCGACGAGACTGATCACGACGCACGGCGGGAGGTGAGCACGGGGTGGCGGGTCCCTCGCGCCTGACGCTGCACCTCGACGCCCCGGTCGGCGCCGCCGTGCAGATCGGGACCCTCGCCGTCCCGCTGGGCGGGGCCCCGGCGCCGGGAGCCGGCCTGCCGCCGCGCCCGGCCGGGTTCCTCGGGCGGCACCGCGAGCTCGCGGAGATCACCCGCGCGGTCCGGGGGCCGGTGCGGGCGGCGGTGCTGTCCGGTCGTCCCGGCTCCGGGACCACGTCGCTGGCCGTCGAGGCCGCCCATCGCCTCGCCCCGCTGTTCCCCGACGGGGTCCTCACCGAGGACCTCCGCGACCGCCTCCCGGGCCCGGAGGCACCGGCGACCCGGCTGCTCGCGGGGTTGGGCCTGCCCGTCCCCGCCGCGGCCGACGAGGCCCGTGCGGCGCTGCGGGCCGCCCTGGCCGAGCGACGCGTCCTGCTCCTGCTCGACGACGTCGCCGACGCCGCGGTCGTCGTCGGGCTCCTGCCTGCCCGGACCGGGTCGTTCGCCCTGCTGACCGCGGAGGGCCCGCTCGCGCTGCCCGACGACGCGGCGGTCCGCGTCGAGGTGGGCGACCTGGGTCTCGACGACGCCCGCGCCCTGCTCGGCGGCCCCGGCCCGGGCGTCGACGAGCTCGCCGCGGTGTGCGACGGCCTGCCGCTCGCGCTGCGGATCGCCGCGGCGCGGCTCGCCGCCGAGCCCGGGCTGACGCCGGACCGGCTCGCCGCCGCACTCCTCGGCCGGCACCGCATGCTCGCCGGGCTGCAGATCGGCGACCGGACGCTGCGCGCGTCGCTCGCCGCGGCCTATGCCCACCTCGGGCCGACCGAGCGCCGGGTCCTGCGCGGCCTCGGGGTCCTCCCGCTCGCCGACGTCACGCCCGCCACCGCCGCGGCGCTCGCCGGCCTGGACCCCGAGTACGTCGAACCGGCGCTCGCCGTGCTGGTCGCGGCCCACCTCGTCGACCGGCTGCCGGGCGCCCGCTACGCGCTGCGCGGCCCCGCCCGGCGGTTCGCGGAGGAGGCGCTGCGCGACACCGGCGGCGAGCGGCTGTCGACCGGGGCCCGGGAGCGGGTCGCGCACCACTACGCCCGGGCCCTCGACCGGGCACGCCCCACGCCGGGGCGCGCCCCGGACCACGGCTGGTTCGCGGCCGAGTGGGACAACCTCGTGGTGGTGGCCGAGGACCTCGAGCGGTACGACCGCCCCGGCCTGGACCAGCTCGCCGACGTCCTCGCCGACCGGCACGCGCTGCGGGGACCCTGGCCCCACTGGCACCGGGTGCAGGCGGCGGCGCTGCGGCGGGCGGAGACGGAGGGGCCACCCGAGCGGCGGGCGGAACTGCAGGTGCGGATCGCCGCCGCCCAGCGCGGGCGGGGCCGCCGTGATCTGGCGCTGGCCCTCCTCGACGGGGCCGAGCAGCGCTTCCTCGCCGCCGGGGACCCGGTCGGGGCGGCCGGGGCGGTGCGGGCGCGCGCCGACGTCCACCACGAGCTCGGGGAGCCGGGCCGGGCCGAACTGCTCTACCTCCGCGTCATCGGGTTGCTGCGCACGCACCGGGGGGCCGAGGCCTTGGAGACCGCCGCCTGGGCCCTGCACGGGCTGGGCGTCGTCGCCTCGCAACGCGGCCCGGGCGACCGCGCGCTGCAGTGCCTGGCCGGGGCGCTGGAGCGGTTCCGGGTGCTGGACCACGCCGCGGGGCAGGCCGCGACCTGGCACGGCATCGGCGAGGCGCGCCGGCTCGCGGGGGACCTCGCCGGGGCGGTCGAGGCGTACCGCCGCGGCGGCGCGGTGTCCGGGGAGCGGGGCGTACCGGAGCCGGCGGGCCTGCGGCAGGGTCTGGGCGAGGCCCTCGCCGCAGCGGGGCGGGCGAGCGCGGCGACGGTCGAGCTGGCGGCGGCGCTGCGGGCCGCGGTGGCCGCCGGGGACCGGGCGGCCGAGGCGCGGGCGCGCCGCTGGCTCGCCGTCGTGGGTCACCAGGAGCCGAGCGGGAGCTCCGTCGGCAGGGCCGCGCCGTCGTGCCCGAGCAGCGCGAGCATGTCCTCGTCCACGGCGAACCCGGAGGGGGCCGGCACGACTCCGTCCTCGGGTTCCGGTTCAGAGCTCACCGCGGGTCCTTCCCCTCGCCGGTCGTCGGACGGCGATGATCGCCGGGATCGGGCCTGATGATGTCGCACCCGTGCCACCTGCGGGGATCAGGTCCCCGACTCGCCCAGCCGGCACGCCAGGCCGCCTGGATCGAGCACGCGCAGCTTCCGCGGCGAGGACCGGTAGCCGGTGTCGACCAGCCCGGCCTCCTGCAGCCGGGCCAGCTCCAGGCCGACGATCCGCGGCTTGGCGCCGACCAGGTCGGCGATCCGGGGCTGGGCCAGCGGCACGTCGAGCATCACGGTGCCGCCGGGGCCCGGCACGCCGAAGTCGCGGGCGTGGTCGAGCAGGACCCGGCCGATCCGGGTGCCGACGCGGCCCTGCGTGTACCGGACGCGCCGATCGGTCATCGCCCGCATCTTGGCGACCACGGCGGCCGCGACCGCCCGCTGCGCCTCCGGGTCGGCACCGAGGAAGCGGTCGAGCGCCGGGCGGGGCAGGACCCGGCACCGGGTGGGCGCGGCCGCGCGGACCATCGCGGAACGCGGCCTGCGGTCGACGTAGCCGAACTCCCCGAGCAGGGCGCCGGGCCCACGGAAACCGAGGAACACCTCGACACCGTCGGCCGCCGTCACGCTGACCGCGGCCAGACCCTCCTCCAGCAGCAGCATCGACTCCGACGGGGAACCCTGGAAGAGGATCGTGGCGCCGGAGGCGAACTCCGCGGGGTGCCCGAGGCCGCGCAGCGCCTCCCACAGCGCGGGATCCAGGGCAGGTTCGGACCCGGGGGGACGCGGGCCGTACGCCCCGTCCGTCCGCTCCTGGGTCGTCACCGACCCGTCACCTCCCAGCGCCGTGCGGACCGGGTGGCCCGCACGCCGAACCTACCTGCCGGACGCCCTCGGCCCGTAGGCTCCCGAGCGGCGGGGGAACGGGGATACGGGGGGACGCGTGGTCGGACGCCGGGGGCCGGCGGGGCACCGGTTGTGCGTCGCGATCGACCTGGAGGGCTACGGCAGGCGCTCGGACGCGGCGCAGGAACGGGCCCAGGACGCCCTCGCCACGCTGCTCGACGCCGCGTGGCGGGCGGCGGGGACGGCCCCGCTGCGCCAGCCCAACGGCGACGGCGAGGTGGCTCTGCTGGATCTCGCTGCGGAACCCGCCGCCGTCGTCACGATGCTGGGGGCGCTGCGCCGCGGGCTGGCGGACCTCAACCGGACCACGCCGCAGGAGCGGCTGCGGCTGCGCGCGGCCGCCCACCACGGTCCCGGCCGCCCCGCCCGCAACGGCTTCGCGGGCGGCGGCGTGGTGCGGACCTGCCGGTTCCTCGGGTCGCGCGCGCTGCGCGCCGACCTGGCCGGCCGGCCGGCCGTCGATCTCGCGCTGGCGCTGTCCGACCCGCTCTTCGGCGAACTGCGCGGGGTGGTGCGGGAGCGCGACTTCCGGCGGGTGTTCGTGGTCGAGCCGGCGAAGATGTTCTCCGGACACGCCTGGCTGCACACCGGCGGTCCGCTGCCGGCCGCCGCGGACCGCACGGTCGGGACGGGACGCAGCGGGCCGGAGCCGCCCGGGCAGCGCCCCGCGGGGATGCGCATCGAGATCGCCGACGGCGGCCAGGTCGGGTCCGTCGTCCAGGCCCGTGAGCTGCGCGGCGGCCTCACCCTCGGCCGGCCGGACCACCGGGGTCGCAGGTGAGCGAGCCGGAGCTGGACCTGCGGGTGACCGGACCGGTCGGGACCGTCGTGCAGGTGGGGCGGCTGGTACTCGAACCCGCGCCGGCGCCCCCGGTCGAGGCGGACACCCCCGCCGGCCGCGAGGACGAGCTGACGGCGGTGCTGCAGGCGGTCGCCGCCGGGCGCCCCGGCGTCGTGCTCGCCGGAGAACCCGGGCTCGGGACCACGGCCCTGGCCCTCGCCGCCGCCGCCCGCCTGTCCGCGCGGTACGGGGGCGGGGTCCGGTTCGTCCCCCTGGCCGGCCCCGATCCCGGACCGGCGCTGCGGGAGCTGCTGCGCGACCTCGGGGTGAGCGCCGGGGACATCCCGGCCTCGACGCCGCGCAGGGCAGCGCTGCTGCGGGCGGTGCTCGCCGCCGCGCCCACCCTCCTCGTGCTCGACGGCGCCCGCTCGGCGGCACAGGTCCGCGCGCTGCTGCCCGGCAGCGGGTCCGCGGCGCTGGTCACGGCCGCGAACCCGCTCGACGAGCTGCGCCTCGACGGGCTGGCCGTGGTCCCCGTGGCCGCACTCGGACCGCACGCGGCGTCCGGGGTTCTCCCGCCGCCGGGGTCCCACCACTGCGGACCGGCCTCGGGGCCGCCGCCGCTGCTCTGCCCTGCGGGACCGGGCGAGCCGTGCGAGGCGGCGCCGGAGCCGTCCGTCGCGCGGTCCGCGGAGCCGTCGTCGTCCGGGGCGGAGCCGCCCGCTCCGCCGGCGGCCGGGGTGCCGCCCACCGTCACGCCCGGGACGTTGCTCGCCGCGTGCCAGGGCTCGCCTCTCGCCGCCCGCCTCCTCGCCGGCGCCGGCCCCGCGGCGGCCCTCCGGGAGTTCCGCCGAGTGCAGCCGGCCCCGCACGACGCGGCATCGGCCGCCCGGGCCGCGGCCCGCATCGCCCTCGCCGCCCTGTCCGCGGCCGAGCGGGAGGTGCTGGAGGCCGCGCTGGCCACCGGGCTGTCACTTGTCGACCCCGCCCGGTGCGGGGCGCTGCTCGGCGACGGCGTGCCGGTCGGCGCGCTGCTGCGGGCGCTGCTCCGGAAAGGGCTGCTGAGCCCGCGGCCGGGGCCGGGCGACGGGCCGTGGTGCGCGATCCCCACCGCCGTCGTCGAGGCACTTCCCACGGAGGCGGATCCCGGCGACGTCCGGGGTGCCCGCGCCGATCGGGACATCGATCCGGGGGCCGATGCCGGGGTCGGCCCCGAGCTCGATCCCGGCGCGGCCCCTGGGGCGGCTCGACCGGGCGGCGGCGCGTGTCCCGCGGCCGCTCCGCCGGTCGATCCCCGGGCCTGCCTCCCGAGGTCCGACCATCCCGCCGGGCACGCGGACCCCGTCGCGGCCGCCGACGTGCTGGTCCGTCTCGCCACCGGGCGAGCCGTGCGCGCCGACGGCACCGCCGCCCTCGCCGCCGCCTCCGCCGCCCTCGACCTCGCGGACCGCACCGGGGACCCGCTGCTGCTGGGCCGGGCCGCGCACCGCCTGGCCGCGGTCCTCGCCGAGGACCCCGACCCGGACGGGACCGGAGCGAACGCGACCGAGCCCGGTGCGACCGGATCGAGCGAGGCCGGACCGGGCGGGGCCCCGCCGCGCGAGGCCGGACCGGGCGGGGACGGAACGGGCAGGGCGGTGCGGGAGGCCCGCATCGCCCTCGACCTGGCGGTCGAGCTGCTCGCAAGCCGCGACGACGCCGCCCACGCCCACGCGCTCACCGACCGCGCACACCTCGCCCGCCGCCGCGGCCGGCCGGCCGCGGCGCTCGCCGACCTGCACGCCGCGCTGGCGCTCTACCGGACCCTCGGCCTGCCCGCCGAGGTCGCCGCCGCGTGGCAGGAGGTCGCCGCCGTCGAACGGGCGGCCGGCAAGCCGTGCCGTGCCGTCGCCGCCCACCGCTCCGCCCTGGCCGCGCTGGCCGAGGCGGGTGACCGGTACGCCGTCGCCTGGTCCCGGCTCGACACCGGGCTCGTGCAGGTCGGCGAGCTCCCGGGAGCGCCCGCCGCCGATCTGCTGGCCGCGCGGGTCGCCGACGGGCCCGCCGCCCGTTCGGCCCAGGAGCTCCAGAGCCTGCACCCCGCCGCGCCGGACTGGGCGCTCGTCGCCGCACTGACCGCGGGGACCACCGCCGAGTGATCCGCAGACCTCGGCGTGCTCGGAGCCCAGGATGTCCTGCCGCCGCTCCGGCGGGAGCGCCGAGAGCTCGTGCAGGAACACCGCGGTGGGACCAGGTTGCGGCAGGTGTGCTCGACGTGCCCGCGGATCACGCTCTCCAGCCGGTCCAGCGGGCTGCCGGCCACCTCCGTCCGGGACCGCACGACGGCCAGGCCCTCCGTGTGGACGGCGCTGATCACGTCGAAGAGCAGGTCCTCCTTGGACTGGATGTAGTAGTAGAGGCTGCCCTTGAGCATCCCCAGCCGGTCGGCGAGGTCCTGCAGGGACGCGCCGTCGTAGCCCTTCTCGTAGAACACCTGGGTGGCGACCTCGATGAGCTCGGCCCAGCGCTCCTCGCGGGGTTTCCGCTCTGCCCCGGAACGCCGCGCACTCCGCCCGGCCGGCTGCCGATCCCCGCTCCCCTCGACGCCCTCGATCGACGGAGACCACCGAACGGTCGACGGCGAACCGGTTCGCGTCCGGCCGGAGCGCTCCCGACCCGCCGATCGAGCAGGTGAACGCCACGCGACGCGACGCCACGCTGCCGAGCCCCGGCCGGCGCCGCCCATGACCCCGGCAGACAACCACCCTGCCCGTGCGGCCGTCGTTCACCCGCAGCAGATGACGACCCGGCCCCGACGGCCGAGCCACCCTGCCCGGACACGGCCCCACCGACGGAGGAGGACCGACGTGACCGGAGACGTCACCGCCGGACAGCCGCGCGTCCCCCGGCGGACGCGCTGGGTCGTGGTCGTGCGACTGGCCGCGGTGCTGCTGTTCCTGCTCGGGTGCTGGAACGTCTGGGACGGGATCAGTGCGCTCGCCCGGGGCGGGTTCGTGGTCGCCGACGCCGACCGGGTCCTTCTGCTGGAGGCCACCACGTGGGGCTGGGTCCTGCTGGCCCTCGGGGTGGTGGAGCTCGCGGCCGCGCCGGCCCTGCTCCGCGGAGCCGGGTGGGCACGGGTGGTGGCGGTCCTGGTGGCGGGCTTCAACGGAGTCGTCCAGCTGGCCTTCCTCGTCGCCTACCCCGTGGGGGCCACCGTCATCCTGGTCGTGTCCGCCCTCGTCGTGTGGGCGGTGGTGCGCCACGGCGCGGAGGTGGCGGGCTGAGGGCGTGACCGTTCGGTCAGCGCACCCAGTCGTAGCTGCGGGCCACCGCGCGGGCCCAGTTCTCGCGCTCGCGCTCGCGCACCCGCGGGTCCATGGCCGGCTCCCACATCGCCGCGCGGTGCCAGTTGGCGCGCAGCACCTCGAGGTCCGGCCAGTGCCCCACCGCCAGCCCCGCGGCGTAGGCCGCCCCGAGCGAGACGGCCTCGGAACCGAGCGGGCGCTCCACCGGCACGTCGAGCACGTCGGCGACGTACTGCATGAGCAGGTGGTCGGCCGTCATCCCGCCGTCGGCCCTGAGCCGGGTGACCGGGAGGCCGGACTCGGCGTTCATCGCGTCGACCACCTCGCGGGTCTGCCACGCGGTGGCCTCCAGCACCGCCCTGGCCAGGTGCCCGCGGGTGATGTAGCTGGTCAGACCGACGATGACGCCGCGGGCGTTCGCCTGCCAGTGCGGGGCGTAGAGCCCGGAGAAGGCGGGCACGACGTAGCAGCCGCCGTTGTCCGGCACCGTCATCGCCAGCGTCTCGATCTGCGCGGCCGTGCCGATCATCCCGAGCGAGTCCCGGAACCACTGCACCAGCGAGCCGGTGACGGCGATCGAGCCCTCCAACGCGTAGACGGGCCGCTCCCCCACCAGGTAGCCGACCGTCGGGATCAGCCCCTGCGCCGAGCCGCCGATCCGCGCGCCGGTGTTCTTGAGCAGGAAGGCCCCGGTGCCGTAGGTGCACTTGACCTCGCCGGGCGCGAAACAGGTCTGCCCGACGAGCGCGGCCTGCTGGTCCCCCAGCGCCCCGGCCACCGGCACCCCGGGCAGCACCTCCGAGCACACCCCGTAGACCTCGGCGTTGGACCGGATCTCCGGCAGCATCCGCTCGGGGACGCGCAGCGCCCCGAGCAGCTTCGGCGACCACTCGAGGGTCCGCAGGTCCATCAGCATGGTGCGGCTCGCGTTGGTGACGTCCGTGACGTGCACGCCGCCCGCGGGTCCACCGGTGAGCCGCCAGATCAGCCAGCTCTCCATGGTCCCGAACAGCACGTCGCCCGCCTCGGCCCCCGCCCGGGCGCCCGGCACGTGGTCGAGCAGCCAGCGCAGCCGCGGGCCGGCGAAGTAGGTCGCGGGGCCGAACCCGCTCGTCGCCGCGTAGAGCGGACCGAGCCCTTCCTCGACCAGCCGGGCGACGATCGGGCCGGTCCTGGTGTCCTGCCAGGTGATCGCGCGGGCCAGCGGCGCGCCGGTGTGCCGGTTCCGGATCACCGTGGTCTCGCGCTGGTTGGCGATCCCGAGCGCCACGATGTTCTCCGGCTCCAGTCCGGCCCGGCGCAGCGCCTCCGGCACCACCCGCGCGACGTTGCGCCAGATCTCCTCGGCGTCGTGCTCCACCCGTCCCGGCTCGGGGTAGTGCTGGCGGTGCTCCCGCTGGGCCACGGCGAGCATCCGGCCGGAGCGGGAGAACAGCAGGCAGCGCGTCGAGGTGGTGCCCTGGTCGATGGCCGCGACCACCCGCTCGCGCGTCGGCGAGGTGCGCGGCTCGCTCATCGGGGCGTCACCAGCGAGGCGGAGATCTCCCGGCCGGCGTGCTGCAGCTGCTCGGCGAGGTGCCGGCGCGGCTCGCCGCCCCCGCCGAACAGCTCTTCGACGGGTCCGGCGATGCCGAGCGAGGCGACGGTGAGCCCGCCGCCCGAGCGCAGCGGCACGGCCGCCCCGCCGGACCCCGTCTCGAACTCGCCCACGTCCGTCGCCAGGCCGCGGGCCCGGGTCGCGGCGAGATGGGCCTCCAGCATCGCCACCGTGGTCGCCGTGCGGCCGGTGTAGCGGCGCAGCTCCAGCTCGCGGGCGGGCGGCGTCGCGACCGGGGCGAATGCCAGCAGGCACTTCCCCCAGGCCGTGGCGTGCAGTGGTTGTTCGGTGTTGGTGCGCAGGGTCTGCGGCGAGCCGTCCGGCCGGAAGACGTGGTGCACCAGACCCGCGACCGGGCCGGCCGGCACCGCGAGGAACACCGCGCACCCTGTCCCTCCGGCCAGGGCGTCCGCCCAGTTCATCGCGTGCGCCCGCAGGTCGTGCCGGTCCCACCCGCCGCCGAGCCGGCGCAGCCCGGTACCCGGCCGGTACAGCGCGGTGGTCCGGTCCTGGTCGACCAGGCCCTCGTCGCGCAGGGTGCGGACGATCCCGTGCACGGTCGGTCGGGGCAGGTCCAGCGCCGCCGCCAGTTCGGCGAGGGCCAGCGGCCGACCGGCGCCACCGAGCAGACGCAGGATCGCCGCGGCGCGCTCGACGGACTGGATCGGTCCCGGCACGGATGGGAGCCTACGGGGTGGTGTGACCCCGTCGACAGGAGCAGTTCGGCATTGTCGAACGACGGCCGTTGTCGCGCCGCGGGCGCGTTCCTAGCGTCTGTCCCCGTTCGGCCCCCGCTCGGCGCACCACGCCCGGACGGGGGCCGTCACGACCGGAAGGAGAGTTCGATGCGGAACTCCACCCTCGGTGAACTCAGTGCCGAGTTCGCCGGGACGATGATCCTGATCTTGTTCGGCACGGGTGTCGTGGCACAGGTGGTCACGGCACCTGCGGACAGCCCGCTCGGCAACCACGACTCGATCGCCTGGGCCTGGGGACTGGGGGTCACGCTCGGCGTGTACACCGCGGCCCGGATCTCCGGCGCCCACATCAATCCCGCCGTCACCATCGCCTTCGCCGCCTACCAGGGCTTCCCCTGGCGCAAGGTCGCCCCCTACATCGTCGCCCAGGTCCTCGGCGCCTTCGTGGCGGCGCTGATCGTCCGGGTCACCTACTCCGACCTGATCAACCGGGCCGATCCCGACCACACGTTCGCGACCCAGATCGTGTTCTCGACGCTGCCGGGCAACGGCGGGGGCGGCGTCTCCATCCCGACGGCGTTCCTCGACCAGGTGGTCGGTACCGCGATCCTGGTCTTCCTGGTCTTCGCACTGGTCAACGTCCGGAACAACCCGCCCCTGGCCAACCTCGCGCCCGTCGTGATCGGGTTCATCGTCGTGGCCATCGGCATGGCGTGGGGCGCCAACGCCGGCTACGCCATCAACCCGGCCCGCGACTTCGGCCCGCGGTTCGCCTCCTGGATCACCGGGTACGACACGGCCTGGATCGAGCCGGGCGGCGCCCAGTACTGGTGGTTGCCCATCGTGGCACCGATCGTCGGCGGCCTGGTGGGCGGCGCGTTCTTCAAGATCCTGATCGGCCGCTACCTGACGGCCGACGAAGGCCCCCAGCCGGTCGGCCGCGAGCCGGTCGAGGCCCAGGGCCGCGAGGCCTGACCCACCGCCGAGTCACCGAGGAGGAGCAGATGCCCGAGTACATCGGCGCCGTCGACCAGGGGACGACGAGCACCCGGTTCATGATCTTCGACCACGCCGGCAACGAGGTGGGCCGCCACCAGCTCGAACACGAACAGATCCTCCCCGAGGCGGGCTGGGTCGAGCACAACCCCGTCGAGATCTGGGAGCGCACCTCCTCGGTCGTCCAGACGGGCCTGAACAAGACCGGGCTGTCCGCGAAGGACCTCGGGGCGCTCGGGATCACCAACCAGCGCGAGACGACGGTCGTGTGGGACAAGAACACCGGGCGGCCGCTCTACAACGCGATCGTCTGGCAGGACACCCGCACCGACCGGATCGCCTCCAAGCTGGAGCGCGACGGCCACGGCGACACGATCCGGCGCAAGGCCGGCCTGCCGCCCGCGACCTACTTCTCCGGCGGCAAGATCCAGTGGATCCTGGAGAACGTCGACGGTGCCCGCGAGGCCGCCGAGCGCGGCGACGCGATCTTCGGCAACACCGACAGCTGGGTGGTCTGGAACCTCACCGGCGGGCCGAACGGCGGCGTGCACATCACGGACGTGACCAACGCCAGCCGGACCATGCTCATGGACCTGGAGACCCTCGACTGGGACGACGAGCTGCTCGCCCTCTTCGGGATCCCGCGGTCGATGCTGCCGAGGATCTGCTCGTCGAGCTCCCCCGAGCCGTACGGCAGGACTCTGGCGAACGGGCCGCTCGGTGGTGAGGTCCCGATCACCGGCATCCTCGGCGACCAGCAGGCCGCGATGGTCGGGCAGGTGTGCCTGTCGCCCGGCGAGGCCAAGAACACCTACGGCACCGGCAACTTCATGCTGCTCAACACCGGGACCGAGCTCGTCCGCTCGGACTCGGGCCTGCTGACCACCGTCTGCTACCGGTTCGGCGACGAGCCGGCGGTCTACGCCCTGGAGGGCTCGATCGCCGTCACCGGGTCGGCGGTGCAGTGGCTGCGCGACCAGCTCGGCATCATCTCCGGCGCCGCGCAGTCCGAGTCCCTGGCCCGCCAGGTCGAGGACAACGGCGGGGTGTACTTCGTGCCGGCCTTCTCCGGCCTGTTCGCCCCGTACTGGCGTTCCGACGCCCGCGGCGCGATCGTCGGGCTGTCCCGGTACAACACCAACGCCCACCTGGCCCGGGCCACCCTCGAGGCGATCTGCTACCAGAGCAGGGACGTCGCCGACGCGATGGAGAAGGACTCGGGGGTGCACCTCGAGGTCCTCAAGGTCGACGGCGGGGTCACCGCCAACGAGCTGTGCATGCAGATCCAGGCCGACGTCCTGGGCGTCCAGGTCTCGCGGCCCGTCGTCGCCGAGACGACGGCGCTCGGCGCGGCCTACGCCGCGGGGCTGGCCGTCGGGTTCTGGAAGGACACCGACGAGCTCCGCGAGAACTGGAACGAGTCCAAGCACTGGGACCCGCAGTGGTCGGCGGAACAGCGCGAGGCCGGCTACGCCCAGTGGAAGAAGGCGGTCCAACGGACGTTGGACTGGGTAGAGGTCGACTGAGTCGACCCGTCCGGTCGAGTCGGGGCCACACCGCCTCGACCACCTGCTGGAAAGGACTGAACTGATCATGAGATCCGTCGCGCTCTCCCCCGCCGCCCGCACCCGGGCGCTGGAGGACATGGCCCGGGAGGAGCTCGACGTTCTCGTCGTCGGCGGCGGCGTCGTGGGGAGCGGGGCTGCCCTCGACGCCGCCACCCGCGGCCTGCGCGTCGGCCTCGTGGAGGCCCGTGACTTCGCCGCCGGGACGTCGAGCCGCAGCTCCAAGCTCATCCACGGCGGTCTGCGCTACCTGGAGATGCTGGACTTCCGGCTCGTCGCCGAGGCGCTGCAGGAGCGGGGGCTGCTGATCCAGAAGCTCGCCCCGCACCTGGTCCACCCGGTGCCGTTCATCTACCCGCTCAAGCACCATCTCTGGGAGCGGCTGTACGCCGGCACCGGCGTGGCGCTCTACGACACCCTCGGCCTCCTGTCCGGGGAGTCCCGCGGCGTGCCGCACCACCGGCACCTCACCCGCCGCGGCGCACGCAGGATCGTGCCGTCGCTGCGCAAGGACGCCCTGGTCGGCGCCCTGCAGTACTACGACGGCCAGGTCGACGACGCGCGGCACACCATGTTCGTCGCCCGGACCGCCGCGGCCTACGGGGCGCACGTCGCCACCCGCGCGCGCGTCGTCGGGCTCCTCAAGGAGTCCGGCCGCGTCATCGGTGCCGAGGTCCACGACCTCGAGACCGGCGACACCGTCACGCTGCGGACCAAGCAGGTCATCAACGCCACCGGCGTGTGGACGGACGAGACCCAGGGCCTGGCCGGCGAGCGCGGCCGGTTCCACGTCCGTGCGTCCAAGGGCATCCACCTGGTGGTGCCGCGGGACCGGATCCGCTCGGACTCCGGGCTGATCCTGCGCACCGAGACGTCCGTGCTGTTCGTGATCCCGTGGGGCCGGCACTGGATCATCGGCACCACCGACACCGACTGGGACCTCGACAAGGCCCACCCGGCCGCCTCGAAGGCGGACATCGACTACCTGCTCGGGCAGGTCAACTCCGTGCTGGAGCAGCCGCTGACCCACGAGGACGTCGAGGGCGTCTACGCGGGGCTGCGGCCGCTGCTGGCCGGCGAGTCGGACACCACGTCGAAGCTCTCCCGCGAGCACGCCGTCGCCACCCCGGTGCCGGGGCTGGTCGTCGTCGCGGGCGGGAAGTACACGACCTACCGGGTGATGGCCAAGGACGCCGTCGACGCCGCCGTGCACGGCCTCGACGCCAAGGTGCCCGAGTCCGTCACCAAGGACGTACCGCTGCTCGGCGCCGAGGGGTACGAGGCGCTGAAGAACTCGGTGCACGTCATCGCGGAGCGCTCGGGGCTGCACCCGGCCCGGATCGAGAGCCTGCTGGGGCGGTACGGCTCGCTGATCGACGAGGTCCTGGACCTCGTCGCCGAGGACAAGACCCTCGGGGAGCCGCTGGCCGGGGCGCCGGACCACATCCGCGCCGAGATCGTCTACGCCGCCGGGAACGAGGGCGCGATGCACCTCGACGACGTCCTCACCCGGCGCACCCGCATCAGCATCGAGACCTTCGACCGCGGCCTCGGCGCCGCGCAGGAGGCCGCGGAACTGATCGCCCCGGTGCTGGGCTGGACCGAGGAGCAGAAGGCCAAGGAGGTCGAGCACTACCGCGGCCGGGTCGCCGCCGAGCGGGAGAGCCAGACCATGCCCGACGACGCCACCGCGGACTCCGCCCGGATGGGCGCACCCGACGTGGTGCCCGTCAGCTGACCGTCCGTGCACATCATGGTTCCACGACGCGCCTTCCGGTCGTGTCCTGTCGCGTCGTGGAACCATGATGTGCGCTCGAGGTGCCCACCCGACCTGCTGCCGGACGCGAGGAGGCCGCCATGACCACCACCCTCACCCGTGAGCGCGCGGACCTGCTGGAGTCGCTGCGCCGGCACCGTGGGTTCCTGCGGCAGACCGTCGTCGGCGTCACCGAGGAGCAGGCCCGCACCCGCAGCACCGTCAGCGAGCTGACCCTGGCGTCGCTGATCAAGCACGTCGCGGACACGGAGCAGGGCTGGATCGACTTCGCCCGGGGCAAGCCGGACGCGATGGGCGGCGACGCCGACCTCGACGAGGCCGCGATGCGGGCCGCGACGGAGTCCGGCGAGTTCGTGGACACCCGGTTCGTGCTCGCCGAGGAGGACACGCTGCCCGCCCTGCTCGAGCAGTACGACCGGGTCGCCGCGGCCACGGACGAGGTCGTGGCCACCGCGGACCTCGATGCCACCCGGCCGCTGCCCCGCGCCCCCTGGTTCGAGCCGGGCGCGGTGTGGTCGGTGCGCCGGGTGCTGCTGCACGTGATCGCCGAGACCTCGCAGCACGCGGGCCACGCCGACATCATCCGCGAGGCGATCGACGGCGCGAGGACGATGGGCTGACCGTGGCCGTCGACGTCGTCACCCGCACGACCATCGCGCGCCCCGTCGAGGAGGTCGCCGCGTTCGCCTCCGACCCGGACACCGCCCCGCGCTGGTACGCGAACATCCGCTCGGTGGAGTGGCGCACGCCGCCGCCGCTGGCGAGGGGCAGCGAGATCGCCTTCGTGGCGCGGTTCCTGGGCAGAACCCTCGCCTACACCTACGAGATCGTGGACCTCGTGCCGGGCGAGCGCGTGACCATGCGCACCGCCCAGGGCCCGTTCCCGATGGAGACGACCTACACCTGGGAACCGGCGGGCGGGGGCGGCACCACGATGACCCTGCGCAACCGGGGCGAACCGCACGGTTTCCGGGCCGTGGCCGCCCCGGCCGTGGCCGCCGCGATGCGTCGGGCGAACGAGGCCGACCTGCGGCGGCTGAAGGAGATCCTGGAGGGCGGTTGAGCGGGAGCGGGCCACCGCGCTGTGATCCGCACCACAGCGTCGACCCACCCACCGCCGGTCGTCCCGAGAGCCGGTTGACGAACGATCGCCAGGCCTGTCGGATGGTGATGTGAGTGCATCAACGACGAGCCCGACGGTCGACGGCGCCGCGCGGGACGCCATCGCGCAGGCCGTGGTCGGCCGCGACCGCGAGCTGACCCTCGTACTGGCGGCGGTGGCCGCGGGCCGCGACATCCTGCTCGAGGGCCCGCCCGGGACATCGAAGTCGACGATGCTGCGGGCCATCACCGAGCACTGGGACGTGCCGTTCGTGCTGGTGGAGGGCAACGCCGAGCTCACCCCCGCGCGGCTGGTCGGGCACCACAATCCCGCCCGGGTGCTGCAGGAGGACTACTCCGCGGAGAACTTCGTGCCCGGCCCGCTGGTCGAGGCCATGCAGCGCGGCGGGTTCCTCTACATCGAGGAGCTCAACCGCGCCCCCGAGGACACGCTCAACGTGCTGCTCGGCGCGATGGCCGAGCGCGCGGTCACCGTGCCCCGCGTCGGCACGATCTCCGCGGGCCCGACGTTCCGGGTGCTGGCCTCGATGAACCCGTTCGACAACGTCGGCACCGCCCGGATCTCCGACTCGGTCTACGACCGCTGGTGCCGCCTCGCCGTGGGCTACCAGTCCGCCGAGGAGGAGGGCGACATCGTCGCCCGGCGCACCGGCTGCGAGGACCGCGCCCTGATCGGCGACGGCGTGGCCCTGACCCGGGACACCCGCACCCACCCCGAGCTGCGCCGCGGCTCCTCCGTGCGGGGCGCGATCGACCTGGTCGCGATCGCGATGGAGCTGCAGCGCATCGACCCGAGCGCGGAGCACACCCGGGTCGTGCTCGACGCCGCACTGCTGGCGCTGTCCGCGCGGGTCGGGGTCGACGAGGCCTCCGACGCCACCCCGGAGCGGGTCATCACCGAGATCTGGGAGAACCATTTTTTCTCCGCCCCCGGCGGGCAGCGCCGGGCCCGCACCGCCTGAACCTGGACAACGCCGTCGCGCTGCCCACCGCCGAGCCCGGTGAGCGACGGAACCTGGCCCCGTTGCGGCGCAAGCCCAAGCGCCTCGACACCGCGCCCGAGCTGTTCTCGAAGGGCAAGGGCGCGCCCGTCGTCGCCGAGCTGAACCCGGACCGGTCCGGCGGGCAGGACGAGCTGCCGGCCGGCGGGCAGGGCGTGCTCGTGACCTCGCAGACGGCACAGCAGCGGGAGCTCGGCGAACTGCTCGAGGACACACCGCCCGATCCCGCGGTCGCGTCGATGGCCCAGGCCATCGCCCGGCGGCTCTCGGTGCGCCGGCGTCCGCGCGACGCCCGCGCCGAGCGCGGCACCGGCGCCCTGGCCTCGGCGCCCTACGCCTACCGCTCCGACGACATCGACCTGGACAAGACCATCGAGATGCTCGCCGAACGGCCCCGGCCGGAGGACACCGACATCATCGTGCGCGAGCGGATGAGCAGTCGCCGCGCCGCGGTGCTGATCGTCGACGTCTCCGGGTCGATGCGGGGGGAGAAGGTCCGCATCGCCGCGGCCACCGTCGCCGCCCTGTCCGCGGACCTGTCCGGGGCCTCGGACCAGCTCGCGCTCGTCGCCTTCTGGTCCGATGCGGCCGTGCTCAAGCCGCTCACCACCCCGGCCACGCCCTCGACGCTGCTGGACCAGCTGCTGCGGATCCCGGCCCGCGGGCTGACCAACGTCGGGTTCGGGCTCTCGGTCGCCCACGCCGAGCTCGCCCGCTCCGCCGCGCGGCGGCGCACCGCGATCCTGCTCACCGACGCCGTGCACAACGCCGGCCCCGACCCCCGGGAGCTGGCCCGCCGCTTCGGTGAGCTGCACGTCCTGCTCGAGACCGACGGCGAGCACGACCTGCCACTGGGCCGTGACCTCGCCCGCCTCGGCCACGGCACCCTGCACCCGGTGCACACCCACCGCGACGTCGCCCCCGCCCTCAACCGCATCCTCAACCGCTGAAGGAGCATCCCCGATGAGCCCCGTGATCGTCGTCGCCACCGTCTCGCCCAAGCCCGGCGAGGAGCAGGCCGTCCGCGAGGCCCTCCTCGCCGCCATCCCGAAGGTGCACGACGAGCCGGGCTGCGGGAAGTACGCCCTGCACGAGAGCACCGACGACTCGACCGACCTGGTGTTCGTCGAGCGCTGGGAGTCGGCCGAGGCGCTCGAGACCCACGGCGCCGCGCCGGCCCTCGCCGAGGCCCGTGCCGCCCTGGAGGGCCGGCTCGCCGCCCCGCTCGACGTGAAGACCTTCACGCCGATCCCCGCCGGCACCACCGAGCAGGGCACGATCTAGGAGTGACACTCAGCAGCTCCCTGATCGGCCTCCCGGAGATCACCGCTGCCGCCGAGCGCATCACCGGACACGTCGTCCGGACGCCGACGGTGGAGAGCCCGGGCCTGTCGGCGCTGCTCGGGGTGCCGGTCACGGCGAAGCTGGAGCTGCTGCAACGCACCGGGTCGTTCAAGGCGCGCGGGGCGACGGCGAAGCTGCTGTCGCTCACGCCCGAGGAGCGGGCCGCGGGCGTCGTCGCGGTGAGCGGCGGCAACCACGGCATCGCCGTCGCCGAGATGGCCGCCGCGCTCGGGATCGACGCGGCGGTCGTGATGCCGGAGTCGGCGTCGTCGCGCACGGTCGCGGCCTGCCGGGCCACCGGGTCGGACGTGCGGCTCACCCCGGACATCGCCGGGGCGTTCGTGCTGGCCGCGGAGCTGCAGGAGGCCGGCCGGACGATGGTGCACCCGTTCGACGACCCGGTGGTCGTCGCGGCGCAGGGCACCGTCGGGCTCGAGCTGGCCGAGGACGCCGGTGAGCTCACCGACGTCCTGGTCAGCATCGGGGGCGGCGGGCTGATCTCGGGCGTCGCCGCGGCGCTGCACGCCCGGCGGCCCGGCGTCCGGGTCTGGGGCGTGGAGACGACCGGCGCCGAAGCCATGTCCGCGGCGATCACCGCGGGCGGGCCCACGCCGGTCACGCTCTCGTCGATCGTCACCTCGCTGAGTGCTCCCTCGGCGTCCCGACTGACGTACGAGCACGTCACGGCCCTGGTCACGGACGTCGTCGTGGTGCCCGACGCCGAGGCCGTGCGCGGCACGCTCGACCTCGCCGCACACGCCAAACTCTGGACGGAACCGGCCGCGGGGTGCCTGGTCCCGGCCGCCCGCCGGATCCTCGACCGGGTCGGGCCGGGTGCGCGGCTCGGGCTGGTGGTGTGCGGCGGCAACGCGACCTTCGCCGACGTCCGGATCTGGACCGAGCGGTTCGCCGTGCGGGACTGATCGCCGCCGCTCGCGCGTTGTAGGCGAGCGTGGACACCCAGGTCGTGGTGATCGGCGCGGGGCAGGCCGGACTCTCCGCCGCCTGGGGGCTGCGCCGCGCCGGGCTCGAGCCCGGCGCCGGCTTCGTCGTGCTCGACGCCGACGAGGCGCCGGGCGGGGCGTGGCGGCACCGGTGGGACACCCTCCGCGTGGCCGGCGACGCCTTCTCCGCGCACCGCATCCACTCCCTCCCCGGGCTCGAGTTCGCCCCCGCAGAGCCCGACCGCCCGGCCAACCGGGTGGTGCCCGAGTACTTCGCGGCGTACGAACGGGAGTTCGACCTGCAGGTCCGGCGGCCGGTGCGGGTCGCGGCGGTGCGCTCGGTGGGCCCGGATCTCGTCGTGGAGGCGGAGCCGACCGTCGGTGTCGACGCGGACGCCCGGACCTGGACCGCGCAGGCTCTGATCAACGCCACCGGCACCTGGACCCGCCCGTTCGTCCCCACCTACCCCGGCGCCCGGGAGTTCCGCGGCCGCCAGCTGCACGCCGTGGACTTCCCCGGCCCGGAGGCGTTCGCGGGGCAGCGCGTGGTCGTGATCGGGGGCGGGACCTCGGCCGTGCAGTTCCTGCTGCAGATCGCGCCGGTCGCTGCCGCGACCACCTGGGTCACCCGCACACCGCCGCGCTGGCGCGAGGGCCCGTTCGACGACGTCGCCGGGCGCGAGGCGGTCGCGCTCGTCGAGCAGCGGGTGCGGGCGGGCCTGCCGCCGCGGCCGGTGGTGAGCGTGACCGGCCTGCCGCTGAGCCCGGCGTACCGCGAGGGGATCGAGAGCGGCGTGCTCGACCGTCGCCCGATGTTCTCCCGCATCACGCCCGTCGGCGTGGCCTGGGCGGACGGCACCACCGAGCCCGCCGACGTCCTCCTCTGGGCCACCGGCTGGCGGCCGGCGATCGGGCACCTCGCCCCGCTGCACCTGCGCTCGCCGCAGGGCGGGATCGCGCTCGACGGCACCCGCGCCGTGGCCGATCCGCGGGTGCACCTCGTCGGCTACGGGCCGTCGGCCAGCACCATCGGCGCCAACCGGGCGGGCCGGGCGGCGGCGCGCGAGATCGTGCAGCACCTGCGGACGAAGGCCGCCGCCTAGCCTGCGCGCCGCTCCCTTCGCAGCATCCGGTACTCGCGGATCACCAGCACCGTGATCGCGAGGTCGAGGACGGCGAGGAAGGGCAGCACGAGCGACCCCGTGTGGACCGCCCGGGCCACCTCGTACCCCACGAACACCAGCAGGACGGCGATCGCGACCGGGTAGGCCGGCAGCCACTTGCGCAGCAGCGCCACCACCAGCGCCAGCTTCACCACCCCGTGCAGGGCCAGGTAGAGCACGGCGAACGTGCGGTCACCGGACACGAACTCGGTGGTCCCGGCGACGAAGTGCCGGGCGAGGGTGCCGTCGGGCGGGCCGAGCAGGTCGTGGGCGAGGACCTCGGCGACGAGGCGGTGCACGGCCGCACCGGACACCGCGATCAGCACCACCGCCCCGACCAGCTCCGTCACCCCGTCGATGCCCTTGACGAGCAGCGCGATCCGGAACAACCGCTCGGTGCGGCCTGCCGCGCGGGACCCGGCGACGGTGTCCCGCTCCTCGCCGCTCACGGCATCTCGTGGGTCACCGGGTGATCCCGGTGTGCCCGAGCGAGTACCGGCCGGGCTGGGGCCACACGCACAGCCCGTGCGGGCCGTTGCCGACGTCGATCTTCCGGATCAGGCTGCCGTCGGTCGTCGAGAGGACGTAGACCTCCCGGTCGTAGCGGCCCGAGAGCCACAGCTGGCTGCCGTCCGCGGTCACGTTGCCCATGTCCGGGCTGCCGCCGCCCGGGATGTGCCAGGTCGTGATCAGCGCGCCGGTGTAGGCGTCGAGGACGCTGATCGAGCCCTCGTGCCGATTCGTGACGAACAGCCGGGTGGCGTCCCGGGAGAGGTAGAGACCGTGGGCGCCGTGCCCGGTCGGGATCTCGCGGAGGACGCGGGTGGCCGCGCCGTCGAGCACCCAGAGGCCGTTCTGGTCGTGGTCGGCGACGTAGAAGACCGAGCCGTCCGGGGCGAGCTTGATGTCCTGCGGGCCCATGTGGGTGTTGCGGGTCGGCATGTCGATCGTGCGCAGCAGAGTGCGGTTCGCGACGTCGACCACCGCCACCCGTCCGGCGAACTCGCAGGTGAACACCGCGGTGCGGCCGTCCGGGGTGAAGTCGGCGTGGTCGATGCCGGCGCAGTCCGGGATCGGCAGGTCGCCCTGCTGCGCCCAGGTGTGCGGGTCGTAGAACACGAGCCGCTTCTGCGCCTCGGCGACCGAGATCGCCGTGCTGCCGTCCGGGGTGAAGTACATGTTGTAGGGATCCTGCACCGGGATCGCCGGGCCCGGCTCCCCGGTCACCGGATCGAAGGGAACGACCTTGTTGAGGATGTCGTCCGTGGCGTAGAGCGTGCGCATGTCCCACGAGGGCACGACGTGCTGCAGCTCCCCGCCGAGCCGGTAGGTCCCGACGACGGCGAACGTGGTCGGGTCGATCACCCGGACCTCCCCCGACTTCGTGTGCGGCACGTAGACCAGGGGCTTCGCGGCCTTCGCGGCGTCCGAGAGCATGTTCGCCCCGGCATCGGCGTAGACGTCGTGCGGGTCGGTGACCGGCGGCATGCCGGGCAGAGCGTCGCCGGCCGCCGCCGGGGAGGGCCTCGGCGCGGGCGACGCGTCGGTCGCCGGTACCGAGCTCGTCCCCCCGCCGCTGCAGGCCGCGAGCAACGCCGCCGCCCCCGCCACGGCCGCCAGTGCCAGCCGTCGTCGTCCACCTGTCACGTGTCCCCCTCGGGCATCCGGATCGTTCAGCCGAACAGCCTGCTCGCCGTGACCGGGCGCAGGCCACGGGCGGTGAGGTCGTCGAGGAGCCCCGGCAGCGCGGCCAGGGTCTCCGGATGGCCCAGATGCATGCTGACGACGCTGCCCGCGGTCGCGGCGCCGGCCGCACGCCGGATCGCGGCGGGCCCGGGATCGATGAAGTCCCGCGAGTCCACGTCGTACGACAGCACGGTCGGATAGCCCGCCGCGGCGGCCAGGGCGCGCACCGCGGGCGTGGCGTGCCGGGCCTGCGAGGGCCGGAAGAACGCCCCCGGTCCGCCGGTCGCCGCCGCGATCAGGTCACGGCAGCGCTCGATCTCGGTGCGCGCGGCGGCCTCGCTCAGCCCGTCGACGTCCCGGTGCGACCAGGTGTGGTTGCCCAGCTCGTGCCCGAGGTCGGTGACGACCCGCACCGCGTCCGGGTACTGCTGCAGCCACGTCCCGACGGCCAGGACCGTCACGCCGGCGCCCCGGTCGTGCAGCGTTCCGAGGACCTGCCGGGCCAGGTCGAGGTCCCCGGCCCCGTGGAAGGTGAGCGCGACCTCCGGGCGACCGGTCGACGCGTGCTCGACCTCGCCGGTGGGCGGGCGTGCCGGTGACGTCGCCGCGGGCGCAGGGGTCGAGGATCCCTCGGTCGACGTCGGAGGGGCGGAAGGGACCGAGGGCACGCGGGAGCAGGCGGCGGCCAGCGGGAGCAGCGCGGCCGCCCGCAGCACCGCCCGCCGGGTCGCCGCGGCCTCGTCGCGCCTGGACACGACGCCAGACCCTAGTCCCTCCCGGGCTTCGGGAGGCCCCTGGTGACGGGCGGGTCGCGGCTCGACCTGACCGCAGTCGCCCGGACCGCGGCGCACCGGCGAGGACCTCGCGCCTCGATCGCACGAACGGCACTCTCGTGCGGTAGGTCTGCACGAGAGTGCCGTTCGTGCGGATCCCGGGGCCCGGGGGCTCAGTCGGTGCGGACCTCCGAGCCGTCCTGCGCCCAGCGCGTGTGGAAGGAGCCTTCCGCGTCGATCCGGCGGTAGGTGTGGGCGCCGAAGTAGTCCCGCAGGCCCTGGATGAGGTTGGCCGGACCGCGCTCCCGGCGGTAGCCGTCGTAGTAGCTCAACGACGACGAGAAGGCCGGGATCGCGACGCCCTGCTCGGTCGCCCGGGTCACCACCCGCCGCCACGCGTCCTGCGCGTTCGCGACGGCCTCGGTGAAGTACGGGACCATGAGCAGGTTGTCCAGGTCGGGATGCTCGTCGTAGGCCTCGCGGATCCGGTTGAGGAACTGCGCCCGGATGATGCAGCCGCCGCGCCAGATGGTGGCCATCTCGCCCAGCTCGAGGTCCCAGCCGTTCTCCACCGACGCCGCGCGCATCTGGGCGAAGCCCTGCGCGTACGCCACGACCTTGGACGCGTAGAGCGCCTGGCGGATGTCGTCGACCAGGCCCTCGTCCGCGCCCTTGGCCGGGGTCGGGCCGGCGAGCGTCTTCGCCGCCTCGGCCCGCTCGGTGCGCAACGCCGAGAGCCCGCGGGCGAACACGGCCTCGGTGATGCCGGTCAGCGGGATGCCGAGCTGCAGGGCGTCGATCGCCGTCCAGGTGCCGGTGCCCTTCTGGCCCGCCTGGTCGACGATGACGTCGACGAGCGGGCGGCCGGTCCGCTCGTCCGTCTTCGCCAGGACCTTGCCGGTGATCTCGATGAGGAAGGACTCGAGGTCCCCGGTGTTCCACTCCTCGAAGATCTTCCCGATCGCCGGGGCGTCGAACCCGGCGACGTGCGTGAGCAGGTCGTACGCCTCGGCGATGAGCTGGATGTCGGCGTACTCGATGCCGTTGTGCACCATCTTCACGTAGTGCCCGGCGCCGCCCGGGCCGACGTGCACGCAGCACGGGGTGTCGTCGACCTTCGCCGAGATCGCGGTGAAGATCTCCTCGACCTCCGCGTAGGCCTCCGGGTCGCCGCCGGGCATGATGCTCGGCCCGAGCAGCGCGCCCTCCTCGCCGCCGGACACGCCGACACCCATGAACCGGATGCCGTTCGCGGCGCACTCCTCGGCGCGGCGCACGGTGTCCGGGAAGTGCGAGTTGCCCGCGTCGATGATGATGTCGCCCTCGTCGAGCAACGGGGTGAGCTCGGCGATCACGGCGTCGACGGGCTTGCCCGCCTTGACCATCACGATGATCCGCCGCGGCCGCTCCAGCGCGTCGACGAAGTCCTCGACGGACTCGGTGGCGGTGAACGCGCCCTCGCTCCCGTGCTCGGCCATGAACTGCTCGGTCTTCGCGGCGGTGCGGTTGTGCACAGCGACCGGAACGCCGCGGCTCGCGATGTTCCGGGCCAGGTTGGCGCCCATCACCGCCAGCCCGGTGACGCCGATCCGGCTCTTCTCCGCCATGCGCTCGCTCCCTCGGTGTGGTGTCGCCCGTCGCTGCTCGCTGCTGCGGCCCGCGGGCGGCGGTGTGATCCGCGGCGCCCGCGTCCGGGGGCCCATCCTGCCCCCGGGGCCGGGCCGGGGCGACCCGCGACCGCCCCGGGGAGGTGTGATCCGCTACTCGGCGGGCACGTCGCCGGCCAGACCCGCGCGCCAGAGGGTGAGCACGCGGGCGGCGATGCGGTGGTGGGCGGCGAGCGCCTCGGGCGGCGGTGTGCCGAACACGGGCCCGTCAGCCCCCCAGCGGCGCACGACGTCGGCGTCCGTGCCGTGGTCGGTGTCGAGCAGCACGTGCACCAGGGTCATGTCCGGAACCAGCACGGGCAGGGCCACCCCCGTCCCGGTGACCGGCGGGTCCAGCACGGGTGAGGGGCCGGCCGGACCGGGCACGCCGGGTGGCAGCAGCCGCGCCCCCAGGTCACGCGCGCCGGCGCCGAGCACCGCGACGTCGCCGAAGTCGACCGTCAGGTACACGAGGTGCGGGCTGACGTACCGCTCCCCGGGCCGGGCCGGACGGCAGGCGGGGCCGAGCGCGGCGACCAGGTGGCGACCGCACTCCAGCGCCAGGCCCCGGGGCAGCGAGGTCCCGCGGGCGGCTCCGGCCACGGTCGCGAGCCCCGTCACCACCGAGGAGACCAGCCGGGTCCACTCCCCCGGCGCGTACGGCAGAGCGCGGCGTACGCCCGTCCCCGGATCCACGCGGCCCACCTCCTCGTCACACAGCGTGGCGAGCGCCGGGCCTGCGGGCCATACGCGGGGGTGCGTACACAACCCTGCGTAGACAACCGTGCTCCACGACCGGCTCGCCGACCCTGTGGACCGGACGGCCCCGGGGGGCGTCTGGTGGATCACCGTCGATGGGCTCGGTCATCCGGGCGGCTTCTGGCAAGGCGGAGCCGGGCCCTCATACCGGGCGTATTCGGGCCCGGCGACAACGCAGCCAGGGGTCGTCCGGGCGCCGAGACCGCGGCGGATGATCCATCAGACGCCCCCTTCAGAACGCGGGCCAGGGGATGGCGGGCCCGTAACCGGAGGGCTCGGGGAACAGCGGCACCGCCAGCACGAGGTCGACGCGGTCGGTCAGCGCCCGGATCTCGGACAGGGTCACGTGCGGGCCCAGCTCCTCGCCGAGGGTGCCGGCCAGCTCGGCGCGCAGCTTCGACAGGGCCTCGATCTCCCCGTCGCCGAGCTCCTCGCCGACCCAGCCCCACAGCACTGTCCGGAGCTTGTCCTCGACGTGCATCGTGAGCCCGTGGTCGACGCCGTAGATCCGGCCGTCGTCGCCGGCCAGCACGTGCCCGCCCTTGCGGTCGGCGTTGTTGACGACGACGTCGAACACGGCCATGGCCCGCAGTCGCGGGTCGTCGGCGTGCACCAGCACCGCGGGCGCGCCGTCGCCGCCCCGGGCCCGCAGCACGCCCCGCCAGCCCCGGGGGACCTCCTTCGGCGAGCAGATGTCGACCAGGTCCCCGGTGGTCTCCGTCTCCACCCAGGCCTGCACCATGCCCGGGCCGAACGGGCCCTCCCGGAACACCGTCGGCGGCACGACGTGCCAGCCCGCGGCCTCCGAGATCAGGTAGCTGGCGACCTCGCGGCCCGCCAGGGTGCCGTCGGGGAAGTCCCACAGCGGGCGCTCACCGCGCACCGGTTTGTAGACGCACCGCAGGGTGCAGCCGTCGGCCGTGACGGTGCCGACGAGGGTGGCGTTGGAGGCGTCGACCATCCGGCCGGTGACCTCGAGGCGTCCCCTGCGCAGGACGTCGAGCACCGCGGGATCGCGCAGGTCCGGACCGGTCAACCGCGCTTACTCGCCCGCGCCGGAGACGTCCCCGATCGGGGAGCGCTGGTGGTAGCCGTTGAGCCGCACGCACACGTGCCCCTGCGGGTCCAGCGGCTCCGCGCACAACGGGCACGGGGCGCGTCCGGCGGACACCACCTTCTCGGCCCGGTCGGCGAACTCGCGGGCCTGCATCGGGGACAGGAACACGCGCAGGGCGTCGGGCCCCTCCTCGGTGTCGTCGAGGACGACGGACTCGTCGATCTCCTCCTCCGTCACGGCGAGCAGCTCGACCACGATGGACTTCGAGTCGGCGTCCCAGCCCAGCCCCATCGTGCCGACCCGGAACTCCTCCTCCAGCGGGACGGCCAACGGGTCGGTGTCCGCGGACTCCACGTCCTGCCCGGTGTCGACCTCGGTGCCGAAGCGCCGGGCGATCTCGGCGAGCAGCGCCTCGATCCGTTCCGCGAGCACCGAGACCTGCTGCTTCTCCAGCAGGACGCTGATCGTCCGCGCGTCCTCGATGGCCTGGAGGTAGAAGGCGCGGTCGCCGGGCTCGCCGACGGTGCCCGCGACGAAGCGCTCGGGCTGGCGGAAGACGTGGATGACGCGTGACATGGCGAAACCCAGAGTAGGCCAACCCCGCGAGCGGGGCACCCCGGTGTGCCGGACCGGCTCGCCACACTCCCCGATCAGGCCCCTGTGGAGTCGGGCGCGGTGGAGTCGGGCGCGGTGGGGTCGGTTCGGTCAGGCCCCGGTCGAGCCCCCGACCACGGCGTCCGACGACGGTTCGGCTGCGGGCTCGGGGACCCCGTCCCCCTGCCCCTCCTCGCCCTCCTCGGGCGGCGGCGGGACCAGCGAGGCCACGTCACCGCCGACGTCGTTGACCCGGGCGACGAACGGCCGCGTCCTCGTGTAGGTGACCACCGACATCGAGGAGGTGTCGACGACGATCCGCTGGAAGTTGTCGAGGTGGGTGGCCAACGCGTCGGCCAGCACCGCCTTGATGACGTCGCCGTGGCTGCAGGCGACCCAGATGGCGTTCGGCCCGTGCGCCGCCGCGATCCGCCGCTCGTGGTGCCGGACCGCGGCGACCGCGCGGGCCTGCATCCCGGCGAGGCCCTCCCCGCCGGGGAACACCGCAGCCGACGGGTGGGCCTGGACGACCTTCCAGAGGTCCTCCTTGGCGAGCTCGGAGAGCGTGCCTCCGGTCCAGTCGCCGTAGTCGACCTCGGCCAGGTCCTCCTCGACGACCGGTTCCAGCCCGCGGACCTCGGCGAGGGGCGTCACCGTCTGCCGGCAGCGCAGCATCGGGGACGTGACGATCTCGGCGAGCGGGAGCGGCGCCAGCCGGTCGACCACCGCCGCCGCCTGCTCGCGGCCCTTGTCGTCCAGCTCGACGCCGGGCGTCCGCCCGGCGAGCACGCCGGAGGTGTTGGACGTCGACCGGCCGTGCCGGAGCAGGATGAGCGTGGTCACGACCGCCGAGCCTACGTGCCGGGTCAGGTTGCGGACACGGCGCCGATGGCGAGCGCCGCCATCAGCGCCACGCCGAGGGCGATGCGGTACGCGACGAACACGTAGACGCTGTTCTTCTCGACGAACCTCAGCAGCCACGCGATCACGGCGTAGCCGACCACCCCCGCGATCAGCACGGCCACGACCATCTGGCCGGGGCCAGGCCCGTCGCCCGCGAGCACGTCCGGCAGCGTGAACAGGCCCGACGCGAACACCGCGGGGATGGCGAGCAGGAACGAGAAGCGGACCGCGGCGGCCCGTTCCAGGCCGAGGAACAGCCCGACCGTGATGGTGCCGCCGGATCGGGACACGCCCGGGACCAGGGCCATCGCCTGCGCGAAGCCGAGGATGATGCCGTCGCGCAGGGTCAGCCTGTCCAGCGGACGGTCCTGCCGGCCGTAGCGCTCGGCGAGGCCCAGCAGGATGCCGAACACGACCAGGGTGGTCGCGATCAGCCACAGGTTGCGCGCGACCGTCTCGATCTGGTCCTTGAACAGCACGCCGAGCACGCCGATCGGGATGCTCCCGAGGATGACCATCCAGGCCATCCGGTAGTCCTGGCTCGCCCGGACCTCGGGGTCGCGGAGCCCGCGGAACCACGTCGCCACGAGGTTGCCGATGTCCTTGGCGAAGTAGATCAGCACGGCCAGCTCGGTGCCGATCTGGGTCACCGCGGTGAACGCGGCGCCCGGGTCGTGGCCGAAGAACAGCCCCGAGACGATCCGGAGGTGGCCCGACGAGGAGATCGGCAGGAACTCGGTGAGCCCCTGGACCAGGCCGAGCACCACGACCTCGAGCCAGCTCATCGGATGTCGTCCCGGATGGCGGTCACGGGGCGTCACCGTAGCGAGCCCGGGGCCGCACGCCGCGGGCCCACCCCCGGATGGCAGTCTCGACCGGTGCTGCACAGGAGGGTCGGGGGGTCGGGCCTGCAGGTGTCCCGGATCGGTCTGGGCACGATGACCTGGGGCGAGGACACGGACGCCGAGGGGGCGGGCGAGCAGCTCCTCGCCTTCGTCGAGGGCGGTGGCACGCTCGTCGAGACCGCCGACGTCTACGGCGACGGCACCGCCCAGGAGGTCCTCGGCGTACACCTCGAGTCCGGCCTGGTCGACCGGGACGACCTCGTGATCGCCGCCCGCGGCGCCCCGCCCGGCGGAGCCCTGGGCCGGCAGGCCGCGCGCGGAGCCCTGCTCCAGGGCCTCGACGCCACCCTGCGCCGGCTGCGCACCGACCGGCTCGACCTGTGGCAGCTGCCCGGCTGGGACCCGCAGGTCCCGCTGGAGGAGACGCTGTCGGCGGTGCAGGTCGCGGTGCTGAGCGGGAAGGTCCGCTATGCCGGGCTGGTCGCGCCGGCGGGCTGGCAGCTCGCCACCGTCGCGGAGCGGGCCCGTGCCCTCGGCAACGTGGTGGTCCCGGTGTCGGCGCAGGCGGAGTACTCGCTGCTGCACCGCGCCCCCGAGGCCGAGCTGCTGCCGGCGGCCCGGCACCACGGCCTGGGTCTGCTCGCCTGGGCCCCGCTCGGGCGCGGGGTGCTGACCGGCAAGTACACCGACGGCACGCCCGCGGACTCGCGTGCCACCTCCCCGGTGCTGGCGGCCTACGTCGAGGCGCGGCGCAACGAGCGCAGCGCCCGGATCGTGCAGTCCGTCCTCACCGCCGCGGACGGGCTGGGGACGTCGCCGCTGGCCGTCGCGCTGGCCTGGGTGCGGGACCGGCCCGGCGTGGCGGCCGCGGTGGTGGGGGCGCGCGACGCCGCGCAGCTCTCCGCGTCGCTGGCCACCGAGGCGGTGTCGCTCCCGCCGGAGATCAGGGCCGCGCTCGACGACGTCAGCGTCGCGCCCTGACGGTTCCGGCGTCGGTCGCCGAGAACCCTGGCACGGGCCCGCGACACCCTCGTATGGTGGGCGCGTAACCCCTGGTTCACCGGGGGTCGCGAGCACGGCAGGAGGTGACCGGTGGCAGGTACCGGTGCGGTGGAGGCAGTCGACACCGACGGGAATCCCCACGTGGAGGGGGACTGGGAGTACCGCCCCCTCCGGATCGACGGCGACGTGCCCCGGCTGACGGCCGCGGTGCGCCTCGCGATCCAGGCCGAGTACGCGGGCTGGGAGCTGTCCCGGGTCCGCCTCTACCCCGGCGGGGTGCGCAAGGTCTGGCTGCGCCGCCGGCGCACCGGGCAGATGTTGCCGGAGCTGTCGTACTGATCGTCGGTCGACCTCGCCCGAACCGGGGCCGGCCTCCGCAGTCCTTCAGCCCCGGCCGGTCTCCCAGTCCACCGGTGGCGGGGCGCCGGCGCCCTTCGGCCCGGGCACGCCGCGGAAGCCGTAGGGCGCGGGCTCGCGTCCGGGCTGGACGAACCAGCACTCGCCCGGCTCCCCACGCTCCAGGACGGCCTCGACCGCCGCGGCCACGTCCTCGGCCGTGAGCAGCGGGAAGTCGCCGAACTGCGGCTTGGCCCGGGCGATCAGCGGCGTGTCGGCGAAGCCGGGGCACACGGCGTTGACGACGATGCCCTCGGGTGCCAGCACCGGGGCGGCCGAGCGGACGTAGCCGACGACGGCGTGCTTGGAGGCCGTGTACAGGGCGTCGCCCGGCATCGGGACCAGGCCGGCGAGCGAGGCGGTGGCCACGATCCGCCCGCCACCGGCCCGCCGCAGCGCGGGGACCGCGGCGGCCAGTCCGAACACCACGTGGTCGAGGTTCACGCCCATGATCGCCCGGTAGCCGGCCAGGTCGAGGTCCGCGATCCCGGACTGGCCCGAGGTCGTGCCCGCGTTGAGCAGCACCACGTCGAGGTGCCCCCGCACCTGCTCCGCCGCGGCGACCAGCGCCGCGACGGCCTCGGGGTCGGTGACGTCCGCGATCCGCGCCGTGCCGCCGATCTCGCCGGCGACCAGCTCGGCGGCGTCGCCGTCCCGGTCCGCCACGACCACGTGCGCGCCCGCCGCGGCCAGGCGCCGGGAGGCGGCCGCGCCGATGCCCGATCCCCCGCCGGTGACGAGGGCGACCTTGTCGGTGAGGTCCATCAGCCGCTCCGCAGGCTCTCTCGCATGATCATGCTCACGCCGTCCGGAGGAAGCGTTCGAGCACCGTGGCGCCGAACTTCAGAGCGTCGACCGGCACCCGCTCGTCGATCCCGTGGAAGAGCGAGGCGAAGTCGAGGTCCGGGGGCAGCCGCAGGGGCGCGAACCCGAAGCAGCGCATGCCCAGGTCGGTGAAGGCCTTCGCGTCCGTGCCGCCGGAGAGCATGTAGGGCACCGTCCGCGCCTCCGGGTCCTCCGTACGCAGCGCCGCGGCCATCGCGTCGACCAACGCGCCGGAGAACTCGGTCTCCAGCGCGGGGAGGTCCTGGATCCACTCGCGCTCGACGTCCGGCCCCAGGAGCTCGTCGACCTCCCGCAGGAAGGCGTCGCGGCGGCCCGGCAGGACCCGGCAGTCGACCGTCGCCTCGGCCGTCGACGGGATCACGTTGGCCTTGTAGCCGGCGCTGAGCATCGTGGGGTTCGCCGTGTCGCGGACCGTGGCACCGACCATCCGGGCCACCGGGCCGAGCTTGGCGAAGGCGCCCTCGATGTCCTCGTCGGGGAACTCCATGCCGGTCAGCTCGCGGATCTGCTCGGCGAAGGCACGCACGGTGTCCGTCATGACCAGCGGGAAGCGGTGGTTGCCCAGCCGGGCGACGGCCTCGGCGAGCACCGTCACGGCGTTGTCGTCGTGCAGGAAGGAGCCGTGGCCGGGCTTGCCCCTGGCGCGCAGGCGCATCCAGGCCATGCCCTTCTCGGCCGACTCGATGAGGTAGACCCGCCGGTCCTGGCCGAGGGTGAGCGAGAACCCGCCGACCTCGCCGACGGCCTCGGTGCAGCCCTCGAACAGGTCCGGCCGGTTCCTCGCCAGCCAGTGCGACCCGTACGAGCCGCCGGCCTCCTCGTCCGCCAGGAAGGCGAACACGATGTCCCGGGGCGGGACGAAGCCCTCCCGCGTGAACTGCCGCGCGACGGCGATGGTCATCGCGACCATGTCCTTCATGTCGACCGCGCCGCGGCCCCACACGTAGCCGTCCTGCACCGCGCCGGAGAACGGGTGCACCGACCACTCGCTCGGCTCGGCGGGCACGACGTCCAGGTGCCCGTGCACCAGCAGCGCGCCGCGCTCGGGGTCCGCCCCCGGCAACCGGCAGAACACGTTCGTGCGGCGGGGCGCCCCGGAGTCGAGCACCTCGACCTCGAGGCCGACCTCGGTGAGCTTCCCGGCGACGTACTCCGCCGCCTCCTTCTCCCCCGTGACGGTGTCCGGGTCCCCGGTGTTGGACGTGTCGATGCGGATGAGGTCCGAGCAGAGCTCGACCACCTCGTCCACCGCGCTGAGCGGGCCGGTCATGTCGATGTTCCTACCATCTCGGGCCCGCACCCCTGCCCCTGCACAGTGCCCGGAAGGCCTCCGCTATGCTTCACCCGTCGCACCGGGCAGGGCCCGGAGCGGTGCAGGTCCGAGTGGCGGAATGGCAGACGCGCTAGCTTGAGGTGCTAGTCCCCGAGTAGGGGGTGGGGGTTCAAGTCCCCCCTCGGACACTCACCATAACCCCACGGTTGTGCGCCCACGTGAACGTCGGCGCGCACCGTGCGCTCCTCCGGCCGGTAGGTCAGCCGGAGCCCGAGCTGGCGGTACACAGCAGCCTTGTCGGCAGTGTCCGCGGCTACTAGGACGTCGTGCACGTTCTGCAGGGCGTCGACGACGGCGCGGATCTCGTCCCGGCTCATCCGGGGTCTCGTGACCGGCGCGCGGACCGCGCCCAGGGCCGCGGCCCGTTCGGACTGCACCTGTGCCGTCCAGCCCGCGACGAGCGCCGGATCCGTGCCCGCCTCCAGCGCCGCCCGATACCGTGCCAGCTTCGTGTCGCACTCCTGGACCACCTGTTCCGCGCGTGCGGCGGCCGGGTCGACCGGGTCGTCAACCTGCGCCTCCCACATGGCCGCCACGGTCCGGTCCAGCTCCGCCGGGGCGAACAACCCCGCCAACCAGCCGTCGAGCACCGGCAGGACGTCGTGCTCGGCGATGTAGACGTTCGACGGGTGCTCCACCCTGTTGGCCAGCCCGTACTCCCGCGGGTACCGGCAGCGGTAGTACGGCCGCTCGTGGTTCCACTGCCCCTGCATCTTCCGTTCGCACACCCCGCAGTGCACCAACCCGCGCAGGACGTAATCCCGCCGCACCCGCGTCCGGGTCCGCGACCTGCCTCGACCGTGCCCGGTCATCAGCGCCTGGGCCCGCTCGAACGACTCGACGTCGACCAGCGGCTCGTGGACCACGTCGGTGGACCACACCCAGTCGTCGCGGTCGTTCCACCGAAGCTTGGTCTCGTGACCGAGCGCGACATCCTCGACGTCGAGCAGGACCTCGTCCTTGCGCTGCTTGTTCCACACCTGCCGACCCGTGTAGCGGGGGTTGGTCAGGATCACCCGGATCGCCCCCTTGGACCAGGCGACACCGGTCCTGTGGCGGTTGCGGGCGCGGTCGTACGCCGACGGGGACAGGACCCCGTCACCGGTGAGCCCCTCGGCTATCGCGAAGATGCCCAGGCCTCCGAGGTACTCGGAGAAGATGCGCTTCACGATCGGGCCCGCCAGCGGATCGGGCTCCAGCACGTGCAGGCGGCGCCCGTCGGCGGCCTTCGCAGGGTTCGCGTGCGGACCGGCGTCGAGGAGGCGGTACCCGTAGGGCGGGCGGCCGCCGAGGAAGCGGCCCTCGACCTGGGCTTGGGCGGCCATCGCGGTCCGGACCCGGATCCTGATCCGGGTCCGCTCCCCCTTGGACATGCCACCGAACACCGACATGATCAGGTCGTGGGCCTCGGACTCCGGATCGACCGCCCCGCCGACCTCGGGAACCCAGAGGCTCACGCCGTAGTGCGCAAGCACCGGGAAGGTCAGGCTGTACTGGTTGCCGTAGAAGGCGCGCTGGGGCTCGCCGACGACCACCGCGTCGAAGTCCCGATCGGGACGCTTCAGGGCCACCAAGAGGGCCGAGGCCTGTGGCCGCCGCTTCCAGGGAATCGACCGCGACTGCCCGATGTCGAAGTACTCCGCCACGATGGCGCCGTGACGGTCGGCGAGCGCCCGCGCACGGCTCATCTGCCAGTTGCGCGACGCTTCCGGATCCTGCTGATCCTCGGTCGAGACCCGGCCGTAGAACGCGAACCTGATCGTCACGCCGCCTCCCGATCCACCACGTCGCGCTCGTCGGTCCGCGTTGCGGCCAGCACTATTCGTAGCAGCCCGCGAGCCGCCGCCTGTGTCAGGAGCGGCGCCTCATTCGGGACCACAACGCGAACCCACGCACCAGCACCGTGGCCGTCAGGCGTCGCTGCGGCCAGGTTTCCGGACTCGTAGCGGTTGCGCCGTTGCGGTAGACGGCCATCCGTCCGGTCGTCACATTCGGCGTCGAACCTCGTTCCGTCTCCTGGGGGATCCGAAACAGGCGGGTTGGAGTCGATACGGCGCTCCACAGCGTGGTCATGTTGCTCCCGGAGCCTGCGCGCACCGCCGCGGGGCTCGACGGGGCCGTTGGTCACGATCACGCCACCCCCCGCCCGATCAGGCCGTGCCCTGACCGGGCGGCGGCACGTACGTCCCATCCAGCACCCTTGCGGCTCGAAGCGCCAGCGTGCACTTCGGCAGCCGAGCTGATCGACGTCGCCTCCCGCAGCAGGAGGGCGACGGCGTGCGCCGCCTGGGCCGGAACCACGCCGTTGCCGAGCAGACGCAGCTGCGCGGTACGCGAGATGGCAAGCCCGGTGACCCACCCGACCGGCAGGCCCATCAGGAACTCGACGAACTCCGGGGCCAGGACCGGTTGCCCACGCCTGCCGGCCAGCAGCGGCCGCGGGGCACGCCGACCGAGCGCCCGCTCCCACCGGGCAAGCGCGGCACCGTGCACTCCCCACCGGAAGTCGGCTGTGCCGCACCGCGCACTTTCCTTCCCGATCATTCGCTCAGCTGGTAGTCCTGCGCATCCGCCAGATCGAGGATCAGATCCAGTAGGGAGGGCCCACCGGTTCTGCTCGACGCGCTCCGGCCGTTTGATGTGCCGTCGTGCGCGGTCGGCGTCGGCAGCAAGCTCAGCAGGGCCCTCGGAACGCGGCCAGGCGAGCAGGAACACCCGCTCGCGCCGGTGCGGCGCCCCGACGTCGTCGGCGCAGACGCTGCGCCACGACGAGTCGTACCCTGTCGCGGCCAGGTCGCCGAGTACTCGGCCGAGGCCGCCGCCCCGCCATCGGAGGGCGGCGACGTTCTCCACGACCAGCAGCCGGGGTCGAACCACGCGAACCACACCCAGCACGTCCCACAGTCCACTCCGGTCCCCGTTCTCGACACCGGCTCTGCAGCCGGCTGCGGAAATGTCCTGACAGGGAAAACCCGTCGTCAGCACCTCGACCCGGCACAGCCGGGTCCAGTCGAGCGCTCGTATGTCACCGAGGTTCGGGACGTCCGCGAAACGGGCGCTCAGGACCTTGACGGCCTGCGAGTCGATGTCCGAGCACCAGCTCAGCTGGCAGCCGGACAACGCCGCCATGACCCCGAGCTCGAGTCCGCCGACCCCCGAGCACAGCGATCCGATCGTGATCGGCCGCGTCAAAGCCTCGAACGCCGTGCCGCGGTGGCGTGGCGTGGCGTGGCCGGTCACGCGGCTTCGAGGAGCGCTGAAGCGCGATCGGCCCGCTGCTCCGGGCCCGTGTGCCTCCTGCCGGACTCCGCGCGGAACACCTGGACGTCCTCGTGAGCGATCAGGTGGAGGGGGAGACCGGCTTCGCGCTGCTTGCGGATGAAGTCGCGCTGGAAGAACGAGCCTCGGGCGACGAGGCCGTCGTCGGCGACGCGACCCAGCAGGGCGACGCAGCGTTCGACGGGGACGAGGCCGGCGCGGGTGCCGCAGGCGAGGATCTGGGAGGGCAGGTCGATCAGCTCCGCGTGCTCGCGCCACGGCCGGACGGTGATCGCGACGTGCGCGCCCGGGCGGAGAACCGCCGCGAGGGCGGCGAGGATGCGCTGGAACCCGGCCAGGAGGCGGTGGTGGCCGATGTTGGCGAGGTTCCCGCGGTCGAGCAGGTTGCCGTAGAGGTGGTGGTACTTCTGCACACCGCCGCCGGGGATGACAGACACCTGCCCGTGGGTGGAGGGCCCGTAGGGCGGGGAGGTGACCACAAGCGCGGCCTGCCCCACGAGGTCCGGCGGCAGGAGCGTGGTCAGCTGGCGGGCGTCGCCGTGGAGCACCTGAGAGCCGTCGAGGACTGCCGGGTCTACGCCGTCGTGGTCGCGGGCGAGGTCGAGGTTGGCGCGGGCGACGTCGACCCAGTGCGGCTCGTACTCGACGCCGACGGCGCGGCGGCCGAGGTGGACGGCCTCGACGAGGGTGGTGCCGATCCCGCACATCGGGTCCAGGACGAGGTCCCCGGGGCGGGTGTAGTGGGCGATGGCGTGGGCGGCGACGGCGGGCAGCATCTTCGCCGGGTGCGCGGTCGAGTCCGGGGTGTAGCGGTCGCGGCGCTGGCTCGCGGGGGGATGCTGCGCGGTGGTCCATACCGACAGCGGCAGTTCCTCGATGTCGAGGTCGACCGGGAGCCGTTCGGGGTGGGCGGTGTCGGGCATCGCGTTGCCTTCCGGGTCGACGGACATGGGGTGGCCAGCGGACGTGTGGATCACTGCCGTGCTGAACGGGCGGAGGCGGGGCGGGCGCCGTCGTCGTGGGGCTGGGCGAAGACTAGGACGTCGCTGTGCACGCGCCGGTGCGCCGCGGGCGTCCGGCCGTCCGCCCGGTGGGCGGGATGCGGGCGCAGCCGGGCGGGTGGGAGGTGCACGGCGACGACGTGCTGGAGGTAGAGCAGGTCGGCGTTCTGCCCTGCGGTCACCATCGGGCCGCTCGGGTCGACGAGGACGCCGTCGCTGCGGTCACAGTGGGTGAGTACGGCGAGGACCCCGCCGAGCCGGAGTGTTCGGGCGGCGAGCCGGGCGACAGTGTCGGCGTGCTCGGCCGCGTCGTGTCTAGCAGGCATCACAGTGACCAGCAGATCGACCCGGTCGTCCGCGACGTCGGGCCGGGGAGGACCGGCATCGTTCCCAGCGGCGCCGTCGGGGAGATCTCCGGTATGCGGGCGGCGGCCGAGTTCGGCAACCGCTGCCACCACGCCGAGTGGAACCGGTTCTCCGAGTCCGTCTCGTGCGGCGGCGGGCCAGGGTAGGAGCAGGACGGTGGCGTCGGGTTCTGTGAACGAGGTGACGGCGCGGGCGAGCACGGGCAGCGGCCAGACCACGCCCGCCGGCTCGGTCTCCGGCGCCCCTCCCCGCCCCGACAGGCAGGGAGGGTCGGTGATAACGGGGCCCGCCTCGTGCCGGGTCGGGGTGAACCAGATGGTGGACGGGGTCGGGTGGTTGCCGCGCCGGGTGTGACGGCGCGCGGAGTTCGCCGGGCTCCGCCGCGTGCGGGTCGGCGCGGTCGGGTAGGGCCGGAAGTCCACGACCGTTCGGGCTCGGCGTGCCTGGCTCGACACGGCGGCGCCGGGGGTATCGGGCTTCTGTTCGTCGCGGGCTGGGTAATCGTCGGACGGCACAGGGACGCTCCTGAGGTCGGGGGCGGGCCGCGCTCCGGGCGCAGCCGAGGACGCCCCTGAACTCCGTCTTCGAGGCCCGGCGGGGACATGCCGGCATTCGCCGCCAGTACCCCTTGAATCGCGCAGCCCGCCCCACTCGCCGTGCCCGTCGCGACACCCGGCGGCGACCGGGCGGAAAGCGCGCAGAGCGCGGACGGGCTGAATTAGGTGGCTGGCGCGCGCGGCATGTCGCGCGGCCGAACGACCGGGTACCAAACGGGTACCGGACGCTTACCGATGAGGTACCGAGCGGGTACGGCGAGAGGTTCACGCAGCTCAAAGCATGATCGTTGGAGGCGATCGCCGGACCAGACCACGCGCTTCGAGCCCCGAACCTCATGCGGTCCAGGCCGTCCAAGTGATCGACGGTAAGCGTTTCGTACCTCTCCGGTATGCGATCGGGAACGGTTCGGTACCACCTGCTGTGGCGTCCTTTCCTCGCTGATTCACCGAGCGAGGCGAGGAGCCGACCGATGCAGGACAGGAACACGATTCCGAGGGCCGCTTTCGGCCCGACCGACATGCCGCTCGACGCCGCGCGCTCGGCGTTCGGGTGGCTGGTCACCGGGCCCGAGCCGCTGTCGGTGGACGGGCGCGAGTTCGCCGGGTTGCCCGACCGGGCGGTGCCGCTCGACGAGGTGCGGTACCGGCTGTTGCGCCGCCGCTGCCCACAGCCGGTGCGCGACGCGGTGTGGGCCCACCTCGTCGTGCGGTCCCGGGCAGCGCAGACGGAGGCGGGGGCCGGGGCGTGGACGGTCGGGTGCGTCGGGGTCGCGCTGCCCGCGCTCACCGGCATCGCCGCGAGGCTCACCTCCCGCTTCGTGGGCGACCCGCGCGACATCCACGCCGCGGTCCTGGCCGGGTTCCTGGCCGAGCTGCCGGTGATCGATCTGGCCCGGCCGCGGATCATGCTGCGGCTGCGGTGGGCCGCCTACCGCGCCGGGCACACCTGCCTACGGGAGTCCCTCGACGCGCCCACCCCGTCCGCGCGGGCGTTCCATTCCGCCGCCCCACCCGCACCGGCCGGGCACCCGGATCTGGTGATGGCCCGGGCGGTCACCGCGGGCGTCATCACGCCGGTCGAGGCCGAACTGATCGGCAGCACCCGGCTGGAGGAGGTGTCGCTGGCTGAGGCCGCCACCCGGCGCGGCACCGGATACGAGGCCGCGAAGAAGGCCCGCCAGCGCGCCGAGCACCGGCTCGTCGCGTTCGTCCGCGAGCGCCAGGCCGAGCCCGACGACGACCAGCTCGACCTCGACGCGATGACCGCCACCGACTCCCGTCGGACACGCAGGGTGACCGTCGAGGTGGTGTCGGGAACGCACCGGCGCCGCGTGCGCCGCCGGATGTCCCCGGACGCACAGCACGGCGGAGTTCAGGTGCGCGGACGGGACCAGCCCGTCCACGGCCGGGTTCCCCACCGCCCGGCGTCCGGCGACGACGCCCGCCGCGACCGACCGCAACAGCCGGTCGGCGGGCCCGAGGGCAGCACGAGCTCTGGGCCGGTCGAGACGCCGGGCCGCACCCCGCGACCGAGCACGGAGGAACCGCGATGCGCGTGAACCGACACACCAGCCCTCCTCACGGCGGAGGGCACCGCGTGCGTCGTCTGCTGGTGGTCGGCGCCCTCGTCGCCGTAAGCCTGCTCACGACAGTCGCCGCAGCGAACGCGGCCGAGGCCGGGGTGCTGGTGCTGGCTCAGGCCGAGTCGGTCGAGCAGGTGCTGGAGAACGTGCGCGGCTGGGTCGTCGGGATCCTGGCGTTGCTGGCCACGGTGTTCCTGACCATCGGTGGGGTCCGCTACATCCTGGGCAGCGGCGATCCTGGGGAGATCGAGAAGGCCAAGGTCGCCTTCCGCAGCGCGTGCGTCGGTTACGCCCTGGCGATCCTCGCACCACTGGTCGTCACGGTGCTGCAGGGCATCGTCGGAGCCTGACCGATGCCCCTCCCGACCTCACCGACCACACCCTGCCGGCGAGCCGCATCACCCGCATCCGCGACCGTGTCGCCCGACGTCGGACGATCGCGACGAGCAGAGCACGCCGCGAGGGGGTGGCGTCTGCTCCTGCGCGCACCGATCCTGCTCGCTGCGGTCTTCATGCTCGGCGCCGTCGGGCTGGCGACCGGGTCCTCCCAACCCGCGCCAGTGGCCCAGCACGCCGTCGCGCAACCACCGGACACCACCCCGGTACCGGTGCCGTTCTGTGAGGACGGCCTGCCGGTCGTCGAGTGCCTGGCCCCCACCCCCGCACCGGTACCGACCTTCCTGCCCCCGGACGTGGCGCCTGCGCCGACGGGCGATCCGGTCCCAGCTCCGTGCGAGGGCTTCGGGTGCCTTCCCGACGTACCCGCACCCGGCGTCGACCCGGGCGCGGTGGGCGGTCCCGCTCCGGGCGCCGAGGCGGCGGAGGAGCCGTGCGGGTTCACCGACCTCGGTGGCTGCGTCAGCAACGCGATCAACGCCTTCTTCCGCGGCGTGGTGACCGCGGCGCTCAACCCGCTGCTGGACCTGCTGTCGAACACGCTGCTCACCACACCTGAGTTGGACACGTTGCCCGGGCTCGCGGAGCTGTGGAGCAACTCCTGGCAGATCCTGCTCGCCTGCTACGGCCTGCTCGTCCTGGTGGCCGCCATCGTCATCATGTCGTTCGAGAGCCTGCAGACCCGCTACACCGCCAAGGAGATCGCCCCGCGGATCGTGGTCGGCTTCCTGGCCGGGGCGCTGAGCCTGTGGGTCGCGACCCGCGCCGTGGAGGTCACCAACGGCCTGTCCCGGGCGGTCATGGCCGGCGGGGTCGACCCGGCGGACGCGGGGCAGGCGTTGCGCGACATCACCCTCGGCTCGCTCAACGACGGCATCTTCGTGCTGTTCGTCGGGGTGTTCCTGATCGGGATGCTGCTCGCGCTGCTCGTCGGCTACGTCATCCGCGTCGCGCTCACCGTCATCCTCGTCGCCGGCGCGCCGCTCGCGCTGATGTTCCACGCGCTGCCCCAGACCGAGCACATCGCCTACTGGTGGTGGAAGGCGCTCGGCGGGTGCCTGGCGATCCAGGTCGTGCAGAGCCTCACGCTGATCACAGCGATGCGGGTGCTGCTGGCCCCCGGCGGGTTCACCCTGTTCGGGACGACCGAGAACGGGCTGGTCAACCTGCTCGTCGCGTGCGCGCTGATGTATGTGCTGTACAAGATCCCGTTCTGGGTGCTCGGCTCGATCCGCGGCGGGGGCGGGGGACGGTCGCTGATCGGGTCGCTGGTACGCGGGTTCATCGCCTACAAGACCTTCGGCCTGCTGTCGGGCCGCGGCGGCAAGGGCGGCGGAGGCCCGGCGGCGAACCGGGGCGGGCGGGGACGCGGCGGCCGGGCGGGCGGAGGCGGGACCGGTGACGGTTCCGGCGACGCCTACGCGAACGTGCGCGCCGACTCCGAAGGCCAGTACATGCTCCCGCTGAGCGGGCTGCGCCGGGTCCGCGCCGCCCGCCGTCCGAGCGGCGACACCCCGCCAGCACCGCAGGCAGGCGGGGCCGGGCAGGGCCGGCAGCTCGCGCTGCCGCTCGGCGAGGACTGGCCCGAGAACCGGCCGGTCCTCGGCCGCGACGGCCAGTACCGCCTGCCCATCGACGTGCCTCGCCGAGCCCGCACCCCGTCCACGCCACCGGGAACTCCGGATCGGAGCTCGGCAACGCCGGGACCCGCGCCACGGCGACGACGATCGGGCGTTCAGCTCGAGCTGCCACTCGACCCTTACCAGGGCAACCGGCCCGGCCGCGACGGCCAGTACCCGCTTCCGCTCGACGGCGTGCACCGGGTCCGCCGTGCCCCGGCCCCGACTCCACCGGCGCCACCGCGCCGGACAAGTGGCCCGCGACCGCGACAGCTCGAGCTTCCCTTCGACCCCTACCGGGACAACCGTCCCGACCGAGCCGGCCAGTACCCCCTCCCGCTCGACGACCTCCGCCGCGTCCCCCGCCGCCCCGCAACAACTGCGAGCCCAACACCGGCAGTGCCACCGGCACCGGCTCCGGTGCGACCGGCCGCCCCGCGATCAGGCGGTCAGCAGCTACGCCTCCCGATCGGCCTCCCCACACCGATCCGGCCAGCGGCAACCCCAGCACCAGCAGCTCCGGCGCCGCGTCCACCCGCCCGCCGCCGCGGCGGGGCGACCGGCACCACCCCCGCTCCCCGACCCGGAGCCGCCGCACCGGCTCGCGACGAGCCGGGTCCACCGCCCGCCTCCGCCACCCCGCCCGCGCGCCGCACACCACCCCCGGCCCGCCGCCCGCGCCGGTCCCGACCCGCAGACCCCACCGGAGGAACGTCATGACATCGCCCGTCCGGATCCCCGCCGACGTCGACATGGCCGACCGTGTGATCGGCTCGTTCACCGCCCGCCAGGTCACGATCCTCGGTCTGACCGGCCTCGTCCTCTACGCGGCCTGGGACGCGACCCGGGTCGCCGTGCCGACCGCGGCGTTCCTCGCCCTCGCGGTTCCGGTCGCGGTGACCGCGGTGGTCCTGGCGCTCGGGCGCCGTGACGGCGTGTCGATGGACCGCCTGTTCGTTGCCGCGATCCGCCACCGCCTCGCCCCCCGAACCCGCACCGCCCACCACGTCGACACCGGACCTGGTGGCAGTCATGACGGAAGGGCCCCGGCCTGGCTCGACGCCCGCGGCCGTCCCGCCGAGGAGCCCGCCGTCCGCGGACGGCGAGGGGTCCTGCGTCTTCCCGCCCGCTCGGTCACCGCCGGGAACAGCGGGACCGACGTCGGGGTGGTTGACCTCGGCACCGACGGGCTGGCCACGGTCGCGGTCGCGTCCACGGTCAACTTCGCGCTGCGCACCCCGGCCGAGCAGCAGTCCCTCGTCGCCGTCTTCGGCCGCTACCTGCACAGCCTGACTGCGCCGGTACAGGTCCTCGTCCGGGCGCAACCGCTCGATCTCACCGGGCAGGTCGCCGACCTGCGCACCCGCGCCGCCGATCTGCCACACCCGGCGCTGCGGGCCGCAGCGCGCGAGCACGCCGACTACCTCACCCGTCTCGGCGGGCACGCCGTGCTCCTGCGCCGCCAAGTGCTGCTCATACTGCGGGAACCGCTCGGCCCCGTTGGACCGGTGGACGGGCTCGGTGGGCCCTCACCGCTGGCGGCGGCTCGTGCCGGTCTGGCGTCGCTGACCGGCAGGCGCCACCCCGCGCGCCCGCCCGGTAGTGGCGCGCGCCGGGCCGCCGAGGCCCGCCTCGTCCGGCGGCTGGGCGAGGCGATGGAGCTGCTCGCCCCGGCCGGGATCACCGTCACCCCGCTCGACGCCGCCCGCACCACCGCAGTGCTCGCCGCCACGTGCAACCCCGACCCGCTCCTCCCACCGACACCGCGACGTGCCGGAACCGACGAGGTCGTCCACGCCGCGCCCGGTCCGACCTACTGGGAGGGCGACGACCCGGACGACGGCTACGACACCGACCAGGGGTACGGCGACTGGGACGACCCCGAACCCACCGCACCGGACGACGACGAGGACTGGGAGTACGAGGACTGGCCCGACGACGCGGACGACGTCGCGTGGGACGGGGGAGCCGGTGCTTCGCCGAACGCGGCGGCCCGGGGCGGACGGGCGAGGCGAACAGCCCCCGAACCCGAGGCGCTGAAACGGGATCGGAGTCGTCGGCGTCACGCGCCTCTCGCCCGCGGAGGGCAGCGATGAGGCGGGACCGGCGCAGGCCGCGCACGGCGGGCACGGCGGCGTCCGTGTTCGTGCCCGACACCCTCACCGTCGGCACCCGACACCTGGAGATCGGCGACGGCGAGCACGTCGCGTCGCTGGCAGTCGTCGGGTTCCCCCGCGAGGTGCACCCCGGCTGGCTCGACCCGCTGCTCACCCACCCCGGCCGGATCGACGTCGCCGTGCACGTCGAACCCGTCGACCCGGTCACCGCTGCGAGCAGGCTGCGCTCCCAGCTCGCGAAGCTCGAGAGTGGCCGGCGCTCCACCGCCGAGCACGGCCGGCTGCACGACCCGCACGTCGAGGCGGCCACGGAGGACGCCTACGACCTGTCGAGCCGGGTCGCCCGCGGCGAGGGCCGCCTGTTCCGGGTCGGGCTCTACCTCACCGTGCACGCCGCAGGCGCCACGGAGCTGGCCGACGAGGTAGCCGCGGTCCGCGCGCTGTGCGCGAGCCTGCTTCTCGACGCCCGCCACATCACCTTCCGCGCCCTGCAGGGCTGGGTCACCACCCTCCCGATGGGGCTCGACCCGGTGGGGATGCGCCGCACCTTCGACACCTCGGCGCTGTCCGCGGCGTTCCCGTTCACCAGCCCGGACCTGCCCGCGCCCGACCCCGCGAGCGCCGCCGTCGCGGACGGGGTGCTCTACGGCTACAACCTCGGCTCCCAGGGTCTCGTGCACGTCGACCGCTTCGCCGCCCACATGCACAACCACAACGCCGTCGTCCTCGGACGGTCCGGCGCGGGCAAGTCCTACCTGGTCAAGCTGGAACTGCTGCGGTCGCTGCACCGCGGCGTCGAGACCGTCGTCATTGACCCGGAGGACGAGTACACCCGCCTGTCCGACGCCGTCGGCGGCACCCGGATCGATCTCGGCGCGCCCGGGATCCGGCTCAACCCCTTCGACCTCCCGATCCACACCGGCCCCGACGGGCGCCGCCACGCCCCGCGCGACGCCTTCGCCCGGCGCAGCCTGTTCCTGCACACCGCGGTAGCGGTGCTGCTCGGCGAGCGCCCCGACCCGAGCGCGAGAGCGGCGCTCGACCGCGCGATCACCGCCACCTACACCGCCGCCGGCATCGTTGCCGACGACCCCGGCACGTGGACGAGGCCCGCTCCGCTGCTGCGCGACCTGCGCGACACCCTCGCCGACCCGGACGGACCCGCCGCCGCGAGGGAACTGGCCGACCGGCTGCACCCCTTCGTCGACGGCAGCTTCAACCGGCTCTTCGACGGCCCGACCACCACCCGCCCCGAGGGCCACCTCGTCGTGTTCAGCCTGCGCGACCTGCCCGACGAGCTCAAGGCCACCGGCACCCTGCTCACCCTCGACGCGATCTGGCGCCACGTCACCAACCCCGCCCTGCGCCGCCCACGCCTCGTCGTCGTCGACGAGGCGTGGCTGCTGATGCAGGACCGCGCCGGGGCCGAGTTCCTCTTCCGGATGGCCAAGGCGTCGCGCAAGCACTGGGCCGGGCTGACCGTCGCCACCCAGGACACCGCCGACGTCCTGGGCACCGACCTCGGCCGTGCGGTCGTCGCGAACGCCGCCACCCAGGTACTGCTCCGCCAGTCCACCCAGGCCATCGACGAGGTCACCCGTGTGTTCGACCTCTCCGCCGGGGAACGCCAGTTCCTGCTCTCCGCCGACCGCGGCCAGGGACTGCTGTCCACGGGCACCACCCGCGTCGCGTTCCAGGGCGTCGCCTCCGAGCTGGAGGACACGCTCTGCACGTCCAGCCCGGCCCAGCTCGCAGCGCAGAACCTCGCTGGGCAGGACATCGACGCAGGCCGCGGTGACGACGAGGAGGACACCGCGCCGGGCGGCGACGGAGACGGCTGGATCGACCTCGACAAGTCTCGACCTCCGGATCGGCGACGCCGCGAACGCGACTCCGCCTACGTCGTCCTCGACCCGTCCTGACCCCGGCCGAGCCGATCCAGCTGGACCAACCCCCATCACCCCACTCGGCCCGGAGGCCATGCCGTGCCCACGCCCACTCTTGTCACAACCTCGCGAACGACCCCCGTCGGCGGCCCGCTCGGCGACCTCCTGCGTGACCCGAGTGACACGCTCGGGCGGTGGTTCGCCGACACGCTCGGGCCGGTCGTGTCCGTGCTCGTCACGCACTGGCCGATCACGCTGGTGCTCCTCGCGGTCGTCGGCACGGTGACCGCGCTCGGGTGGCGGCGGTTCACGCGCCGCCGCGACGACCGGCTCCTCGCCGACGCCCGGCAGGTCACCGTGCTCGCCCCGCCCACGGTCGACCCGGCCGGCGGCGAGGCCCTGTGGGCGAACCTGGTCGGCCTGCTCCGCCCGACCTGGCGTCGCCTGCTCGCCGGCCAGCCGCACCTGGTCTACGAGTACGTCTTCACCAGCACCGGGGCAACGATCCGGCTGTGGGTGCCCGGCGCCGTCCCACCCGGACTGGTCGAGCGGGCCGTCGAGGCGGCCTGGCCCGGATCGCACAGCCGCACCGAACCCGCCGCCGCGCCCCTGCCGGCCGTCGAGCCCGGGCGACGGCGGGTGGTCACCGGCGGCGAGCTGCGCCTCGCCCGCCCCGAGGCCCTACCGCTGCGGACCCGGTTCGACGCCGACCCGGTCCGCGCCCTGCTCGGCGCCGCCGTCGGACTCGGGCACCACGAGACCGCCTGCGTCCAGGTGATCGCCCGCCCGGTCACCGGACGCCGCGCGGCTCGAGCCCGGCGCAGCGCCCGACACCTGCATGGCACGAACGGATCACCCGCCGGTCTCCTGGCCGGGGTGCTGTCCGAGATTCTCGACCTGGTCACCCCGCGCCCCCTGCGCCCTGCCCGCCGCACTGGCGCTCCCCCGGTGAGGGGAGCGCGTAGCGGGCCGGGCCAGGACCGGCAGACCGCACTCGACCTGTCGGCCCAGGCCCGGGCGGTGGTCGAGAAGCAGCGTGGCTCCCAGTACGAGACCGTCGTCCGTTACGCCGCCGCGATCGACCTGCCTGTCGACCTGGCGCGGAAGCACTCCGAGGACGATCCGGTAGCGAAGGCGCACGACCTCGTACGCGGCCGCGCCCACGCGCTGGCCGCCTCGTTCGCCTCCTACACCGAGCACAACCGCTACGGCCGCCACCGGCTGCGGCACCCCGCGGACGCCCTCGCCGCGCGCCGCCTCACCCGCCGGCCGCGCCTATGGGGAAGGGGACCGTGGGGGCGTGACGGCGACGTGCTGTCGGTGCGCGAGCTCGCCGCCCTCGCGCACCTGCCCACCGACGACCACGTACCCGGCCTGCTCCGCGCCGGAGCCCGCGCCGTCGCCCCTCCGCCGGGCATCGCCACCCCGAGCCCGGACGCCAAGCCTCTCGGGACCACCGACACCGGGCACGAACGTCCGGTCGCGTTGCTCGTGCCCGACGCCCGGCAGCACCTGCACGTCATCGGCGCCACCGGCTCGGGCAAGTCGACCCTGCTCGGCAACATGATCCTCGCCGACGCCGACGCCGGCCGCGGGATCCTGCTCGTCGACCCCAAGGGCGACCTCGTCACCGACGTCCTGTCCCGGCTACCCCGGCGCTGCGCCGACCGCGTCGTGCTCCTCGACGCCGACGCCCGCTCCCGCCCGCCCTGCCTCAACCCCCTCGACACCACCAGCACCGGACCCGGCACCCCGGCGAGCGACCTGGCCGTGGACAACCTCGTGTCGGTGTTCCGGCGGGTCTACGCCGCCTACTGGGGACCCCGCACCGACGACGTCATGCGCGCCGCCTGCCTCACCCTGGCTCTGCAGCCCGACACCCCGACGCTCGCCCAGCTCCCCGGCCTGCTCGCCGACCCCGCCCGCCGGGAACGGCTCACCGCCGCGGTCACCGACCCCGTCCTGGCCGGGTTCTGGGACTGGTACACCCAACTGTCCGACGCCTCCCGCGCCCAGGTCGTCGCGCCACTGCTCAACAAGCTCCGTGCGTTCCTGCTGCGCCCCTTCGTCCGCGAGGCCATCGCCGCCGGGCCCTCCACCATCGACATGACCACCGTTCTCGACGGCGGCATCTGCCTCGTCCGTATCCCCAAGGGCTCGCTCGGCGAGGAGACCACTCGCCTGGTCGGGTCGCTTGCCGTCGCCGCCGCCTGGCAGGCCACCACCGCCCGCGCCCGCACCCCCCAACGCGACCGCGCCGACGCCTCGCTCGTCATCGACGAGTGCCACAACTTCCTCAACCTGCCCTACCCCATCGAGGACATGCTCGCCGAGGCCCGCGGGTTCCGCGTTGCCATGACCCTCGCCCACCAGCACCTCGGACAGCTCCCCCGCGAGCTGCGCGAGGGCTTCTCGACCAACGCCCGCTCGAAGATCTACTTCAACGCCGGCCCGGAGGACGCCCGCGACCTCGCCCGCCACACCGCCCCGCACCTGACCGACCACGACCTGACCCACCTCGGCGCCTACCACGCCGCCGCCCGCCTCGTCCTGCACGGCGAGCAGGCCCCCGCGTTCACGCTGCGCACCCGGCCCCTCCCGGCACCGGTGCCCGGCCGGTCCCGCGAGATCCGGGCCGCGGCCCGGACGGCCGACGCGGCGCGCGCCCATGCCGCCCGCGAACGGGCCGCGAACGGCCGCGCGACGGCGACCACTGCTGCCCCGCCGGACCGGCCCACGACGGACGCGGTCGACCCGCGCCGCCGTGGCTGACCCGGCACCACCACCTACGGAACGGAAGGCCGCACGATGATCACCAACCCGATCCAACAGCGAACTTTGCGTGGAGTCCTCCCGAGTCACCCGACCGCGCGGCCCGGCGGGCGCGTCCGCGACAGCGCCGAACACCAGGCCGCACTCGCGTGGCGGCTCACCCCGCGCGACCACTGGATTGTCGCCATGCTCGCCGAGCACCGCGTCCTGACCGCCACCCAGATCACCGGCATGGCCTTCCCCTCGTTCCGGGCCGGACGCCAGCGGCTCCGCGAGCTCCACCAGTGGTCGGTCGTCGACCGGTTCCAGCCCTTCGCCACCGTCGGCAGCGCCCCCATGCACTACGTCCTCGCCCCCGCCGGAGCCGCGGTCCTGGCCGCCACGCACGGCCTCGAACCGCGTGAGCTGGGCTACCGCCACGACCGCACCCTCGCCATCGCCCACAGCCTGCAACTCGCGCACACCATCGGCGTCGCCGAATGGTTCGCCTCCCTCGTCTCCGCCGCCCGTCACAGCACCGGAACTGCGCCGACGGCACTGGAGACCTGGTGGTCGGAGACCCGGTGCACGCGCCTGTTCGGCGACCTCGTCCGCCCAGACGGCTACGGCCGCTGGACCACCAGCGGTCGCCGCATCGAGTTCTTCCTCGAGTTCGACCTCGGCACCGAGGCCCTGAGCCGGGTCGCGGCGAAGCTCGCCGGCTACGCCGCCCTCGCCGCCGCCACCGGCATCACCACACCGCTGCTCGTCTGGCTCCCCACCCCCCGCCGCGAGGCCGGGGCCCGCACCGCCCTGCACCGCGCCTGGCGCCACCTCGACCGGCCCACCGCCGTCCCTGTCGCGACCGCCGCCGCCGGGCTGCTCGACCCCCACGCGCCGAATCCCAGCCCGGCCGACCCCGTCTGGCTCCCCCTGCACGCCACCGGCACCGGCCGGGACGGCGCCCGCCTGCCCCTGCACCGCCTCCCCGACGCCTGGCCCCACCTCGACGGCCCCCACCCCAACGGCCCAGATCCCCTCGACGCAGCCCCCGTGCAGGCAGGCCCCACCGGCATGACCGACAGCGGCACCGGACCCCACCGGCTCCCCGCCCCGTTCCCCATGCCACCCGCCCCCTCGCCACGCGGCACAACCACCCCGGCGCCGTGAGTGCGCGGATCGGGGCCGCGCTCCTCGCGGTCGTCGTCCTGCTCCCGATCCTCGTCCTCGCCGCCGTGCAGAGCGCCGTCACCTCCATGTTCGGCGCGAGCAGCCCCAGCTCGAACGCGCTGGCCGACATCCCCGCCGACTACCTCGCGCTCTACCGGCAGGCCGCCCCGACCTGCCCCGGGCTCGACTGGTCGGTCCTCGCCGCGGTCGGCAAGGTCGAGACCGACCACGGCCGCTCCCCACTACCCGGGGTCCGCGACGGCGAGAACGCCGCCGGCGCCGGCGGGCCCATGCAGTTCCTCGCACCCACCTTCGCCGAGGTCGTCGCCCGCCACCCGCTCCCGGCCGGCGGCGCCCGGCCACCCTCGCGCTACGACCCGCACGACGCCGTGCACGCCGCCGCCCACTACCTCTGCGACAGCGGCGCGAGCACCGGCGACCTCAACGCCGCCCTCTTCGCCTACAACCGCGCCGGCTGGTACGTCCGCAAGGTCCTCGACCAGGCCCGCGCCTACGCCGCGACGCAACCCACCGGGACCGGGGACTGCAACGCCATCGCCGCCACCGGCCCGGCCACTCTCGCCGCGATCAACTACGCCTGCGGCCAGCGCGGCCTGCCCTACCTCTGGGGCGGTGACGGCCCCGACAACGGCGAGGCCGGGTTCGACTGCTCCGGCCTCACCACCGCCGCCTACGCCGCCGCCGGGATCACCCTCCCCCGCACCGCCCAGACCCAGTACCTCGCCGGCCCGGCCGTCCCCGAGGGCGCCCCGCTGCTCCCCGGCGACCTGGTCTTCTACGGCACGCCCGGCACGACCGTCACGGCCCGCATCCACCACGTCGCGCTCTACCTCGGCGGCGGACAGATGATCAACGCACCCCGCTTCGGCGAACCCGTCCAGGTCGAGCCCTACCGGTGGAACGGCGACGACTACGCAGGCGCCAGCCGACCCGCCGGAGTCCCCTCCTGAGCGGTGCCCGGAGTCGTTTGCGCTGCTCCACGAGGTGCGCACGCTCCGCTTGACATCCCCGACGAAGGAAGCGTCCATAGGTCCGTAGCCCGCACCACCGGCAGCGCACCGGGGGCCACACGCTCCGGCCGGGGCATGACCACCGCTTCGCACCACCGACGACACGGAGCCCGTCATGTCCACCAACACCACCCTGCCCGACAACGCCAGCACCACCGAGCACGGCGACGTGCGCCCCGACGGCGACGACCGGCCCGCCACCGACCGCACCGCCACCGCAGCCGATCATCTGTGGGCCGCGCTGCACGCCCGTCCCGGCGGTACCGCTGAGGAGCTGTCCACCGACGCCGGGATCGGTCGGTCGACCGCCGCGAAGATCCTCGCCCGCTGGGTCACCGACGGCACCGCGGTCCGGATCCCGACGGAGGGGAAGCGTTCCGCCTCCCGCTTCGCCGTTCCCGCGTCCGCCGACGCCTACCTGCCCGACAACACGAACGGCAGCGCGAAGGACGCCAGCGACCCGCACACCGGCCGCATCACCAACACGCCGGAGGGCGTCGGCGACACGGCCACGGACGGTGTGGGCGATGCGGATGCCGCTCCGTGCGGTGCCGAGGACCCCGCCGAAGCGGTGACCGGCGTGACGGGTACAGCGACCGACCCGGCCATCGGTACCGAAGTCGGTTCGGAGGTGGCAGCCGACGCCCCATCCACGCCCGCGACGGGCGTGCACGACGACGGGACGACGGATACGCCCACCTTCGACACGGCAGACACCGAGGAGAACCCAACGGAGGGCGCCGAGCCCGACGACGCGAACCCGGCTGTCGCGGCGGCAGTCCGCGGACCCCGGCTCGCACCCGGTGCCCTGCACGGCATGGTCGAGGACTACCTGCGCGATCACCCCGACGAGGAGTTCGGCCCGACGAAGATCGGCCACGAACTCGGCCGCTCCACCGGCGCGGTCGGCAACGCCCTCGAGCGCCTCGTGAAGGCGGGCTACGCGGTACGAACGAAGGACCGACCGAAGCGGTACGCCCTGGCAACGGCCGCAGCCACCGACCTCGACACCGCCGGGGAGGACGGCGCGTAGCCGAATCGACTACTCGAGCCGGTCGCAACGGGCGGGCACCGACGGCAGCAAACCGTCGGTGTCCGCCTGCCACTCTTCCCCTGCACTCGGACGCGGCCTCGTTGCTGGCCGCCGCTGGAGGCTCGGCCTCCACGCGGCGTCCAGGCTCACCGCTACTCGGCATGCGCGCGTAGGACGACGGCTGGCGGCGTGTCGACGGCCTCGCGCGACTGCTCGACCCGACCTCGTGCAGACCAGACGGTCGGCGACATGCAGACGATAACCTCATAGATGGACTGACTAGTTGACAGGCCGTGCGCGCGATGCGAGGGTGGTCCGGTACCCGGATAGCCGGGCCCGCTAGTTGAGGAAGGTACACCACATGCCTATCCACATCACGCTCACCAGGAAGACCCGCATCGATGACCCCACGGACGTGCTGGGCCGCACCTACTTCGGCTGGGACCCGGATGCGACCGCGGAAACCAACTGGGCGGCCAACCGGGGCCACTGGGTGCTCGGCCAGCGCGCCAGGGGTGAGAGGTACGTCCTGTTCTCGTTCGTCGACGATCGGGAGATCGTCATGGCGGCCGAGATCGATGACATCGTGGAGGCCACGGACAAGCCCGGCAAGAAGATCATCGAGGGTGCTCTGCTCCAGCCGGGCCACCCGGTCTACGAAGCCTTCGTCGGCCAGCCCCAGCCCGAGTCGGCGCGCGTCCGCAACCCCGTGACCTATCTCGACGTGACGGTCGGCGGGTGGCTCTGCGGGTGCGGGTGCGGAGCCGAGATCTATGTCGGCGAGTTCGTACGCGGTCACGAGCAGACGGCACTGCACCAGCGCGTCGCGCGCATCGGCACGATCCCGGAGTTCATCCGCTGGTTCGACACCTTGGAAGCTGGTCAGTCCCCCGAGACGACTCGCGCAACCGCGATCGCGGTGGAAGGCCGGCTCGAGCTGTCGGTGACCGCGAAAGGCGCTACGACCCTGAGGTTCACTCCGGTCCCGGCCTGATCGGCGTCACCCCGACCGGGGAGACCGGTTGCACGAGAGGCACGCCCACGTCGTCGACGTGTCCAGCTCCGAGTCGCCGTCGGGACCCGGCGACGCCCGACGCTCCGACCCGGACCACCGTTCCAGCTGGTCCGGGTCGAGGCGTGGTCCGTGCGGGCGTTCAGTCACCGATGAGACCGGCCGATCTCGCAGTGTGGGCCGTGCCCGGGGTCGCCGAAGAAATCCTCCGGCAGGTCCGGACGGTCGCCCTCGTCGTCGGGGTCCGCCTCCCCGGGCGGGACGGGGCGGGTACCGGCCGAGGTCGACCAGCCCGGCCACCGTCGTCATGGGCACCCGGGCGCAGTGCAGTCGGGGCATTCGTCGAGGAGAAAGGAAGCCCACCCAGCCCGACCTCGGGGATGAACGCTAGATGGTGGCGGGGTCGTCGGGGTCACGGACGGCGAGCAGGTGCCAGGCGTGTCCGGCCGTAACGGCGGCGGGGTCGTCGGTGACGACCACGCGGGCGGCGGGCACGCCCAACATGAACCGCCACGTCCCGGGCCATCCGGGCGCGGAGGTGCCGCAGGTGTGCGGCGGTGCCAACCGGTGGCGCCCGGGTCGGCCGGGTTCGGTTGTCGGAGGTACGGGGTGCCGGACCCCCGTCGGGCGGTCCGGCACCGGGAACGGTCAGCGGGTCGCGCGGAGGGCAGCCGTGGCTGCGCGGGCGATCTCTCGCGCGGTGGTTGCCGGGTCCGTGAGCGGGAGGACGGTGGCACCGTTCAGCGGCTCGACGGGTCCGCGCGGGGCGAGCCAGAGCACCCCGCACCCGGCCGCGCGGAGCCGGTCGACCCGGGCCTGCGCGGCCGCGCGGGGGGTCGGACAGAAGATGCCGTCGGACACGACGACCAGCAGCCGCGCCGCGCCCGGGGAGGCCAGCCCGAGGGCGCCGTCGAGGGCGGCGATGGCCTCGTCGATGACCTCGTACCCGTCCGGGGCGCGGAACCGGGTCACCCGGTCCGGTACTGCACCTGGGCGGGTGATCGCGTGCACCGCCTCGCCGAAGGCGACCGTGGCCGTGGTGGCAGGGACCCGGGTGTGGGCGGCGGCGTTCGCGAGGATCCACGCCGCCGAGGTGACCGGTCGCGCGAACTCGCGCATCGAGCTGGACACGTCGCACGCGATGCCCAGCCGCAGCGGCGGGGTCGGCACGGCGCGGCGGGTGGTGCGGGTGAACGGCTCCGCGGTCGGCATCGCCCCGGCCGCGCGCTGGGCGTCGGCGGCGAGCGCCCCGCGCATCCGCAGCCGCCCGGGCGGCATCGCCGAGGTGGTGCGCGTCGCGACCCGGTCCCGGACCCCGGCGGTGTCCAGCACCCGGCCGACCTGACGCGCGGCGCGGCGCTCGTCGGCGGTGGGCGCGCGGGTGCCCGCGATGACGTCCCGGGCCCCACCGCCGGGGGCGCCGGTGGTCGCCGCTCCGGTCCCGTCGTCGGTGGCGGGGCCGAACACCCGGGCTGCGGCGGCCCCGGCGGCCGGGTCACCCGCCGGGCCGGTGGCAGGGGCGCTGGACGTTGCGGGGGTGCCGTCGGCGGCACCGGGGACCGGCTCGTAGGCGACGGCCGCATCGATACGGCGCAGCGCGTCGGAGATCGCGCCGCTCATCGGCGACGGCCCGACGGCCGGGCCCGTCCCGTCTCCGGTCCCGGGGGCACCGTCCGGTGTCCCGGGGGCCGTGTCGGTCCCGGCGTCGGGGTCGACGCCGAGGGCGTCGCACCACCGGCGGCCGAGGTCGATCATCGCCTCGGCGTCGTCGTCCGGGGTGGCGTGCGCGGCCGTCCATATCTCGCGGAGGGTGGCGAGGGTGTCCTCGCCGAGGACGTCGGTGACGACTCGGGCGACCGACTCGACCTCGTCCGGGTTGAGGATCCCGGCGTCGACCCGGGCGAGCAGGAGCGCGGCGGCCCGTCCGGCGTCCGCGCGGCTCACGCCGAGGGTGCGGGTGGGGTCGGTCAGCCCGGACTCGTCGAGGATCAGGTGGGTGGCCGAAGCACGCAACCAGCGCCGGTCGTCCGGGCGGCGTGCGACCTGCACGGCCTCGATGCGGGACTCCTCGAGCTCCTCGGCCGCCGCCGCCGCGCCCGGGGGCGCGCCCGGGGGTGGTTCCCAGACCGAGTGCGCGGCGTGCGCGCACTCGTGCACCAGCAGGCCCCATGCGGGCCCGTACCGGGCCCGGTCCCCAAGCCGGTGTGGGGTGACCGTCGCGGGGTCGACCCCGCCGAGGTGGTGGCCGTTGACCTCGATCCGCGCCAGGGTCGGCAGGAAACATGCCGGGGCGCCCCGCCCGGCACCGGGGGCGATGGTGACCAGCAGGTCGTCGCGGTCGGCGATGACCGGGACCTCGTCGGTCATGGCGGCCGACAGGACGAGCCAGGCCGGGTCGGTGACGGCGACGGCCGGGGTGTCGGGGTCGGTGGTCGGGTCGGTGATCAGGTGGGCGCTCATGACGGGCTCCTCCGGGGGTTCGGGTGTGGTCGGTCAGATGCGGGTGCCGAGGGCGAGCGGCGCGTACTCGACGCCGAACGCGTCGCGGACCACGGTGGCGACGATCTCGCGGTCCTCCTCCGGGGCGACCCCGACGATGTTCCCGGCGGCCGCCTCGACACCGAGGACCTTCGCGATGCGGTCGAACGCGATCAGCTCCCGCAGTTGCGGGGCCCACCCGACCTCGCCTCGCCGTTGCCGGGTTGCGAGGTTCCGGGCCGCGCGCACGGCCCGCCGGTCGACCTTCAGCGCTACGGCGAGGTCATAGTCCGACGACACCTGGATCTGCGCGGAGAACCGTGACGACAGGGCGTCGGTGAGGACCGCGCCGTGGACCCCCGGGTTGTGCCCGGCCACCACGTAGAACCCCTCGGCGGCATCGACGACCTCGCCCCCGTTGGCCTTCACGATCACCTGACGGCGCCCGTCCATCGCCGGGTACAGCGTCGCGAGGACGTTCGGGGGGATCAGGGTGGCGTCGTCGACGAACAGCGGGCGGCCCTCGCGCATGGCCCGGATCAGCGGGCCGTGCACGAACACGTAACGGCCCTCCGGGGTCTGGGTGTACTCGCCCACGATGTCCGCGACAGTGGTGTCACCGTCACCGGGCACCGTGATCAGGTCACCGAAGGCCGCCTCGACCACCGAGGTCTTTCCGGTCCCGGGCGGGCCGTAGAGCAGGGCGGGCACCCCGGCCGCGCGCAACTTCCGCAGCGCCGTCACGTCCGGCACCCCCGCCACCGTCCGCGGGTGGTAGAGCTGCCCGTTCGGACGCGCCACCGGCCCCGTCACGGGCGCGTCGTCGGGCGTCGCGACAGCCCCAGTGGTGGTTGCGGCGGGTCCCGCCGTCGGGGCGGGGGCCGGGGTCGGGGCCGGGGTGGACGGGCGGGGTGCGGCCGGGCGGGCCGGGGCGGGCGGCACGGAGGCGAGGCGCCCGGTGCCCGGGGTGCCGCGGTAGCGGGCGGGCCGCTCGGAGACCAGCTCGGCCTCGCCGTGCGCGGCGAGCACGGTGAGCGCGTTCGCGACGGCCCCGGACGACCGACTCAACGCCCGGGCGACCTCCCCGGCCGTGAACGTGTCGGTGGGCGCCTCGTCGAGGTGGACCGCCACCTGACGGCGCAGCTCGCCGTTGGGCAGGCGGCCGGGGCGCCCGGTCGGTGCGGTGGTTGGGGCGGGGGCTTCGGCGGGTGTGGGCACGGCACGAGTCCTTTCGCGTTTCCGGTGAGGCGCAGAAACCGAGGCGATCGGGTCGAAACTCGTCGATCCTACGACGGTCGACGCATTCCCCAGGGTCGGGGGCTGCCTCTGCGACGACCTAAATATAGCTCTGCCGCGCCCACTCTTCAACACTTTTCCGCGCCATTTCAAGACTCTTTAAGGATATCCGCGAATTCAATCCAGGCCCTGCGGAACAGCCCATCTTCACCGGGAACGCCGGCGACCAATGGGAAGGTATGAATGCAGCCCGACCGCGGCGACCAGTCCGACATGACATCGACAGAGGAAGAATAGCGAGAGAAGCAGTAGTAGGAAGCAGGAGATTTGAGGAGGGAGAATAAGAAAGAAATGAGGGAGAGGCAGATATGAAGATATAAAGAGAACGAAGCAGCCCGACCCGATGTGAAGTTACTCCTGAGGGGAGGCGAGTCTGGGACACCAGGTGATCCGTCTGTGGACGTCCTGACATGCCCGAGGTGCACCACGGACGGGATCAGTCCTGGCCTCCACCACGAACTGATCCCTTAGCGGATCCCCCAGGTGAACCCCCAACGGCGGCCACGACGATCGGTGTTGATCTCCAGCGTCCGTCCACTCTCGACGGAGCAGCAACCGTCCCGCGCTGGTCTGTTCGAGTGAACCTTGTCCGTTCGCCCACGGCGACGCACCCCGCCAGGAACGGTGATCCCTTCGGGCCGAACGGCCGACATCCGTTCGGGCCGGTACCGGGAAGACCCACGAAGGGGACGGCGAGGCGAGGCAACGGAGGAACGATGAAACCCGATGACAGATGTTTCCTGCGGGACGCGGCTGCCGTCAAGCACATCTTCGGCGACAAGTGGACGATACCGGTGATGGTCGCGCTGGCCGGCGGCCCGATGCGCAGGTCGAAGATCCTCACAACGGTCAACTCCTACGCGATCGACGAGAACTGGCGGGGAAAGGCGACGGTCCTGCACGACCGCATCCTGAGCAGGACGCTGCACAAGATGGTGGCCGAGGGACTCGTCGCCCGTCAGGAACTGCCGGACGTCTTCCCGCGACATGTGCGGTACGAGTTGCTCCCCGAGGCGGCCGACTTCCTCGACAGGGTGCGGCAGGTGGTGGGCTGGTCGGAACACAACGCGCACGTGGTGGCGAACGCGCAGGAGTTCCACCGTCTCCAGACCGGGGAGCCGGACGGCTGCGACCATGAGGTGTGTGATCTTCCCGCGAGTGGTTGAGCTCCGCATCGTGTAGCGGGGTTCAACCGGCACGAGCCGTACCGCCCGGGGGCACGCTGCCACTGTCGTCGGCGCCCCGGGGAACGTGCTGTTCGGCGGCGCCCCGCGACTGGAGACGCCGAGCGAGGTCGATCGTGTCGGCGTCCGGCTGATCGCCGATCTCGCCGAGCCGGGCCGTCAGCAGCGCCAGCGTCCGGGAGATGGCATCCAGCCGCCCGAGTCGGCTCTGCAGCCGCATGATGTCGCGGTAGATCATCTCGTTGATGGGGTCGAAGGCCCTGGCGATCTCCAGGAGGTCGAGAGTGCGCTGCGGGTCGCGCGGGACGAGCGCTCGCGCGAGCGCCGCGGCGGAGTCGATGGCGTCGCGCCGGACCGCCTCGCGAGCGATCTCGATCCAGGGGTAGGGCGTTCCCTCGGCGAGCTCGCCGCCGTAGGTCTCGACGACGAGCTGGTCGGCGTCGATGCGCTCCTCGTCGGTGCCGGCGGCGCGTCGGGCGGTCACCGCGGCGTCGAAGCGCCAGTAGTCGACGTCCACCAGATCGGGGTCTAGGCAGAAGCGGCCGTCGCTGTTGCGGACGATGTCGCCGACCTCTTCGCCGGTGACCTGGGTCAGGGTCTGACGCAGCCGGGTGAGTGCGGTGTTGAGTGAGTTGGTTGTGCGGCCGGGCGAGCTGCCGGGCCACAGCGCGGCCGCGACGGACTCACGGCCGACTCCGTCGGGGTGCAGGGCCAGGTGCACGAGCAGCTCCCGTGCCCGAGGCTGCAGGCGGCCGGTGATCTCCACCTCCGCCTCGACCTCGTGCGAGCCGTAGCCGGCTGGGTCAGAACTGTCCGGATCGCGACGGGGACGCCAGTGCAGTCGGGGCGGGCCGAGGACCACGAGCCGGAGCGGGAGTACGCCGAACGTCGGCTCGTCCGTCGAGCGGGCGACGTGGGCCGGAGCGCGGAGTGGCGCATGTTCGGTCGAGGAAGGCGGATCGTTGCGCTCCTCGATGGACGGCGGACCGATCTCGAGAGAATCCGCCACCTTCGCGCCGATGGCGCTCCGGTCCGGCGCGGCGGTGCCGGACGCGGTGTCATGGAACAGCTCGACGATGCGGACGGCGGCATCGCGGTCGAGGGTGAGCAGACGTGTGCCGCGCAACGCGGCACACGGGCCCGGGCCGGTCGCTGTGACGGTGCCGTCGCGTCGGACGTGCACCGTGCTGCCCGATCGCCACTGGCCCAGCAAGAGCGCGCTGATCCCGAAGTCGGAGCCGTTGTCGAGGACGGCCTGCAGCCGGGCGTTGTCACCGGCGATGCGCGCGACCAGGACGAGGACGGGCATGGTGTGGTCAGTCGGCGGGTGTGCCGCACGGGCGACGGACTCGGACTCCAGGACGTCGAGCGCGCCGTCCAGCGTGTCGTGGACCTCGATCCCGGAAGGAAGGTCCCCTGTCGAGCCGAGGACGCCGATAGAGTCCTCGCGCGGAACGAGGAGGCGGACGACGGGGCCGCCCTCGTCGAGGTCCGGGCGCTGGTCCACCGCCCCGTCGAGGACTCCGGCGATCAGAGTCAGCAGCAGCGCCCGGAGCGCGTCGGGGGCACCGGGGCCGGCCAGACCGAGGCCGCGGGTGCCTGCCGCCGCCAGCGCGATCCGCTGGGCGTCCTCGCCCGGCGTCGCTCCCCCGGCCGCGGGCGTGGCCGGGCCGGACCTGGTGTCGGTGCTCGCGAGCTGGTCGTCCTCGTCGCGTCCGGGGTCGGGGTCGTCGTCAGGACCGGGATCACCTTCCGGGTCCGGCTCGTCGGGATCCGGTTGGTCGGCGCGGAGGTGGGCCAGCCGGAGCTGGTAGACCACCGGTGCGGCCGGGAGGTCGTCGCGCCGCCCGCTGCCCGGACGGTAGCGGCGCCGGTGTCGGCGCCGGGCCGCCATTAGGGCCGCGCTGACCGCCGCGGCCAGCCCGAGTCCGGCGAACGCGACGGGATCCCAGATCAGCGCCGGAGCGCCGCCGCGGGTATCGGCGTGCTCGTCTCCGCCCGCCGGCGGGCGGACGGGGCTCCCCGTCTCCGGGATCGACGGCCCGGGGATCGACGGCCCGGTCGGCAGCGGTTGCATCGGTTCCTGGGTGGGGGTCGGTGTCGTGGGTGGAACATCCGGGCCTGCCGGAGGTCGCTCGTCGGGAAGCCCGTCGACCTCTCCGGGCGGCAGGACGAGCTCCTCGCCCGGGAAGATCAGGCTGGGGCGGGTGAAGGTGCCACCGCCGGGCTGGGGTTTGCCGCGGTTGATCTCGAAGATCTCCGGCCACCGGGCCCCGCTGCCCAGCGTGCGGTCGGCGATCCGCCACAGGGAGTCGTGGACGCCGGTGACGGGGTCCGGGACGCGGACGACCACCGAGTGCGCCGACTCCGGCTCAGCGTCCTTGCCCGTGTGCGCGGCGTCTGTGTGTTCGGTGCTGGTCCGGTCAGGCACCGTGAACGCGACCGGCATCAGCGGCCCGGCCTCCGGCCGGGCGGGTCCGGCCGTCAGCGCGACGGGCCACGCGACGGCGGCCGAGCGGGCGTCACGCAGAGGAAGCCGGTTGCCGAGGATCGACAGGACGACCGCGCCGACGAGTACGGCGGCCAGGGCGTGCGTGGGCGACAGGCGCACCCGGCTCGGCACCCGGACGTACCCGGTGCCGCGGGTCAGCAACGCGGCGGTGCAGCGGACCACGTCGAGGGTGAACGCCGCCCACGCCAGCCAACAGGCGCAGGCGAGGATGTCCAGGAGCAGGCCGCTGCTCAACGGGCCGAACAGGTGCAGTTCCAGTTCGGTGCCGGTGGGCAGCCGTTCGGGCAACGGCCAGCCGACGTAGCGGGCCAGCGCCCAGGGCACCCCGGCCACCAGGACGGCGAGCAGTACGGCGGCCGACGCACCGCGAATCACGCGACCGGCTCGCCGGCGCGTGCGGGGTCGGCTCTCGGGCCGTGACGGTCGGGCCATCGTGTGCTCCTCTCGACTGGTCGGATCTCGGTCTGGCGCGGGGATCAGGCAGCCCGGACGGTCACGGGTCCGCGACGCCCACGCCGCCCTGCGGTACGGCCCGTGCCTCTCCGGACACGGTCAGCTCGGTGACCCCGGCCAGCCCGAGCAGGCGCGGGACATGGGTCGCGGTGACCCGGACAACCACACCGCCGTCGCGCAGCGAGACCTCGCCCTCGGCACCCGCGGCGGCGAGCTGGGTGCGGGCGGCGGCGACCGCGAGGTCCGGAACGAGGACGAGTCGCCCGGTGGCGCGGTAGGTGCCGAGATCGATGGCCTGCGCACCCGCGCGGGCCGCCGCCTCGGCCTGCCCGACGGCGCGGACCTTGGCAGCGAGGGCGAGTCCACCGTCGAGACCGAGACCCGCCAGCGCGAGGACCCCGGTCATCAGCACCACGACGAACGCGGTGACGCGCCCGTCGTCGGCTCGCCACCAGACGGTGCCGCACGGACGGAGCCGCGACCTGGGACTCATGGTGCGACCGCTGATCGGAAGGAGTCGACGGGCTCGGTGGCTGCCGCGGTGACCTCGGTGCGTCCGGGGACCCCGAGCAGGAGCCCGCCGGTGAGATCGACCGAACAGGACACGGTGACGGTGACCGTGCCACCGGCGCGGAAGCCCGAGGTGTCGGTCGCGACGTTCAGGTCGGCGCAGCTCGGTCCGGCCGAGCCGAGCGCTGACGCGGCGAGGTCGTCGGCCGCACGCTCGGCGCCGGCCGCGCTCCGTTCGATACTGGCCGCGCGGGCGGCCTGGTGCGCGGCGGAGTCCAGGCGCAGCCGGGCGTCGACGACCCGGTGGGCGACCACGGCGACGAGGACCAGAACCATCACCAGCACGGGGGCCAGCAGCGTCAGCTCGGTGGCCGCCGAGCCGCGGTCGGCGCGCCACCACCCTGTCCACCCCCGTGTCCATGCGGTTCCCGGGCGCTGCGGCTGCGACCTCACGCGATCGGCCGCTCGTCGGAGGTGAACCGTTCGACCGGTCCGACGGCGACGGCCCGAACAGGGAGGACGAGGAACGGCACGACCGGGGTGACCGTGCCGCTCACGGTGACGGTCACCGACGTGGCGTCGCGGGTGGTCTCGACGAGGGGTGCGGCCAGCGGCCCGCCGGCGAGCTGCGCGAGCAGTTCGCTCGCCTCCCGGGTCCCGTCCGCACCGGTACCCGCCACCGTGCGGGCGGCACCGAGCCCCTGCGCGGCGGCGGCCTGGGCGACGTGCGAGGCGTGTGACCAGAGCGCGAACTGCACGATCAGCATCAACATCAGCAGCAGCAACGGCGTCGCCACCGCAAGCTCCGCGGTGGCCGAGCCCCGGTCATCGTCCACGACCTGTCGGAGCCGCTGTCGCACACCACCCGCCGTCGTCATCCGCCGACCAGGCTGATCCCGTTGGCCGCCTCGGTGACCTTGGCGATGATGATCGCGATGACGATCAGGGCCGCGACGACGAGCAGCCCGGTGACCACGACCGTCTCGGTCGAGTACCCGGCGTCGGGGTCCCGCCGCACCGCCGCCCACCGCCCGCGCAGGTCGACGAGCAACGCGTCCCACCAGCGCGCCGCCACTCGTTCCGGGGCCAGGTGGCGCGGCTCCTGGTCCGGCTTCTCGTTCATGGTCGTCCTCCTGTCGTAGAGCCGTGGCGGTTGTTCAGAGCCCGTTGAGGATCTGGCCGATCGCCGGGTAGGTGATGAAGGTCAGGAAGCCGAGGAACAGCAGCATCACCGGCAGTGACATGCGCTCGGTGGCCGACTGCGCCCTGGCCTCCGCGTCGGTGATCTGGTGCGCCCGGAAAGAACCCGCCCGGGCGGCGAGGCTGGCCCGGACCCGGGCGCCCTCGGTCCCCGCGAGGCTCACAGAACCGGCCAGCTCGGCGAGTTCGTCGACGCCGATCTCCTCGCCCAGACGCCGCAACGCCGTCCACGCGGTCACCCGGGTCAGGTGGGCGGTCGACAGCGCGCCGGCCAGCCGATCGAAGGCCCAGCCCTGCCCGATCGTCACCGATCCGGTGAGCGCGCTGTCGACCCCGGCGCCACCGGCCAGGGTTATCCACACGAGGTCGAGGTAGGCGGACAGGGCGTGCCGGAAGTCCGCGCGCATCTCCGCGGCGCGCCCGCGGGCCCGCAGTTCCGGCCACAGGAATCCGAGCGCGGCGAACACGACCCCGCCGATCAGCGGCAGCTCGGCGCCGAACGGGATGCCGGCCGCCGCGAGCAGGAGCTGGACGATCGTCGGGGTCACGAACCCGGCCAGCGACAGGAGCGCCTTGCGCGCGAGGTGCTCCGCGACGGGTGTGCCGGTGATACGCAGATCCGCGGCTACGCGCGCACCGGGTAACCCCGCGCGATGCTGCGCCACGATCAGCGGGCCGAGGAGTCGGGCGAAACGGCCACCTGGCGACCCGATGTTCTCGGGCTCTGCCGGGGCGTCAAGGGTGCGCGCCAGTAGCTGACCCAACGTCGGCCGCGGCGGATGGGCCCAGACCGCGAGCGCCCACAGACCAGCGCCGAACCCGGCTCCGAGCAGGACCGCCCACAGCGTCGTCGTGCCCAGCAGCGTCGAGCCCAGCGCCGTCGAACCGGACGGGCTCCCCCAGCCGGTCATGATCCGGGCCTGCCTTCCAACTCGCGCCCAGTGGCCCGTCCGGATCCGACAGGATCGCGCGATGCGGGGCCACCCGGTTCGTCGCCGTCGTCCGAGATCAACCTTCCAGCCTCGGGGACGACCGCGATCGATCTGAGCCATCCGAACCCGGCCGCGAAGAGCAGGCCGACCATGAGCAGGACGGCCTGGCCGGTCACCGAGTCGTACGCGGCGAGGTAGGGCCGGTTAAGTAGCACCACGGCCACCGCGAACGCCGTGGTGGTGCCGACGACGACCCGGACCGACGTACGGGACCGGGCCCGACCGGCCTCCACCCGCATCCGCATCGACGCCCGTTCCCGCGCGGTCGCGGCGAGCGCCCCGAGGAGGTCGGTGAGCTGGCGGGCCTGCTGCTCGGCGGCGATCACCAGCGCCGCGACGACGAGATCCGCCGTCGGGTCGGCGAGGTCGCGGGCCAACAGCCGCAGCGCCGGCACGAGCCGCACGCCGCGGTCCAGGCGCGTCGCCAGCGCGGCGACCTCCTCGCGGATCGGTGTGGGCGCGAGCGGGGCCGTCGAGAGGATCGCCTGTTCCAGCCCGGCCGCCGCAGACAGGGTGTCGCGGATCATCTCGGTCCAGGTGGCGACAGCCTCGATGCGGGCGACCCGCTGCGCGTGCCCGACGTCGGGCCCGAGCACCCGCGGCAGGAACCAGCACCCCGCGGCGACGAGCACCGCCCCGACGACCCACCCGGTGAGCACCGCCGTGACGACAGCGGCGAGCACCGCGCTCCCGGCCCGCGCGACCACCTCGCGGCGGTTCCACCCGCGGTCGCGCAGCCAAGTGGCGAACGCGGCACCAGCAGAAGGGACGGGCTGCCGAGGGATCATGCCGAGGAACACCAGGAACAGGCCCAGCCCGACCCCGGCGCCGAGCAGGGCGAGCACCGCGGTCCGGCCCGGGTTCGCGACCACACCGGCGGTCGGTAGGTCGAGGGACAGCAGCGTGAGCTGCGTTGAGATGTTCATGACGGCCACCCGTCCCTGACTCGGGTGAGCAGCATCGGGTCGAACCCGGCGTCCGCGAGGTCATCGAGCGTGTCCGAGCGGATCGCCCCGGCGACCGGACGAGCACGGCGCTCGGAGTCCGGGCGAAAGATCTCGTTGGACACGACTTGTGGGCCGTCGGCGCCGACCACCTCACGGATCGACGAGACCACTCGTGTGCCGCGGCTGCCGGGGACGCGGGCGAGGTGGACGACGAAGTGCACCGCCCCGGCGACGAGCAGGTTGGTCGCCTCCAGCGGCAGCCGCTCCGGGCCCTGCGCGGCGTAGGAGGCGAGGCGGGTGAACGCGATCGCCGAGCTGGAGGCGTGCAGCGTGGCCATGCTGCCGTCGTTGCCCTGGCTCATCGCGTTGCACATCGGGATGACCTCGGGCCCGCGGATCTCCCCGACGATGACCCGGTCCGGCGACATCCGCAGCGCCCACCGCACCAGGTCGGCCTGGGTCACCGCGCCCTCGCCCTCGACGTTGGCCTCGCGGGCCTGGAACGCGGTCACGTCGGCGTGCACGTCCGGGTCGGTGTCCAGGCCGAGCTCGAAGGCGTCCTCGATGGTCACGATGCGTTCCATCGGGTCCATCTCCGCGGCCAGGGCGCGGAGCAGGGTGGTCTTTCCCTCGCCGGTGCCGCCGACGATGACCAGGTTCTTCCGCGCGCCCACACACGCCCGCAGGTACCGGATCAGGACCTCGTCGACGGTGCCGCGCCTACGCAGCTCGTCGAGCGTGACGCGCGGGAAGCGGTGTCGGCGGATCGACAGCGAGGTGACGCCGCCCGCCGTCACCGCCATCACCGCGAACAGCCGCTCCCCACCGGGAAGCTGCAGGTTGACCGACGGGCTGCCGTGGTCGAACCGCCGTTCCTGGCTCGACGCGCGGGCCGCGAGCAGCCGCACCAGCTCGGTCAGCTCGTCGTTGGACCGCGCGATCGGGCCCACCCGCTTGCGCAGCCCGTCCGCGTACTGGACAAAGACGCGGTCGAACCGATTGGCGTTGATCGTCTCGATCCGCGGGTCGTCGAGGAGCGGCTGCAGCCCGGCCATTCCGAACAGCTCGTCGACCACCTCGGCGACGACCCGCCGCTCACTCTCGGGCGACACCAGCGGCCGGTTGGCGGTCAGCTCACGCTCCGCGAACGCGTTCACCGCGCCGTCGACGATCTCCCGCGCCAGGGCCCGGTGCCCCTCCGGTGTCGTGCGGACGCCGGTGCGTCGCCGCTGCTCCTCCACCCGGCCCGGGAGCTGGGCGGCCAGGACCGAGCGGACGTGTTCCCGCAGCCGCCGCTCCGCCGCCTCGGCCGGCCCCCGTGACTCCCGCGCGTCGTCGAACGTGCCGCTGGCGAACGGCACCAGTCCGCTCCGGCGCTCGCCGCGATCGCGCAGCGGCACCACCGCCCCCGGCTCCGCATGGTCGCTGCGTCCCGCCGGGTTCGACCGCCGGGTCTCGCCGCTGTCGGTCATGACGCCCTCCCAGCCACGTTCGAGTCGTTCTGGCGGCGCGCGGCCGCACGCCGCCTGGCTCGCTCCGGCCGCCCGACGGTCGTCGGAGCGGGGGCGCCGGGCGCCAGAAGGTCCGCGATCTCCCGCGCGGACCGGCCCAGCAGGGACCGGCCGGGCCCGCTGTGGTGCCAGCGCAGCACGCTGCGTCGCCCGGACAGCACCGCTGCGCCCCGCGGGTCGAACGGGACCCGGGCCAGCGGCGCGACGCCCAGCTCGCGGGCCACTGCGGCGATCGAGTGGCCCCGGTCCTTGTCCCGGTCCGCGAGGAGCAGGACCGGATGCCGCGACCACGCCCCGATCTCCGGGATTCGACGGGCGAGATGCGCCAGCTCGTCGGCATGCGCGCCGGTCAGCAGGACCATCACGTCCGCCGACCGCAGCAGCGGCATCACCGGCGATCCCGGGTCGGCCCGGCCGCAGTCGGCCACCACCACCGCGCCCGGGTGCGCGGCGGCGGCGAGCAGCGGACCCAGCCCGCCGGCCGGGTCGGGGGCCGCGAGTACGGCGAGCGCGCCACGGGCGCGAGCGGCGTCCGGCGGGGACGCGACCACCAGCACGTTCCCGGGCAGGGCCTGGGCGTGCCGCCAGAGCAGCTGCGCGTCCTCGCCGCGCCCTCCGGCTACCCCGCCACGAGCGGCGGCGGCGAGGCTGAGCAGCCCTGGCGACTGCGCCAGGCCGAAGCGCATCGCGACATCTCCCCCCGCGGGGTCGGCCTCGACGACGACCGCTCCGGCCGGGTCGGGCCAGCACGCCGCCAGCGCGACGCACAGGGTCGTCACCCCGGGCGACCCCTTCACACTCGCCACCGCGACCAGCACCCCGATCACCCACCCGCCGCCATCAGCACGACGGCCAGCTGGCCCGCCGGCGTTGCGGCGATCTCGCGGGCGGGCCCCTCGGGCAGCTGCACCGACACGACGGTGAGCTGGCCGGTGTCCGACGGCTCGACGCTCGCGACCACGCCCGGCCACGACCGCGGCACGGCCCGCTCGGATTCCGTTCCACCGTTCGCCGCGGTCGGTGCGGCGACCACCGAGACCCGGTCACCGGACGCCACCTCCAGCGGCAGCCGGCCGGGATCGAGCGCGACCGCGACGATCGCCTGGCCCGGCGGCGGAGCGCCGGCTCCGCCGAACGACTCCGGCGTCAGCAACGCGCCCGCGGGGAGCGACACCGCGACCGGTCGCCCGATGAGCGACGCCGCGGAGTCCGCGTCGACCGCGCGGACGTCGGAGTCCGCGGGCAGGGAGACCTGCCGCAGGTCCGCGGCCGTCAGGGCCTGCCCGATGGTCACCGCTCGCGCGGTGGCGAGCACCGGCCGGCTGCCGCCGAACTGCAGCGTCAGAGCGAGCGCACCGACCGCGCAGGCCAGCACGAGCAGTACCCCCAGCAGTAGGTGCGGCACGCTGCGCCGCCCGGCCGGCGCAGCCGGACGGGATGTCGAGGACCACGGGTCGGGCCCCGGATACTCACCGGCGTGCGGCGCGTCCTCGCGGGGCTCGCGAGGAGGAAGGGTCGTTCGCATCTCCGGACCTCCTGACCGGTCGTGACGAGGGCGCGCCGGACCGCCGCACCACCCGCCCGTCCGGTGCGTCGTGTCGTCGCGATATGGCTACTGCTGTCGCTTGCTGTACTGCCGTCCACTTGCCGTGCTGTCCGAGGTCAACCGCCGCCGGTGACCAGGGCCTGGGACTCCGCGACGCGGAACGCGGCCTCCCCCGTGGTGGTCAGGTCGGGGAACGTGCCGCCGTCCCCGGCGCCCGCCCATGTGACCGTCCAGCTCACCGTGACCGACGCCGTGAACACCTCGCCGGGCTCGCCGGCCGACGAGAGCCGGTAGGTGTGCCCGCAGTCCGGCGACGGCGACGCCGCGTCGACCCCCGGGGCGTACGGGGTACCAGGGCCCCGGCAGACGACCTCGCTGCCGTCCCCCATGACCCAGGTCGCCGACTCCGGCACCGCCCGCGCCGTCACCGACACCCCCGGGACCGAGGCCGTCGCCTCGATCGCCGCCCAGTCGCCGTCGAGCCACAGCCACGTCGGCAGGTTCACCAACTGGTCGCCCAACGGACTCGCCGCTACCGCCGGACCAGGCAACCGCAGACGCTCCCGGGCCTGCGCGGCCAGCTCGGCAGGTGACGGTCCTGCCACACCCGGCGCCTGCTCGCCGTCCGGGATCCACACCGGCGGCCGGTACAGCGAGTCCCGGAATCCGTCCCCCGAACACCGCCACAGGTACCAGGCGCCCTCCTCACCGGGCTCGGGCTGCTGCTCACGCCACGCGGCAACCACCGGCACGACGACCACCGCCGGCGGCCGTCGCTCCGACGAGCGCAACGACGCGGGCACCAGCCCGCCTCCGGGCGGTTCGTAGTCGCTGATCACATACGAGCAGCGCACCCCGTCCACGGGCTGGGTCGCGCCGCCCGCGCCCCCGCCGTCCCGTGGGCCGGATCCCCCGGGACCGTCCCGATCGGATCGGGGGGACGGCGCTGACCCCCCGCCGGAGCCGGCGTCGAGATCGCAGGCCGGGGACGGGGTCTCCGAGCACGACACCGAACCCCAGCCGTCGCCCGACGGCGGCGGTTCCGGCGCCGGCTGAGCGAGAATGCCGACCACAGCGGCCAGCGCGGCGATCGCGGTCGGGGCCGTCAGCATGATCCGAGTTCCTGGACGCCGTAGTCGGAGACCTTCCACGAGCCGTCCGACTGCCGCTCCACCACGGCGTTGATCAGCCGTCGCCCGCCGGGACCCTCCGTGGCGAGCGAGTCGTCCTCCTCCCGGTACTTCAGCCAGTTCGTCGAGTCGCCGCAGTCGGTCACGACGACCCGGACCGGAGCGTCGACGGGCTCGACCGACGACACCTCCGGGGACAGCAACGGTTCGCCACGGGTCACCAGACCGTTCGCGCTGTCCGCGTAGAGACCACGCGACAGGTTCGTCAGCGCGACGCCGGTGGCGTGCCGCCCAAGCTCCGCGGACTGCCAATCCGAGGTGGTCCCGGCGACGACGAAGTCCTCCCACATCCCGCGGTACGCCGCGAGCGCCTCCTGCCCCGCGAGTTCGTCGGCCGACGGCGTGGGCGACGCCCGCGGAGGCGGCGCCGCCGGCGGCGTCGAGGACGGAGTGGTGACGTCGGGCGGCGTGCCCATCGAGCACCCGGCCACCAGGGCGAGAGCTACCACCAGGACGGACCTGGATCTGCCGACCATCGAGCACCTCCCCGCGGGCCACCTCGAACACCGATCATCGGGCGATACTGACCACGTGTACACCCATGACCTGCACGGACGACGAAGTGCGTGAACACGGACTTCACGGTCCGGAAGGGGTCAGCGACGATGTTCACCCGATAGGACCAGAGGCATGCTGCACAGCGACTCGCTCGTCCTCGCCGAGGAGGCAGTGCCCCTCGTGTCCTGGGGAATCGCGGGCTGGGCCCTCGCCGGGGCTCTGCTAGGCGGAACGATCGCCGCGGTGGCGATCCCGCGCCTGCTTGCACACCGCGAATCATCTCCCCGTTGGCGGTCGGTGAGCGGCTGCTCTGCGGCAGCCGGACTCGCCGCTGGGATCCTCGCCGTGCGCTTCGATGGGATCGAACTCGTCGCGTTCGGCTTCCTCGCCGGCGTCGGTGTCGTCCTGGCCGCGATCGACCTCCTCGAGCGACGGCTGCCCGGGCGTCTCGTCCTTCCGAGCTACGGCGTACTGGGCGGCCTGCTCGTCCTCGAAGCGGCCGTCACCGAACGCTGGAGCAACCTCCTCACCGCGCTCGCCGCCGCCCTCCTGGTGGCGCTGGCCTACCTCCTCGTCGCACTCGCGTCGCGCGGCGGTCTCGGCTCGGGCGACGTCAAGTTCGGCGGCCTGCTCGGCATGGCGATGGGGTGGCAGGGATGGTCGGCCGTCGTGACCGGGACCGCGGTCGGGTGGCTGGGAGCAGCAGCCGTCCTGCTCGTCCTACGCATCCTCGGACGTCGCCCCGGCACGATGCCGATGGGACCGTTCCTGCTCGCCGGCGCCCTGTTCGCCCTGGTGCCAGGCTGACCGGAGGGGGCAGATCGGCGGGCATCACTGTTGCCCCTCGTGCCCCCTTGTACGGCCCACGCGCTGGCGGATGTCGGGCCCTCACGACCGGCGGGAAGCGGGCTCACGCAGACCGATTCAGTGCCGCAATCGGACATTGTCGCTGTCCGGGCCCGCCCTATGGACCTCCACCGTGCCGCCGGGCTCACTGGCACGGGACCAGCCACACAGGAGCCGGTCGGGTGATGGGAGTTGAGTGCCGTGGAGCAACGCTACGAGATCCAGGGCCGGGTCGTCGAGAGGGACAAGGGGGTGATCGTCAGGGACGAGGCGCGGCGCGCGGAACGGGAATCGCTCGACTCAGCGAAGGAGGTCGCCACGACGTTCCTGGCCGACGGCCTGATGACGTGGATCTTCGAGGTGCGGTGGGAGCCGGGCCAGACGACGCCGACGTACACCATGGTCGACCGCCTTCGGCCGGCGGAAACACTCTCGTCACGCCAGATGCCGACACTCCGCGCGGTCGCGGATCGCGATCGGGGAAGGCGGGCCGCGTGAGGTTGATCGGCGGCTCGACTCCCAGCCGCGACGAGGGCCCAGCCGTGGACACGGCTCCCCGATTCCGGGGACGTGTGCGCGTGTCGTTCCCGGCGGCCCTCTCGCTGCGCGGGCTGGAGTCCGGCAACCCCGCCGGGCGACCGCACGGCCACGACTTCACCGCGGAGCTGGTGTTCGAAAGCACGACGCTGGTCTACCCGGGCGTCGTCGTCGACGACGACATGCGCACCGAGATCGAGCGGCACATCGCCGACCGGCTCGCCTTCCGCGACTTGGACCGCCTGTTCGACCGTCCCCCGACTTGCGAGGCCATCGCCGAGTACCTCGCCAACTGGCACTGGTGCTCTGCCCGCCCACCCGGCCATGCCCGTCTCGTCGCCGTGAACGTGTCTACCGGCGCCGGGGACCACGGCGAGATCCACCTGCCGGCGTCGACCGGAGCCTCGGCATGAACGGCCCCACCGATGCAGAGTGGCGTCGCTACGCCGAGCGTCTCGTCGACGGCCTGGTCCGTCGAGGGGCGCTGCGCGACGACCGCTGGCGTGCCGCGCTGCTCGACGTGCCGCGGCATCACTTCGTGCCCGCGCACTACACCCGCCCCGCGAGGGGTGGGCACTGGCAACCCAACGACCCCGGCACCGAACCCGAGGCGCCGGGCTGGCTGGGCCGGGTGTACTCCGACGCCGGGCTGACCATCGCGCTGTCCGAACTCGACGTGTGGGGCGACCAGCACCCGGTCGCGGCCTCCCCGCCGCCGGAGCTGACCGTGCGCAGTCTGCAGGCCCTCGGGGTCGACGACGGCGACCGGCTTCTGCAGCTGGGCGTGGGCTGCGGCTACACGACCGCGCTCGCCGCGCACTGGCTCGGCCCAGGGCGGGTCGTCGGCGTCGAGATCGACCCGGACCTGCTCCGGGCCGCGGCCCGCCGGTTCGAGGAGCGCGACCTGGACGTGGCAGTACGCCCGGGTGACGGCAGCCTGCCCGTCCCGCTCTCCGGAGACGGCGCACCGTTCGACCGCGTGCTCGTCGGCTACGAGTCCGACGACGTCCCTGCCGTGTGGGTGCACCACGTCCGGCCGGGCGGGCGGCTGCTGGCCCGCCTCACTGGAGGGTTGGGCGGCGGCGGGCACATCCTGTTCGACCGCCCGAGCACCGATCCAGGGGCACCGTCCGCGGAACCGTCGCTGGTGGGACGCTTCCTCGCCTGGACCGGCCCCCTCCCCGCACGGCGGGTGGCGGCGACCCGTCGCGCCGTCCGGCGGCCGGCCGGCCCGACCGGCGGGCTCGTAGCCTCGGGCAGCACCCCGGTCGCCCCGACCTTGCTTGCCAACGACGACGACCCGCTGGTCCTGCTCGCGCAGCTGCACCTGCCGCGCGGCACGACCCGCGCGGTGCGCTCCACCGATACGGGCGCCGCCACCTACCTGCAGGCTCCGGACGGCTCGTGGGCGGAGATCGCGCACGCGTCCCACCGACACGGCCGTCACGACACGCGGGAGGCAGGCCCGACCCCGCTCGTACACGCGCTCGATGCGGCTGGCGAGCTGTACAACGACCTCGGGCGCCCGGAATGGACAGACTTCGGCGTGACCGCCACCGCCGCGGGCACCCATGTCTGGCACCACGACCCCAGAACCGGTCCCCGGTGGCCCCTGCGCACGACCTGGGCCGCGAACACGGGCACCTGACCAGGGCCCCGGGCCCGCGACCGCCCTGCGATACGCGTTTGCGCGAACACGCCATTCCCTCGTCGTCCGTCGCGTACGGTGTCGACGCCGGTATGGAGCGTGGCAAGCGGCGGGAGGTGGGCTGCAGTGGCGAACCGGCCGCGGGCACTCGACCCGCAGGCGTCCCCGGCGGCGCTGTTCGGAGCCGAACTGCGCGCTCTGCGGCAGCGGCGCTCCCTGTCGCTGGCCGCGGTGGGCAGGCTGGTCCACGTCAGCGGAGACCTCATCGGCAAGATCGAGAAGGCGGACCGGCGGCCGCAGGCCGACCTCGTCACGCAGCTGGACCGTGCGCTGGAGGCCGAGGGCGCCATCGAACGCCTCGGCCGCGGGGTCGTGAACGAGGACGACCACGGCGGCCGTCCCGCGTCGGCTGCGCCTGTCCTGTCACCCGACGACGCACCGGCCCGGCTACGGCAGGTGATCGACACCGTCCGCAACGGCGACCACGCCATGAACGACCGCGCCGACCCTGGAACGCTCGTCTCCCACGCCCTCGCCGCGGAACGCGTTCTGCCCGGTGTCGGGCGTGACGCGCGGACGCCGCTGTACTCCTCGATCGCCGAAGCTCACCAGCTCGCAGGATGGATGAGCTTCGACCACGGCCGCCCACGCCAGGCCGAACGACTCCTGGGCACCGCCCGCGGCTGGGTCGAGCGCGCCACGGACCCGGCCCTCGCCGCGTTCGTCCTGGGACCGAACCTGTCCTTCGTCGCCACCTACGGAGGCGACCCCGCCCTCGGCGTCGAGCGGGCCTACGGCGCGATCGGCTGGGCCCGGCGCAGCGGCAACCACCGCCTCACCGGCTTCGCCATGGCGATCGGAGCACGGGCCCACGCCCGCCTCGGCGAGACCGACCTGTGCCTGGACCTGCTCGACCAGGCCAGCACCCAACTGGAGCGGCACGACCCCGACGGGCACGACCCCGACGCCCACCGCTGGCTGTCGGTGTTCGACCGGGCCGCGCTCGACGGGCACCGGGGCTCGTGCCTGCTCGACCTGGACCAGCCCGACCGGGCCCTGGCACCGCTGGCCGAGCAGGAACGGACCTCCCCCCACCAGTTCGTGCGCAACCGCGTCATCTGGCGTCTCGACCGCATCGACGCGCTGTTGCGCCTCGGCGAGATCGATCAGGCCTGCGCCGACCTCGCAGCCGCCACGGACACCGCGACCGGGGTGACCCCGAGGGTGCTGCGCCGCTTCGCCGCGATCGGACTCCGCCTCGGCGAGCTGCCACGCTCGGCGGCGACCACCGACGCCCTCGACAGGCTCCGCCTGCTCAGCGCGGCGTCCGCGTGAACGGGTAGGTCGCCCACTCCAGCGCCGCCACCTCCCCCGCCGGATCCCGGCGCACGGTGAGTCGCTCGCCCGTGAAGCGGCCCGCAACAGCGCGGTAGATGTCGCGGTCGAGCCGCTCGAACCGCGTCTCGCTGGTGACCGGAGCGCCGACCATCAGCGCGTGCAGCCCGTCGGCACGCCAGGTGAACACCGTCTCCGCCGCCTCCGACCACCAACGACCGAGCATCCCGTCCAGCTCGGCCGGCACCTCGGGCAACGGGACCCACGGCGCCGCATCGCCTTCCGGCTCCGCGCCCACCCGGCCGTCGATGACCGCGTCCACGAGATCGGCCGACAGCGCTCCCACCGCCGCGCCCCGGGTCGCGTTCGACAGCGCCACCGCCACCGACCGCGTGGCCCGGTCCAGCGACAGCGAAGCCAGGAACCCCGGCATCGCGCCCGTGTGCCCGGCCAGTACCCGATCACCGCGGCGCTCCAGGATCAAACCGAGCCCCCAGCCCGACGTCCACGCCGTGCGGTCGACCATCACCTCGAGCGTGTGCATCGCCTCCACCACCGCCGGGGCGACCACGTCCGGCCTGCCACCGGCCAGCGCGTCCCCCCAGGTCAGCAGGTCGGCGGCGTTCGACCAGAGCTGCCCGCCGACACCGACCGCGCCCTGGTCCATGTCCGGCTCGCGATGCACCACGTCGGCGTAGGGATCGACGCGGTACCCGCACGCCGCACCCTCTGGCCGAGCCCACACCGTTGCCGACAGCCCGAGCGGCGCGAGGAGCCGCCGGTTGATCAGCGCCGCGCAGGAGTCGCCGGTGACCTCCTCGACGACCAGCCCGAGCAACGCGTAGCCGAGGTTCGAGTAGTGCCACCGGGCGCCGGGCCGGTCCACCAGCTCCGCGCGCGGCAGCGCCCGGCGCAGCGTCGAGGCATCTGGACCCCGCATCGACTCCCACATGTCCCCTGGCGCCTCCCGCTGGACACCACCCCGGTGCGCCAGCAACGCCCGCAGCGGCACCTCACCGAACGGCGTTCCCGCGAGATACGTGCTCACCGGGGCATCCAGCGCAAGCACGCCGTCCTGCACCAGGCCGAGAACGACGGCGGCGGTGAAGGTCTTGGTGATCGACCCGACCCGGTAGGGCACCTGCGCGGACGCAACGCAGCCCCGCTCGACGTCCACCCTGCCCGCAGCCCCGAGGCCGAGGACCGAGCCCGCGCGCGCCGCCCCCAGCACCACCGACGGAACCCGGTTCTCGCGCTGCGCGGCGGCAGCCGGCCCATCGAGCCGACCGGTGGCGGTCACGTCGTCGACACCCGGAGCCACGACGCTGAACCGCGACCGTGCCCGCCGATCCGTGCCGCGCCGCGCTTCGTCAACAACCGCCCCATCGCCACCCCATTACCTCGATCGATCCGGCGGCCAGCGTACGGAGGAGGGGTGCCCGACCGCAGCGCCCCGGCGGGCGCGCAAACGGACATCTCGATCGTCCGAGCGCGTGAGCGATCAAGGCGGCAGCTCACCGGCCGCCCGATCATGGCCACAGCGATGCCGGTCCTACCGGCCCTCCGGCGAGCACGGTGCTGGCGCGGGCCGGGGCTCCGGTACGAAGTCGTGGTGCGACGCACCGAACCCCTCAACGCCCGGCAGGTCGAGGTCCTCCGCTGGATCGCCGACGGGCGTGGGAAGCCCGTTCCGGCTGGCCCGCGCCGAGCAGGGCCGGCCCACGCACTGTTCGACCGCTATGTCCGCCGCCACGTCGAGCGATGGGACCTCCCTTCGAGGGTGTCCTCGACGCATTGCCAATGCCGGCGACGTCGATCTACTCGCCGCCTAATGGCATCGACGTGTGGGGCACCTGCCTGGATCGGCTGGCGCCCGGCACCGAGAACATCGGGGTCTACACCACCCATCTCGGCCTCGTGCACCACCCGGCAGTGATCTGGGGGATTGCCGACCCGCTCGCCCACCCGGCCGAGCGTTGGGAGCCCTTCCGGGCACCTCTGCCGCTGCGGATGGCATACGTAACGCCGTCGCCTCACAGGCGCACGTGACCGACGGAGACCGCTCGGATCGGCGCAGCGCAGCGCAGCAGCGCAGCGCAGCGTTCCACATTGGAACAACTGCGGCGGCGGGACGGTCGCCACAGTATGAGCCAGAAGTCACAATGTGAGCCCTACTCAAGCACGAGTGGGCTCGCGCCGAAGGTCAAGGAGGACCACATGACAGCGGCTCCGTCGGTTCGGCCGACGTCCACCTCTCCCGAGTCCGAGGCGCTGCGGGCGCTCTACGCGGACTGGTCGAACATCATCGCCACCACGCCCGATCTGACCATGCGACTGTTCCGCAGCATCTTCGACGAGTGGCACCAGTCCACCCGCGAGCCCGAGGACGTGACCTACCGCGAGGACACCGTCGGCGGCGTCCCGGGGATCTGGGCGCTGCCCGCCGGGGCGGACACCACCCAGGTGCTGCTCTACACCCACGGCGGCGGGTTCGCCGTCGGCTCCGCGTCGAGCCACCGCAAGCTCGCGGCGCACGTGGCCAAGGCGCTCGGTGTCACCACCTTCGTCCTGGACTACCGCCGCGCCCCCGAGCACCCGCACCCCGCGCAGGTGCAGGACGGCGTCGCGGCCTTCACCGCGCTGATCGAGCGCGGCATCGCACCGGCCGACATCACCACGATCGGCGACTCGGCGGGCGGCAACCTGGCCGTCGCCATCGCACTGTCGCTGCGCGAGCAGGGCAGGCCGCTGCCCGGCCGGGTAATCGCGTTCTCCCCGTGGTTGGACATGGAGAACAAGGGCGAGACCCTGGTGACCAACGGCGCCAGCGACGCTCTGATCACCGTTCCGCTGCTCGAAGGCATGATCGCCGGCGTGCTCGCGGGCGGCGCCGTGCCCGCGACGACGCCGCTGGCCAACCCGCTGCACGCCGACTTCACCGGCTTCCCCCGGCTCTACATCAACGCCGGTGGAGCGGAGGCCCTGCTGGACAACGCCACTCGGCTCGCCGAGCGGGCCAAGGCCGCCGGGGTCGACGTCACCCTGACCGTCGCCGAGGGCATGCAGCACGTCTACCTGTTCCTGGCCGGGACCGCGCCCGAGGCCGACGCCGAGATCGCCGCGATCGCCGCGTGGTACCGCAGCTGAGCGCGACCACGCCTGTCACCACACTCACCGGCATCCCCAGGAGCACCTCATGAGCACCACCACTACCCCAGACATCGACGCCGTCGTCATCGGCGCCGGTTTCGGCGGCATCTACATGCTGCACAAGCTGCGCAACGAGCTCGGCCTGACCGTGAAGGCCTTCGAGAAGGGCGGCGGCGTCGGCGGCACCTGGTTCTTCAACCGCTACCCCGGCGCCAAGTCCGACACCGAGGGCTTCGTCTACCGGTACTCCTTCGACAAGGACCTCCTGCAGGAATGGGACTGGACCACCCGCTACCTCGAGCAGGAGGCCATCGAGAAGTACCTCAACCACGTCGTGGACCGATTCGACCTGCGCCGCGACATCCGGCTCAACACCGAGGTCACCGGGGCCACCTTCGACGAAGACACCGACCTGTGGACGGTGACCACCGCCGACGGCGCAACCGTCACCAGCCGCTACGTCGTCAACGCGCTCGGCCTGCTGGCCAAGACGAACATCCCCGAAATCGCGGGCATCGACACCTTCGCCGGCCGGGCGGTGCACACGAATGCCTGGCCCGCGGACCTGGACATCACCGGCAAGCGGGTCGGCGTCATCGGCACCGGCTCGACCGGCACCCAGTTCATCGTCGCCGCCGGAAAGTCGGCGGGACACCTGACGGTGTTCCAGCGCTCGCCGCAGTACTGCGTGCCGTCCGGCAACGGCCCGGTGAACCAAGGCGAGGTCGACGAGACGAAGAAGAACTTCGACGCGATCTGGGACCAGGTCCGCAGCTCGGTGGTCGCCTTCGGCTTCCAGGAAAGCGGCGTCGAGGCGATGAGCGTCTCCGAGGAGGAGCGCCAGCGCGTCTTCCAAGAGAACTGGGACAAGGGCAACGGCTTCCGGTTCATGTTCGGCACCTTCGCCGACATCGCCATCAACCCGGAGGCGAACGAGCACGCCGCGGCGTTCATCCGCTCGAAGATCGCCGAGATCGTGCAGGACCCGGAGACCGCCCGCACGCTCACCCCGACCGACCTGTACGCCAAGCGCCCGCTGTGCAACGAGGGCTACTACGAGACCTACAACCGCGACAACGTCTCGCTGGTCTCGATCACGGACAACCCGATCCAGGAGATCACACCGGCCGGCGTGCGCACCGCCGACGGGGTCGTCCACGAGCTCGACGTCCTGGTCTTCGCCACCGGGTTCGACGCGGTCGACGGCAACTACCGGGCGATGGACCTGCGCGGCCGCGGCGGCAAGCACATCGACGAGCACTGGACCGACGGCCCGACCAGTTACCTGGGCGTGGCGAAGTCCGGCTTCCCGAACATGTTCATGATCCTCGGCCCGAACGGGCCGTTCACCAACCTGCCGCCGAGCATCGAGGCCCAGGTCGAATGGATCGGCGACCTGATCGGCGACGCCGAGCGCAACGGCATCCGGACCGTCGAGCCGACCCAGGCCGCGGAGGACGGCTGGACCGCCACCTGCAACGAGATCGCCAACTTCACGCTGTTCCCGAAGGTCGAGTCCTGGATCTTCGGCCAGAACATCCCGGGCAAGAAGAGCTCGGTCATGTTCTACATGGCTGGGATTGGCGCCTACCGACAGAAACTCGGCGAGGTTGCCGAGAACGGCTACGAGGGCTTCGAGCAGAAGAGTAAGGAGACCGCGGCCGCCTGACGGTCGCCGAGCCACCTGATCGGGCCAGTGACGACGACCGTGTGGTCGGCGTCACTGGCCCGGCTATCATGAAAGATCGGGACACCCCTCGGATGCCTCGATCCCGCCGACTCGACGACGAGGAGCGGCAGTGGCAGATGAACCGACACCGATCCCGAACACCGCGGATATCGGGCCAGCCCAACAGATGCTGCCCGACCAGGCACAGACCCGGCAGGCGCTCGAGCGGCTCCTCGCACAGGGACTCCTCGCGACGCCGGTCGCCCAGTCCGGTGTCCGCGACGTCATCGAGCGCAGCTGGCGGCGCTGCGTCGGCGCCGAGGTGCCGATCGGCCGGCACGACATCCCCTACGTCGCCGACGTGCACGACATGGCACCCCGGCTGCACGCGGCGGCCGCACCGGTACTCGACCGCCTCGGCGACGACCTCGGTGACGCCCGCGTGGCGATGTTCCTCAGCGACGACCAGGGGCGAATCATCATGCGCCGCGCCGGGGAGCCCCAGCAGCTGCGGATCCTCGACAACTCGTGTGCCGCGGAGGGGTTCGACTTCTCCGAGACCTCGATCGGCACCAACGGCCTGGGCACGGTCGCGCGCGAGCGCCGCCCACTGCTGGTCCACGGCTCCGAGCACTACAGCGAGCTGCTCGGACCGCTGACCTGCGCCGGCACACCGATCTTCGAGCCGTTCACGGGGCAGCTGCTGGGCACCTTCGCGCTCGCCTGCCGGTCCGATCACGCCAGCGCGCTGATGCCGGCGATGGCCACCGACGTCGGGCGCCAGATCGAGGGCAACCTCACCGCGATGCTGGGCGCTCACGAACGCACGCTGATCCAGGCCTTCCTGCTCGCCACACGCACCGATCGGCAGCCGGTCATCGTCGTCACCGAGAACACGGCCTTTGCCAACACCGCCGGGCTCGTTCACGTCACGCCCGAGACCCACGCCCTGCTCTGGTGCGACCTCGCCGAGTCCGGACTGCGCGCGGGCCGGCACCGGCGCGTGATCCGGCTGGCGGGCGGCCGGGCTGACGCCCTCGTGGAGCGCGTCGACGGTGTCGGTCCGACCGGCCCGGCCTTCTGCGTGCGACTGCTCCAATCACCGCGCAGCCCCGAACCCGACCGGCCCTCCGACCATCGGCGGCGACACCGCAGGGCGGCGCCGCAGGCGCCCCTGCATCCGGTTCCCGACATCTCCGACCAACTCAGGAGCGCGGTCGGTTTCCGGGAGGTCCTGGCCGTCGATGGTCCCGCGGGCAGCGGGAAGCTCACCGCGGCGATGGCGGCGTTGGCCGGGGCGACCGGGGCGACCGGGGCGCCGCCGGTCGTCGTCGACCTTGCCCGGACCGATTGCCCGGAGTCCCTCGCCGAGACCGGCGCCCCCGCCGTCGTGCTCCACCATGTCCACGACGCGCCGGCCGAGCATCTGCGCCGCATCAGGACCGCCATCGAGGACTCGAGCGTGCCGGTCGCGCTCACCGTCGACCTGGACACCGCCCACCACGACGTCGCGGCCGTGGTCGCGGCGCTGTGCACGACGGTTCGGCTGCCCTCGCTACCGGAGATGTCCGCCGAAGTGCCGCGCATCGTCCTCCAGATCGTGGCGGGCCTCCCACCCGGCCAGCGGGAGACCCGGTTCACCTCGGACGCGCTGCAAGTCCTCATGCGCTGGCCGTGGCCCGGCAACCTCGCCGAGCTACGGCGGACCGTAGAACAGTTGGCGCGCCGCCGGGCCGGCCGCAGCATCAGCTCGGCCGACCTGCCACCGCGCATGCAGCAGGCTCCGCTGCGCGGGTTCGGCATGATCGAGACCGCGGAGCGTGACGCGATCGTCAGCGCCCTGCACCGCTTCGGCGGCAACCGGACGCAGGCGGCTGCGGCACTCGGCATCGGCCGGACAACGCTGTACCGCAAGCTGCAGACCTACCGGATCCCCACCGGCGACTGACCATGAGGCTTGCAGCCGCATACGTCGTGAGGGTGCGACCCGGGTTCGCCATGACCCTCGACGAGATCGAGGAGGCTCTCCAGCACAAGCCGTGCCAGGAACTGCACTGCAGCCAGCCCCGATCCGAGTTCGCTACGTCGAAGTTGCGCAGCCGGCAAGTCGAGTTCATCGTCTGCCCCGAGCATCTCGAAGCGGTCATCAGCGGTCACGAGAGCGAAGAGCGGGCGCTGACCAGACAGGGCCGGTGTAAGGCGGCGCCGGCCAGGTCGAGCCCGGCGAAGCTGGCGACGATCTCCGTCGGGAACTCTCGGCGGCCTCCCAGGCCCGCTCGACGACCGGCGCGACGTCGGTGGCGAGGAAGGCCCGCAGGCGACGCAGGGCCGCGTTCTTCTTCTCGTCGGTCAGCAGGTCGGCGTAGTGGTGGAAGGCGGCGTGAGGTACGTCCGGGTCCAGGTTCAGGATCGGCGGCGGCAGCGACGAGCGGGTCGGCCTCGGCCCATCGTGCCCACGATTGGGCGATCCAGATCCAAGACCACTTGCCGGCCGACTATTGCGGAAGCGGCATCAGTGTCCGGGAAGTATCTCCTCCGAGGTCCGCAGGACCCGGCGTAGGACAGATGAGTCGTCGTCGCGGCGCCAAATGAGGTACACGTCGACCGGGGGCAGCGGGTCGGCGATCTCGCGCACGCGGACGCCGTCGAGCGGGAGGTGCACGACCGCGCTGGCCGTCGTGAAGTGCAGGCCGACCCGGCGGACACGAGTGCGGTGGCCGTCCACGAGTCCGGTGCGGGCTGCGCGAACCGCGGGGCGAATCCGGCCGCCTGGCAGCGCTCGACGAGCGTCGCGCGAACGACGGACCCGAACGACTCGGGAAAGGCGACGAACGGCTCGTCACGGAAGTCGGCGATCCGCACCTCGCCGGCGTCGGCCAGCCGGTGCCGGACGGGGACGGCGACGACGCACCGATCACGCGCAACGCTGCGGCTGGCGACCCCGAGCGGAGGTTCGGCGAAGCGGGTCAGCGCCAGGTCCGACTCGTTGTCGAACAGCTCGGCCACGGCCGCTGTGCCGTAGCGGCCGGGCCGGAGGTCGAGGTCGATCAGTGGGTGCTGCTCGCGCACCGCGCGAGCAGCTGGCCGACCACCACGTGGGCCGACGGTCCCGCGAAGGAGATCCGGACCCGGCCGCTGCGGCCGTCCCGGGCGGCCGCCACCGCCCCGCGCGCCTCGTCGGTGCGGGCCAACAGCGCACGCGCGTGCGGCAACAGCGCCGTTCCGGCCGGCGTCAGCTCGACCTTACGGGTGGTCCGCCGGAAGAGGTCCGCGCCGAGCTCGGCCTCCAATGCCCGGACGCTACGACTCAGGTAGGGCTGCGCCAGATGCAGCCGATCCGCCGCACGACCGAAATGCAGCTCCTCGGCGACCGCGACGAAGACCTGCAGCTTCTGCGCGTCCATCTCACACACCTATCGTTGATGCGACATCTGAAACAATAGTCCCCACACTGGTCTTGGACACGCAGCGGATTCCGGACGATCATCGACGCATGAGCCAGCCAGCGCCGTCGACCTCCGAGGTGTCCGCCGAGGACTTCGCCTACATCCACGAGCAGGTCCGCGACTTCGTCCGATCGGCGGTGGTCCCGCGCGAGAACGAGATCATGCGCGAGGACCGGATCCCCGACGATCTCCGCCGGGCCGCGGCCGAGATGGAGTTGTTCGGCTACGCGATCCCGTCCGAGTGGGGCGGCATCGGCCTGGACCTGGCCCAGGACGTCGAGCTCGCGATGGAGTTCGGGTACACGTCGCTCTCGCTGCGCTCGATGTTCGGCACCAACAACGGCATCGCCGGGCAGGTCCTTGTCGGCTTCGGCACCGAAGCGCAGAAAAAGGAGTGGCTCGCCCGGATCGCCTCCGGTGAGGTCGTCGCCTCCTTCGCCCCTCACCGAACCCCGGCGCCGGCTCGAACCCCGCCGGCCTGCGCACCCGGGCCCGCCGCGACGGGGACCACTGGGTGATCGACGGGCAGAAGCAGTACATCACCAACGCGTCCTCGGCGGGCCTGTTCGTCGTCTTCGCCCGCCACGCCGACGCGGCGCCCGGCTCCCCCGGCATCGCCGTGTTCCTCGTGCCCGCGGACGCGCCCGGCGTCACCGTCGGCCCGAAGGACGCCAAGATGGGCCAGGAGGGCTCGACGACGTCTGACGTCGCGTTCACCGGCGTACGGGTCCCCGCCGACGCCCTCGTCGGCGGGGACGAGGCGGCCGGTTACAAGGCCGCGATGACCTCGCTGGCCCGCGGCCGGGTGCACATCGCCGCGCTCGCCGTGGGGACGGCACAGCGCGCCCTCGACGAGTCGGTCGCCTACGCCGCGCAGAACACCCAGGGCGGGCAGCGCATCGGGGACTTCCAGCTGGTCCAGGCGATGCTCGCGGACATGCAGACCGGTGTGATGGCCGGGCGGGCGATGGTCCGCGAGGCCGCCCGCGCCTACGTCGACGGCACCGACCGGCGGATCGCCCCGTCCGCGGCGAAGCTGTTCTGCACCGAGATGGTCGGGAAGGTCGCCGACCTCGCCGTGCAGGTGCATGGCGGGGCCGGGTACATGAAGGAGATCCCGGTCGAGCGGATCTACCGCGACGTCCGCCTGCTGCGGCTCTACGAGGGCACCAGCGAGATCCAGCGCCTTATCATCGGCGGCGGCCTGGTCCGGCAGGCGCTGGCCCTGTCGTGACCCTCCCACCGGAGCTGCCCCTGGCCGGCGTCACCGTCGTCGCGCTCGAGCAGGCCGTCGCCGGGCCGATCGCGACCCGGCACCTGGCCGACCTCGGCGCCCGCGTCGTCAAGATCGAACGTCCCGGGGAGGGCGACTTCGCCCGCCGCTACGACGACGCCGTGCACGGGCTGGCCACGCACTTCGTCTGGCTCAACCGCGGCAAGGAGTCGCTGGCCGTCGACCTCAAGTCCGGACGTGGCCGCGACGTCGTGCGGCAGCTCGTCGCCCGTGCCGAGGTGTTCCTGCACAACACCGCCCCCGGCGTCGTCGACCGGCTCGGGCTCGACGCCGAGACGCTCCGGGCCGCCGACCCGCGCCTGATCGTCGTCAACATCTCCGGCTACGGCACCAGCGGCCCGCGCAAGGACCGCAAGGCCTACGACATGCTCGTCCAGACCGAGTCCGGGATGGCCGCCGTCACCGGCACCCCCGAGACCGCGACCAAGACCGGCGTCCCCAGCGCCGACATCGCCGCCGGCCTCTACGCGACCACCTCGGTCCTGGCCGCGCTGCTCCGACGCGAGCGGACGGGGGAAGGCGCCGTGATCGACGTGTCGATGTTCGACTCCGCGGTCGAGCGGATGGGCCACCCGATGTACATGCAGCTCTACGGCGGCCGCCAGATCCCGCGCATGGGCCTGAGCCACGCACGCCGCGATCACCCCCTATGACGCCTACCCGACAGCCGACGGCGAGATCCTCATCGGCGTCCAGAACGACCGGGGCTGGCGCGCCTTGGTCTGCGATGTCCTCGGCTCCCCCGCCCTCGCCGACGACCCCCGCTTCGCCACCAACATCGACCGGGTCCGGCACCGTGCCCAGTGCGACGCCGCCCTCGCCGCGCACACCGCCGGATGGACCACCGCCGCGCTCGAGGAGCGCCTCGCCGCCGCCGGGATCCCGGCCGCCCAGATCAACACCACCGCGCAGATGGTCGAGCACCCGCAGCTGCGCGAACGGGACCGCTGGCGCACCGTGGCGACCGAGGCCGGCGACATCCGCGGTCTGCTGCCACCGATGACCTTCCGCGACATCGAGCTGCCGATGGGCGCCGTCCCCGCACTCGGCGAGCACAACGACCGGATCCTCGACGAGCTCGGCCTGCCGCCCGAGGGCGGACGGACAGATGGTTCAGCCGGCCGCGAGCCCACTGCCGATGTCGATCCCGACACCGCCGAGCGCACCTGCAGCGAGTTGCTCCAGTAGTCTGACGAGGCGCGCCCGCGGAATGCTGTCCCTGATGTGCGCCGTTCCGTTCAGCATCGACAGCATCACCTTGACCACTGCGCGGACGTCAGGCTCGGCCAGGTCGGCACGTTCCGCTGAGATGGCCCTGCGCCAGACAGCTTCGTACTCCCGCTGGCGGCGACGTAGCTGTCGCAGCTCTCGGACCGGCAGCTCCCGCTGTTCACGGAGGTAGACCGCGAGCAGTGCTCGCTCGTTCGCCGCGAACTGGACGTGGAACTCGACGAGCCGCGCGATTGCTGCTGGGCGGGCGCCATCACACTCGACGATCGCCCGAGATCCGTCGAGGAGGTGGTCCATCGCCGCGTCGCAGAGCGTCGTCAGCAACTCGACCTTGCTCGCGAAGTGGCGGTACACGCCCGGACCCGAGATCCCGACAGCACGGCCGATGTCATCGGTGCTGACCGCGTGGTAACCCCTGGCGGCGAACAGGTCGGCCGCCGCCTGGAGCAACGCGGACTTCCGTAGCGACAGGCTGCCTTCGCTCCCGTTCACGACAGGCATGTGCAGGCCCCCACTTGCGACTCCTCGGATCCGTGACCCAGGAAGCCTATACGTGAGCCGTCGCTAACCTCGCCCGCGGCAAAGGGGCCACCGGCGGGGCCCCTCTCGGTCGAGCTCAGGTCGACAGCCACCGCTCCGGGGGTAGGACGGGCTGGTCCAGCCGGCCGTTCGCGGCCAGCACGCGCTCGAACTGTTGCAGATGACGGACCATCGCCTTCGATGCGCGGTCGGCGTCGCCTGCCGCCACTGCCTGCGCGATGCTCCGGTGAGCGCGGCGCGTTTCCTCCATGTCCCGCAGGGAGAGCTGCTCTCCGGGAACGTGCCAGGTCAGCTCCTGTCCGAACGCCGCGATGACCAGACGGACGATCTCGTTGTTGCTGCACACCCCGAGTGCCTCGTGGAACTCGATCGACGGCTCCCACGAACCGTTGCGCGGCGATCCCGCGTTCGCGAGCGCGAGCAGCCACCCGCGCTGCTCCTCGGTCGCCGTGCGCGCTGCGGCGGCCGCCGCCGCGGGTTCGACGAGCTGGCGGAACTCGGAGAACGCCCGCATCGTCGTTCCGGACAGCGTCAACAGCAGGGCGAGCGAGCGGGTGACCTGACTCAGGTCGGGCTCTGCGACCCGGATGCCGCCGTGTGGGCCACGCCGGATCTCGATCAGTCCGTCGGATTCGAGGAGCCGCAACGCCTCGCGCACGGTCCCCCGGCTGAACCCTGTTTCGGCGATGAGGGTGGCCTCGGACCGCAGGGGCTCGCCCGGCCGCATCTCATTGCCGAGGATCTGCCCGCGCAACCGATCTGCCAGCACGTCCGACGCCTTGGGCAGCCTCGGCTGTCGACGACCGTACATCGGGGCCTCGCTCGCAACACCGCGGGTGGCCGATGGATCCAAGCCGTCCACACTCAACTCCGTCCCTGCCGTAAGCGGGACAGGACCGCAACGAGGAGGAACACGCCGTCCATCCTGTACCCGCCGTCAGCTTAAAGAGTCGGCTGCTCGGTTGCGCGACGGACCTGGCGATCCCGCTGTGATCCGCGAGACCTAGGTGAGATCGAGTCCCGCCGCATCCAGCTTCCGGTAGAGCGTCGAGCGGGAGATCCCCAGCAGCGACGCCGCGGCCTTCTTGTTCCCGGCCGCCTCGCTCAACGCGTCCATGATCGCGCTGAGTTCGGCCTGCTCGAACCGGCTCATGCGGCGGCGGTACGCCCGGGCACGCAGATCGTCGGGAAGGTCGCCGACGTGCACCTCGCTCCCCCGCGCGACGGTCAGCGCCTGGTCGACCGCGTGGCGCAGGGCGCGCGTATTGCCGGGCCACGGGGTCCGGATGAGCAGTGAGACGACTTCGGGTGCCAACCGCGCCGGCGCGGCGAACGACCGGGCAAGTGCCGGGATGTCGTTCGTCCGGTTGCGCAGTGGCGGCAGCGCGACCACAGCACACCGGCGGTCATCGTGGCCGGCCGTCATCGGAGGGGTCTGGGTGCCGGCGGTCGCCAGGCAACGCCATCCCTGCGCGTGCCCCCTGTGCAAGAGCGATGTCAGGGCGCGCAACGCCGCGGGCGAGAGCCCGTCGACGTGCCTCACCACGATGGTGCCCGGCATGCTGTCGAGATCCGACCGCAGACTCGCCATCCAGGCCGACGGGCCGTCCACCGTCATCGATTCGGCGTCCTTGACGACCAGTGGACCGCCGCCACCAAGGTGGCGATCAACCGCCTCGGCCACCGCCGTCTTCCCGACGCCCGGTTCGCCGGACACGACGACGACCCGCTCGCGCGCGCGTGCGGCGATTTCGTGACACGCTCGAAGCCACGCCGCGTCGGCGCCGACGAGGCCGGGAAGGGAGGCCGGCCGGTTCCGGTCGCCCGTGGAACCCGGCTCGGTGCGGGGCGCCTCACGGATCTCGACGATCGCGCCGATCTCGTCGCCACCGTCGCGCATGGACTCGCCGTGCATCACGATCATCCGACCGTCCGGCAGCTCCAGCTCGGCCTCGGACTCCTCGGGCGACCGGAGCAGCCGGCTGACCTGATCCCAGACCAGTGCCTGCTCGCTTCCGTCGAGCAGCTGGGCCGCACGGGGTGAGCTGATCAGCAACCGCTCGCTGATCACGAAGAAGTCGTGACGAACGCGTCGGGAGGCCGCCACGAACCGGTCGAGCAGTGCCCGTTCCGCTCCCGACTGCTGCGCCCACAGCCGTTGCTCGATCTGCTGTGCGGTCTGTTCGGCGATGTACACCACGAGCGAGTTGTCGTGGTCGGCGGCGCAGGTGACGTCGAGCAGGCCGTGCAGCCTGCGGTCGGCGCTCCGGATCGGGACGCCGACGCAGGTGAACTCGTGCAGGTCCTCCGCGTAGTGCTCGTGGCCGTCGACCCGGACCGTCCGGCCGAGTTCGAGCGCGGTGCCGACCCCGTTGGTGCCGACCTCGCCCTCCGCGAAGACGAATCCCTCGGCCGCCGACACGGCGTCGAGGCGGCCGAGCAGGTGTGCGTTCGACGAGGTGCGGTCGAGGATGCGCGCCGAGGCGTCGGTGAGCAGGAAGGAGATGCCGAGGTCCCCGAGCCGCTCGTTGACGTGGTCGAGCACGGGACGGGCGGCACGCACCAGGGGTGCCTCGTGATCGAAGTCAGGGGCGTAGCGTGGCGTCATGGTGTCCACCGGCACGTCGAGGTAGGAACAGCGACGCCAGGACACGGCGATCTCCGGACGCATCGTGCAGGGGGTGCGGCCCTCGAGGAACGCCTCACGCTCGTGGGCCACCGCGTGCTGAAGGATCGTCATCGATCACTCTCCGCGTCCATCGGGCGTCCAGCGGGCGTCCGTCACCGGTACTGCGCGGAAAGATTATACCGATTGCGGCCGGAATCCGTGTCCCTTTCCGGGACACGGATTCCGGCGGACGATCATTCGAAGCAGTTCGGGGCGTGCTTGAACTCGGCCCAGTCCTCCGGGTCGTGGCTGATCCAGATGGTGGCGTCGGCGGAGTCGCGGAGCAGGTTGAGCCGGCGGATCGATCGCAGTGACTGGACCGTGTCCGCATCGTGGGGCATCGGGGCGATCGTGGTCAGCGCGTCCCGCAGGTGCACCGTGTCGCCGGTGAGGATGAAGTTGCGACCCGGCAGGCGAACCAGCAGGCTCAGCTCACCCGGGGTGTGGCCCGGGGTGAACAGGATGACGATGCTCCCGTCGCCGAACACGTCGTGGTCGACACCGGGCACCTCAAGCACGTTACGGCCGCGCAGCGGCTCGATGTCGGCCTGCCGGAAGAACCCCGCCCCGGCCGGGTCGGGCCAGAACCCGAACCTCATATCGCCCTCGCCCACGTAGAACTGGGCGTCCGGGAAGAGGTAGAGCCCGCCGGTGTGGTCGAAGTGCGTGTGCGAGGCGATCACGTACTTGATGTCCGACAGCTTGTACCCGAGCGCCTTGAGCTGCGCGTCCACCGTCTGTTCGGGCAGGAAGCTCAGCCCGAGGTGCTCGGCGAGCGGTCCGTAGACCCCCTCGGGATCGGTGGCGGCGGCCGGGACCAGGCCGGTGTCGAACAGGACCAGGCCCTTCGGGTGCTCGATCAGGTAGGCGGGCATCGGGATGGTGCACTCGCCGCTCGCCCCGAGCAACAGCAGCGACTTGTCGACGGTGAAGGTGGGCGAGTCGAGCGCCCACATCCGCTTGGCCGTTCCGGGTGTAGCCATGATCGTTCAGTCTCCTTGCCGGGTCAGGCGGTGACGGGGACGCGGGGCGCCACGTCGAGGTCGACGCTGCTGGGCTCCTTGGGGAGCCGGCCGCACTCGCGGTGCAGGACGGGCATGATCTCCTCGGCGAAGTACTGCATCTGCGCCTCGATCTCCTCACCCTGGAAGCCGCCGCTCTCGAACCAGGTGTGGAACATGAAGTCGTCGTAGCCGCACTGCTCCTTGACCTCCATGATCGAGTCGATCACGTACTGCTTGGAGCCGTGGATGGCGACCTTCTTGTCCCGCAGCATCTGCGCGGTCACCTTCGTGTTGAGGTCGTAGAAGGGCTCGTCCGCCTCGGCGAGCACAGCGGCGAAACCGAACGGGCCGTAGTAGTCCCACTGCAGCTCCAGCCCGCGGGCGGCGCGGTCCATGTCGCCGAGACCCTTGTCCACGCAGTGGATGTAGCGGCAGGTCACCACGCCGCGGCGACGCTCGGCGTCCCAGCCGCGCTTGAACTCGCCGCGGTTCTGGCGGTCGGGCCAGCCCGCCTTCTCGGCCTCCTCGTGGTAGAGGTCGATGTTCTGCTTCAGCCGGGAGTTGGGCTCGACGATGAAGTAGCCGTTGATGCCCCGCTCGGCGGCGAACCGGATGGAGCGGGGGCTGGTCAGCGGCTCCCACATCTGCGGGTACGGCTTTTGCAGCGGCTGCGGGTAGACCGGGATCTCCAGCAGCTTGGTGGTGGTGGCCTGCACGGGGTTGCCGGCGGAGTACATGTCCGGGGCGCCGAGCTTGAGAACCTGCTCGAGCGTGCGGCCCATGCCCTCCTGGCTGAAGTAGGCATGGGTCTGCTTGTGACCCCACTTGGTGTAGGACGGCGGGATCGACATGAACTCGCCGTGATGCGACATCGAGTCCTCGGTCCAGGCCTTGATGATGATGTCGTAGGCCTCCTCGAAGTAGGCCCGGTTGCGCTCCTGGTCCTGGATCGTGGAACCGTAGGCCCAGCCGAACACCTCGTTCTCCCGCGGCTGGTAGCCGCGGCCGATCCCGAACTCCAACCGCCCGCCGCTGATCACATCGAGCATCGCAGCCTGCTCGGCGATCCGGATTGGGTGGTGCCAGGTGACGATATTGGCGGCCTGGCCGAGCCGGATGTTCTTCGTCCGCGACGCGATGGCCGCCTCGGCGAGCAGCGGGTTCGGGCTGAGCTCGGCACCCTCGGGCTGGAAGTGGTGCTCGGTCTGGAACCAGTAGTCGAAGCCGAGCTGGTCGGCGAGGATGCCCTGGCGCACCTGGTTGACGATGGTGCGTTGGGCCGAGGTGTGCGTCGCGGGCAGGTCACCGTCGTTGACGGCCACCGCCTCGCCGTCGTACTGGACGTTCTTGACAGGAAGGTCCGAGGCTCCGTTGTGGAACACTCCGATTTCGATCGCCACCGCTGTTCTCCGTTCTCCGGCCGAAGCCGATCACTGGTCGTGCGCTGATGGGCCGGGCGCCTGGGCGTCCGGTCGGGTCACTGCGTGGAGTAGCCGCCGTCGATCACGAGCTCGGAGCCGGTGACGTAGGACGCCTCGTCGGAAGCCAGGAACAGCACGCCGTAGGAGATCTCCTCGGGGCGCGCCATCCGCTGCAGCGGCGTGGCGCCGACGATGATCGGGATGACCTCCTCGGGTACGTCCTCGGACACCATCGGGGTGTCGACGATGCCGGGGTGGACCGAGTTGACCCGGATCCCGGCGCCCGCGAACTCGATGGCCGCGGTCTTGGTGAGCAGCCGGACCGCACCCTTCGTGGCCTGGTAGGCAGTGGCGCCACCGCTGCCGATGAGGCCGTAGATCGACGAGGTGTTGACGATGGAACCGCCACCGGCCCGGCGCATCGCTCCCGCGACGGCCTTCATCCCGAGCCAGACGCCGGTCTGGTTGGTCGCGATGATGCGGTCCCAGGACTCCCGGGTGGTCGCCTCGACACCGGCCATGTCGAGCACCCCGGCGTTGTTGACCAGGATGTCGAGCCGGCCGAAGCGCTCCTCGGCCAGCGCCACCGCGGCGTTCCAGCCGTCCTCGTCGCGGACGTCGAACACGTGCGCGACGACGTCGTGGCCCTTCGCGGTGAGCGTCTCCGCCACCGCCGCGAGCTCGTCGGCGAGGATGTCGCCGATCACCAGTCGTGCGCCCTCTGCGGCGAGCAGTGCCGCGTGCGCGGCACCCTGGCCTCGTGCCGCGCCGCTGATCAGCGCAACCTTGCCGGCAAGCCTGTCACCCATGGTCGTACTCCTTCGGTTGTCGGTCCGATCGGCGGGCCGCGCTCACGCGGTGCCGGCGGCACCTGCCGCGGGTGCCGCGTGGGTGTGTCCGTGCCCTGTCCCGTGGGCGTGTCCGTGGTCGTGGGACACCGGGTCAGCCACGGGCCCGACGGTCTCCTTCAGGGAGCGCTCCTGGCGTTCGAGCTCCCGGTCGAGGCTGCGGTTGTCCCCCCTGGCCCTGGCGACCCACGTGCGTGCGGCGTCGGGCGTCATGTGGCAGAGCCCTGGAACGTCGCGGTTGTCCAGACACAGCGCGCGGTCGGACGCGGCCGGCCTGCGCTCGCTCGGCGGTGCCGCCCGACCGGAGAGCCCCACGGCGGCGAACCGGCGCCTGGCGGGTGCGCGGCAGGCCGGGCACTGTATCGTCGGTGGCGCCGGGTTGGACACGAAGTGCTCGCTGACGCCGTCGCATGCTTCGCACCGGTAGTCGACGATGATCATCGCGATGCCTCCGCGCGGTACCGCTCGCGGGCGTCGGCCTCGCCGAACCTGGCCCGCAGGACCTTCTTGTCGAACTTGCCCACCCCGGTCTTCGGGATGGCGTCGACGAACAGGAACTCCTCGGGGATCCACCACCGGGCGAAATGCTCCAGCAGGTACGCCGTGAGCTCCTCGGAGGTGACCGGTGCGCGGGTCACTACGCAGGCCAGCGGGCGTTCCAGCCACTTGTCGTGGGGCACGGCGACGACCGAGGCCTCGGCCACCGCCGGGTGCGCCATCAGGGAGTTCTCCAGCTCCACCGAGGAGATCCACTCCCCGCCGCTCTTGATCAGGTCCTTCGACCGGTCGGTCAGCTGGACGTAGCCGTCCGGGTCGATCACGCCGACGTCGCCGGTCTTGAACCAGCCCTGCGCGTCGTAGCTGGCCGGGCTGCGCGGGTCGTCGTAGTAGGCACTGGCCATCCACGGAGATCGCAGGTGGTACTCGCCGACGGCCTTGCCGTCCCACGGCAGGTCGTCGCCGCCCTCGTCGACCACCCTGACCTCGCACAGCGGCAGTGGCAGACCCTGCTTGCCACGCACGTCGTACACGTCGTCCTCGGGGACGTGGTCGTGCTTGCTCTTCAACGCCGTGAACGTGACCAGCGGCGAGGCCTCGGTCATCCCCCAGCCCTGCGGCACCACCACGCCGTGGGTGTCGGCGAACCACTTCATCAGACCGCGGGGCGGGGCCTGACCACCCAGCCAGAGGACGTCGAGCGAGGACACGTCGTAGTGCGGGTCGTCCCGCTCGAGCAGGTCGCGCATCATCACGCCGATGGTCACTGCGCCGACGGCGTGGGTGACCTTGTGCCGGTCGATCAGCTCGAGATAGTGCTTCGGTTCGGGGTGCGGACCGGGCAGCACCAGCGTCGCACCCTGCAGGGCGGCGGCGAACGGGATGCCCCAGCTGTTGGCGTGGAACATCGGGCTGATCGCGAGGAAGATCGCCTCCTCGCGCACCCCGATCGACCCGTGCAGGCACAGCGCCAGGGTGTGCAGCACCACGCTCCGGTGGCTGTAGAGGACACCCTTGGGGTCCCCGGTCGTGCCCGACGTGTAGCACATCGCGGACGCGGTCGTCTCGGGGAAGTCGGGGAACTCCAGCTTCCCGTCCTGCGCGGCGAGCAGCTCCTCGTAGGAGTGGACGGGACTCAGCGTGGTCTCGGGCACCGTGTCGGCGAGCACCACGTAGGCCTGCACGCCGGGCAGGTCCGGGGCGAGCCGCTCGAGCAGCGGGATCTGGTCCGGGTCGATCAGCAACACCCGGTCGCCGCCGTGGTTGATGATGTAGGCGATCTGCTCGTCGAACAGCCGCAGGTTCACGGTGTGCAGCACGGCGCCCATGCACGGCACGCCGAAGTAGGCCTCGTAGTGGCGGTGGGTGTTCCAGGCCAGCGTCCCGACCCGGTCGCCGGGCTGCACGCCCAGGGCGGTCAACGCCTGGGCGAGCTTGCGCGCCCGCACCGCGTACTCGGCGTAGGTGTAGCTGAGATCCTCGCCGTCACCGGTCCGGGAGATGATGCGCTTGTCCCCGAACACCCGTTCCGCGCGCCACAGCAGCTGCTTCATCAGCAGCGGCCGATCCATGATCAGGCCGTCCATGCCCACCTCCGAGCTCGTTCCATCCGCCGGCCGACGCTAGCCATCGGAGGAGGAAGTGGCGTGTGTCACTTCGTGACACATCGGCGGCCCGACGCGAGGACCGGCGATCCCGGGGTCCGACCGGCGCCCGGGTCGACCGGCGCCGGGCGTCGGCGTGACCCGTTGTGCAGCACGCCCCGCGGAACCAGCCGGTCGACAGCGGCCGGACCGGGCCCGGCGGTGCGGCCGACCGGGGAGTCCGGGGTGTTCGGGCGCAGCCCGGTCCCACCGTCCGGCCCGCGGACCGGCACCGTGCAGGGCGTAGTGTCACGCGTCGAGCGGCATTCCCGCACGAAGGAGCGTGGCCCGCATGGCTGCCGGCGACATCCACCCGGACTTCGTCACGGTCCTGTCGCTGCTCGACAGCACGGCGGCGCTGCGGCACGCCGCGGAGGTGGTCCACCGACGGCTCGGCGCCGATCTGGCCGCGGGTGCGGAGCGGGTCGGCGACGACGAGACCGTCGAGGTCCGCGCCGTCGTGGGCGGACGCACCGAGCAGCTCAACGGCCTGGTCGTCGCACCGCAGATCGGCCTCGGCGGGCAGGCCACGGTCCTGCGCCGGACGGTCGCGGTGCCGGACTACTGCGCGTCGCGCGCCATCACCCACGACTTCGACGACCCGGTCCGCGCCGAGGGTCTTCGGGCGGTGATGGCCGCGCCGGTGGTACGGGCGCATCGGCTGTACGGGGTGCTCTACGCGGCGCGCCGGTCGGTCGAGCCGTGGGCCGACCGGGACCGTCAGGAGCTCCTGATGCTCGCCCGGCAGACCGCGGTGGCGATGGAGGTGGCCGACGGCGCCCGCGAGATGACGGAGGTCGCGGTCTACAGCGAGCGTCAGCGGCTGGCGGTCCGCCTGCACGACTCGGTGGGCGCGACGCTGTTCGGCCTGCGCGCCGCACTGATGTCGGTCGAGGCCCTGCTGCCCGAGGGCCCCGCGCGCGAGCGTCTGCGCGTTGCCGTCGAACAGGCGAAGCACGCCACGACGGAGCTGCGGTCACAGACCCGGTCGCTCTACGACACCCCCGCCGACAAGGGCCTGGCCATCACGATCCGGGGCGACTGCCGCGACTTCGCCGCCAGGGCAGGCGTCGCGGCGGATCTCGTGGTGCTCGGCGAGCTCCCGCGGCTGGACACGGCCCGGAGCGAGGCGTTGCTGAAGGTGGCGCGGGAGGCGTTGCTGAACGTGGAGAAGCACGCCGGCGCGCATTCCGTGCTGGTCAGCATGTACGCCACGGACGACGGGGTCGTCCTCACGGTCGCCGACGACGGTGCGGTCAGCCTCCCGGGGCCCCCGGACGATCGGGGGCCGGACGACCGAGGACTGGGCCTGAGCGGACTCGCCGAGCGCCTCGAACGGGTGGGCGGCCGCATGACCTTCGCCGCGAACGAGGAGGGCGGGAGCACGCTGCGGGCCTGGGTCCCCACGCCTACAGCAGACCCGCCTGCTGGGCCTTGAGCACGGCATCCAGCCGATTGCGGGCATCGAGCCTGGTCAGCAACGTCTGCACGTACGACTTAACCGTGTTCGCGGTGAGCCCCAGGTGCCGGCCGATCTCGCCGTTGTTGTCGCCCTTCGCCATCCGCTCCAGGATCTGGAACTCACGCCGGGAGAGCACCACACTGCTCTCGCCGCCGATCAACGGGTCGTAGAAGCGCTGACCGGCCGCGACGGCGCGGATCGCCCTGATCAGCGTCGAGCAGGCGTTGTCCTTGTGGACGACCCCGTCCATGCCGACGAGCGCCACGACATGGGCGACGTTGCGCCTGCTGTCGCCGGTGAACAGCAGGAGCTTCAGGTTCGGTCGCGCGGAGCGCAACGCCGCGGCGGCGACCGGGGCCGACATGTCCGGCAGGTGCAGGTCGAGCAGCACGACATCGGGCCGCTCACGCGCGACCGCCCGCACGGCGGCGGTCGCGGTCAGCGCCGCCGAGCACAGGTGCAGGTCCGAGGCGCCCTCGACCAGCCGTTCCACGCCCTGGTGCACGATCGGATGGTCGTCGACCAGCAGGACCCGGACCGGGCCCGGGACCGGTCGGGCCGCGGACGGCGACGAGCCTCGTCGATGAGACATGACGACGACGGTACTCGCCGTCCGGGACCTCAACCAGGTACCGGCGACCGCCCCGGACCTCCGATCGGAGGGTGTGTCCAGGCCCGATGAGTGTGAGAGTCGTCTCCGGTGGCACGGCCGGACGAACAGGAGCAGACGCATGGCAGGATCGGTCTCGGCGGAACACGAGAAGATCAAGCAGTTCGACTGGGAGCCCAGCTACTTCCATCGGGACGCCCTCTACCCCACCAAGTACAAGATCCCTCCGAAGACCAAGGACCCCTTCCGGACCCTGGTCCGCGAGTACGTGGGCATGGAGGAGGAGAAGGACGACCGGCAGTACGGGGCGCTCGAGGACGCACTGGGCCGGATGAACAACGCCGCCGATGCCGAACCCCGCTTCATGGAGGCGATGAAGCCGGTCCTGGCGCTGGTCGACTTCGGCGAGTACGCGGCGATGAAGTGCACGGCGATGCTCGTCGACACGGTGGAGAACCCGGAGCTGCGGCAGGGCTACCTCGCGCAGATGATCGACGAGGTGCGGCACACGAACCAAGAGGCGTACCTCATGAGGTACTTCGCCAAGCACGCTCCCGATCCGGCCGGCTTCAACTCCGGGTTCCAGATGCGGGCGTTCGACCCGATCGGCCGGCCGGGCCGGGCCGTGTTCGAGGCGTTCATGAACGACGACCCGATCACGAACTCGCTGAACCTGCAGGTCGTCGCGGAGACCGCCTACACGAACCCGCTGTTCGTCGCGGTCACCGAGGTGGCGGCCGCGAACGGGGACCAGGCGACGCCGTCGGTGTTCCTGTCGATCCAGTCCGACGAGTCGCGGCACATGGCCAACGGCTACTCGACGCTGGCCGCGGTGCTGTCCGAGCCGGACAACCTGCCGATGCTGCAGGAGGACTTCGACACGGCCTTCTGGCGCCAGCACGTGTTCCTGGACAACTTCCAGGGCGCGGTCTACGACTACTTCTCCAAGGTGCGGATGAAGTCCTACAAGGAGTACTGGAACCAGTGGATCTGGGAGGACTGGGCCGGTAGCTACATCGAGCGGCTGGAGCCCTTCGGGCTGCAGGTGCCGCGCTGGATCCACGACGCGCGCCGGCACGTCGACTGGGGCGGGCACACCTCGGCGATGGTGTCGGCGGCGCTGTGGCCGGTGCACGCCTGGCGCTCGGACTGCATGTTCGACGACGACTTCGCGTTCCTGGAGGACAAGTACCCCGGCTGGGAGCAGCACTTCGGAGGGTTCTGGACGGCCTACCGGGAGATGAGCGACCCGCGCAACGGCCAGCTCGCGCTGACGCTGTTCCCGGAGATGCCGCCGATCTGCCGCACCTGCCAGATGCCCGCGGTGCTGCCCCGCCCGGACATCAACGAGATCCGGCTCAACATCGACGCGGCCGGCCAGCGGCACGCGTTCTGCTCGGAGGCCTGCCAGCACATCTTCCGGCAGGCGCCCGAGCGCCACTGCGGAATGACGTGGTGGGAGGTCAACGACAACGTGGAGCTGTGGCGCTACATCGTGGACGCCGGGCTGCTGCGCTCGGACGGCAAGACCCTGATGGGACAGCCGCACCTGCGCACCGACGAGGCGTCGCTGTGGACCATCGACGACATCCGGCGCACCGGGGTCGTCATCAAGGACCCGCTCAAGACGATTCCGGGCGAAGCGTTCGTGGCGATCTGATGACCATCGAGCTGACCTCGGACGGGGTCGACATCGAGGCGGTCGCGGAGGGCTTCTACACCCCGCGCGACCTCACCTACATCCGTCCGCAGAAGCGCAGGCTCTCGGAGTACGAGGCGGTCATCTGCAACGCCCAGCCCGACATGGGCCAGTTCGACACGGGCGGCTGGTACCTGCTGCGGCCCGACGGCCTGGGTTGCCAGGACGCCCGCACGACCGCCATGGTGCACCCGAACTGGTTCGAGTACCGGGACCCGTCCGCGCTGTGGCAGCGGCCCTACATCAAGCTGCAGGCCCAGCAGGAGCGCTCGATCCAACGGGCCATCGACTCGGCGAAGCTCAACGGGGCGTTCCAGGACGTCGCGCCCGAGTGGGCGGCGCTGCTCTCGCGGTACTACGAGGCGTTCGCGTCGTTCGAGTGGGGGATGTTCCGGGCGCACGCCTTCGTCACGCGGGAGGCGTTGTCGGACACCCTGTCGATGACCTACACCTTCAGCGGGATGGACCGCCTGCGCCACCAGCAGGCCATTGCCCTCTACAGCCTCGATCTGCACAGCCAGATCGACGGCTACGACGAGGGCAACGGGATGGACGCCTGGCTCAACGATCCGATCCTCCAGCCGGCACGGCGGCTGGTGGAGCGGCTGATGTCGGCCGGGGACTGGTGCGAGATGGTCCTCATGACGAACCTGGTCGTGGAGCCGATGTTCACCGCGTTCGCCGGCAGCGAGTTCTTCCGGCGCCTGGCGCCCTGGCACGGAGACGCGGTCACCCCGGTGATCGAGATGACCGCGGAGGCGGACCGCATCCGCAACCGGGCGGCCACGCGGCAGCTGGCCACCATGCTGACCGCGGAGAGCGACCGCGAGGGCCGCACGGTCCCGGCCGCGCGGAACCTGGAGATCATGCAGGGCTGGGTCGACTCGTGGTACCCGGACGCGCTCGCCGCGGTCGACGGCTTCCGGCCCTTGTTCGACCGGGCGCCGGCCGCCGACGGGGTCGGTGACCAGGCCCGCGAGCGCGTGCTGGCGCACACCCACGACGTGCTGGAGCAGGTCGGCCTGCGCGTTCCGACAGAGGTGGCCTCATGAGCGACGCGGACGGCGGTCGCCGGACGATCGGCCTGGTGCTGATGAAGAGCGAGGAGGCCCAGGCGACCGTCGACTACGTGACCGACTGCCGTCCCGACATCCGGGTACAGGATCGGAGCACCTTCTTCCTGCTGGAGACCGAGGGCACGATCAGGATCCCGATCGCCGAGGTCGAGGAGTACCTGGGCAAGCCGCTCACGATGGCGAAGTTCCTGGTCGTCATGTCGAGCTACTACGGGCGGGCCCACACCGAGGACGACGCCTTCGTCGTGACGTCGGACATGTCGCAGCTCGATCCGACCGCGGCCTGAGAGGGGGCTCGGATGGCACGCGTCACCCTCGTACCGACCGGACAGGAGTTCGCCGTCCGGGAGGACGAGGACATCCTGACCGCCGCACTGCACAGTGGGGTCAACCTCCGCTACGGCTGCCGGCACGGGAACTGCTCGTCCTGCAAGCACTGGCTGGTCGACGGGGATGTCGACGACTCGGCGGCGTCGGTCTACGCGATCCCGCGCAGCGAGCGGGAGGACGGCGCGATCCTGCTGTGCTGCACCTTCGCGCAGACCGATCTCGTGATCGAGATCGATCAGCACGAGGGGATGGAGGAGCTGCCGCCGATGGAACCGCCTGCTCCACGCCAGGCGACGGTGCTCGGCGTGCGCGGGCTGACGCCCGCGCTCGTCGAGCTCCGGGTGGAGGTGGACGAGCCCGTCCGGTTCCACGCGGGGCAGTACGTCGAGATCGCGGTGGCGGGCACCGGGGAGCGCCGCTCGTACTCCCTGCTCAACCCGCCGGGGTCGGGCAGGGAGCTGGTCTTCTGCATCAAACGGATCCCCGGGGGGGTGTTCGACGGCTACCTCGAGGGGTTCGAGTCCGGTACCCGGCTCGATCTCGAGGCGCCGTTCGGCACGATGTTCCTGCGCGACACGGGCCGCCCGGTGGTGGCCGCGGCGATCGGCTCGGGGATCGCTCCCATCCTGTCGATCCTCACCGACGCCGCGGACCGCGGCGTCGACGTCCCGATCCGCTTCTACTACGGGGCGCGGACGGCCGCGGATCTCGTCTACCGCGACGAGATCGCCGCGCTGTCGGCACGCCTGCCGGGATTCTCCTTCGTGCCGTGCCTCTCGCAGGGCGGCGCCGAGGACGTCCCCGGTGCGCGGGCGGGCAGGCTCACCCGGTCCATCGCGCAGGACATCCCGGACGCCTCGACCTTCGACGCGTACCTGTGCGGTGCGCCGGAGATGTGTGACGCCGTCGGCAGGTTGCTCGAGGCGAAGGGCCTCCCGGAGGCCCGCATCCATGCCGACAAGTTCTACCCGGCGGTCGAGCCGGTTCCCGCTCGGGCGTAGCCCGTCACGCTCCGCGACCCACCCAACCACCCACCCTGAGGAGTACCCGTGAAGACCAAGGCCGCCGTCGTCTACGAGATCGGCAAGCCGATCGAGATCGAGGAACTGGATCTCGACGGTCCGAAGGCCGGCGAGGTGCTGATCCGCTACACGCACGGTGGTCTGTGCCACTCCGACGTGCACATCGCCCACGGCGACCTCGAGGCACGGCTCCCGATGGTCCTCGGGCACGAGGGGGCGGGGATCATCGAGGAGGTCGGTGAGGGCGTCACCCGGGTCGCGCCCGGCGACCACGTCGTGTGCTCGTTCATCCCCAACTGCGGGACCTGCCGCTGGTGCGCGACCGGCCAGCAGGCGATCTGCGACATGGGCGCGACGATCCTGGAGGGCTACCTCCCCGGCAACCGGTTCCCGTTCACCGGGCCCAAGGGCGACTACGGCGCGATGTGCATGCTCGGCACGTTCAGCCAGTACGCCACCATCCACCAGAACTCGTGTGTGAAGGTGGACGACGACCTGCCGCTGGACAAGGCCGTCCTGGTCGGCTGTGGTGTGCCCACCGGGTGGGGCTCGGCGGTCAACGCCGCCGCGGTGAAGCCGGGTGAGACGGTGATCGTCGCCGGTGTCGGCGGCATCGGGATCAACGCGGTGCAGGGCGCGCGGTACGCGGGCGCCAAGAACCTGATCGCGATCGACCCGCTGGAGAACAAGCGCGAGAAGGCGCTGGAACTGGGCGCCACCCACGCGGTGGCCACCGCGGCCGAAGCGGGCGACCTGGCGCGGGCGATGACCAACGGGAACGGTGCCGACAAGACGATCGTGACCGCGGGAATCGTCACCGAGGAGATCATCACCGACGCGTTCACCAACACCGGCAAGGGTGGCACGATCGTGCTGACCGGTCTGAACAAGCTGGCGGTGAACAACATCCAGCTGCCGGGCTCGATCATGACGCTGTTCAAGAAGACGCTGAAGGGCACGCTGTTCGGCGACTGCAACCCCACCGTCGACATCCCCAAGATCCTCGGGCTCTACCAGAGCGGGGACATCAAGCTCGACGAGATCATCACCCGCACCTACACCCTCGAGCAGGTCAACGAGGGCTACGACGACCTGCTCAACGGGAAGAACGTGCGCGGCGTGATCGTGCACGAGCACTGATGGTCGCTGCGTTCCCGACGGGCGGGCCGGACGCGGTCGCGTCCGGCCCGCACGGGCACCTCGGGGCCTCGGTCGTCGGCCGGGCGCGCGAGGTGGAGCTGTTGATGGCCGCCCTGGAGAGCGGTGCCCACGTGCTGTTGGAGGGCCCGCCCGGCACGGGCAAGACGACCGTGCTGCGCGCCGTCGCCGAGGAGGAACGGACCGCGTTCGTCTTCGTCGAGGGCAACGCCGAGCTCACCCCGGCCCGGTTGATCGGCCACTTCGACCCGGCCCAGGTCCTCGACCGGGGCTACGGACCCGAGACGTTCGTCGACGGGCCCCTCGCCCAGGCGCTGCGATCCGGCGCGCTGCTCTACGTCGAGGAGGCGAACCGGATCCCGGAGGAGACCCTCAACGTGCTCATCACGGTGATGAGCGAGGGCGAGCTGCACGTGCCGCGATTCGGCGTGATCCCCGCATCGGCGGGGTTCCGGCTGATCGCGGCGATGAACCCGTTCGACGCCGTCGGCACCGCCCGGATCTCCTCGGCGATCTACGACCGGGTCTGCCGGATCACGATGGGCTACCAGGACGCGCGCGACGAGACCGGGATCGTCGGGCTGCGGGCGCCCGCCGTGCCCGAGGCCTGGCGGGCCCAGGTGGTCGAGCTGGTCCGCGCCACCCGCCGGCACCCCGACATCAGGATCGGCTCCTCGGTCCGCGGCGCGATCGACATGGTGCGCCTCGCCGCCGCCCTGGCCCGACGCCGCAGGACCGCGGTGACCGACTGGTGGGTCGGGCTGGACGCGGCCATGGTCGCACTGTCGGGGCGGATCCGGCTGCTGGAGTCGTGCACGCGGGAGGCCGAGGCCGTCGTCCGCGAGCTCTACGAGGACGGTTTCGGCCCCGAGCCCGAGCCGGAGCAGCCGGATCCCGGGGACACCGAGGACGGTGGTGCACCGGGGGAACGCTGAGCCCGCCGCCGACGGCGGGCCTACCGGAGACACCGGACCGCGCGCCGCGGGCGCGGCCGACGGCCCGCGACCGGACGACCCCACGGGCCGAGCTCGCCCGGCGCGCCCGTTTCGCGGAGATCTCGCCGGAGGTCGGGGTCCTGGACCCCGCCGCCTTCGACGACGCGCTGGCCGATGATCCGGACGCGGCCCTGGCCCTGCTCGTGGACATGGCCGGGGCGACGGATGAGTCACTGCGATCCGCCGCGCGCCGGTTGGCCGGGCGGATCGTCCTCGACCGGGCCCGAACCGGCCCGCCCCGCGACCGGGGGATCGGGCGGCTGCGGTCCGTTCCGGCCGACCGCGGGGGTGACCTGGACCTCGACGCGTCGATGGCGGCCGTCGTGGAGTCGCGGGCACTCGGCCGCGCGGCGGGCCTGGACGAGCTCACCGCCCGCTCGTGGGCGCGCCCGACCCTGGCGCTGTGCCTGCTGGTCGACGCGTCCGGATCGATGGGCGGCGCGCGGCTCGCCGCGGCGGCACTGACGGCTGCCGCGTGCACGTGGCGGGCACCCGGGGACCACGCGGTGCTGGCGTTCGCCCGCGAGTCCACCGTGCTGCGCCCGATGGACTCGGTGCGTCCGCCGGCGGCGGTCGTCGACGACGTCCTGGCCCTGCGGGGCCACGGGGTCACCGCGCTGGCGGCAGCACTGCGGGCGGCCGGCGACCAGCTGACCCGGACCCGGGCCGCGCGGCGGGTCGTCGTGCTGCTCTCGGACTGCCGGGCCACCGACGACGAGGACCCGGTGCCCGCCGCCGCGCGTCTTCCCGAGCTGCTGATCCTCGCGCCGGCCGGTGACTGCGAACAGGCGGCCGACCTGGCCGCCCGGGCCGGGGCGCGGTGGGCCCCGATCACCGGCGCCGCCGACGCGCCGTCGGTCCTGTTGGACCTCCTGACGTGATGAGCACGGCCCCCGCACCACAGAACCGGGAGACCCACCATGGATGGTGATCGCTTCGGCCGCGCGGCCGACGCCACCGAGCTCCGACTCGACCGGAGGATGTCGGTCGAGGCCGGCGTCGGGACCGTCTTCGAGGTGCTCGTCTCGGAGGAGTCGGTCGCGCAGTGGATGACCGGCGAGGTGGTCCTGGACCCGGTGGCGGGCGGGGAGGTCCGCGTCGCGGCACAGGGCTTCCCCACCGTCGCCGGGGTGGTCGCCGAGATCGACCCGCCGCGGCGGCTCTCGCTGGTGTGGCAGGCCGAGGACTGGTCGGGGCCGTTGCGCACCACGATCGAGCTGCGGCAGGAGGGCGATCAGACCGAGCTGTCCCTCGTCGAGACCGGTTTCGGCGAGGACGGCGAGCTCGAGCGGACCCGCAGCTACCTCTGGTCGCACTGGCTGATCCGGCTCGCGGCGACCGTCGCTCAGCGCCGGGGCACACGCCGGGCGCCGTCGGGCAGATGACCTCCTACCTGCCTGCCGTCCTCGATCACGGCAGGAGGTGGAAGGCACGCCGGAAGTACACCGCCGGCGTCTCCGGACCCGTCCGCACGTTCTGGACCTGCCCGACCAGGATCGTATGGTCCCCGGCGGGATGACGATCGTGCACCGAACAGTCGAGGATCACCGATGCGACGTCGAGCACCGGGAGCCCGTTGTCGTCGGCGACGAAGCCGGCGTCGGCGAACTTGTCCGCGCCGCGGGTGGCGAAGCGCATCGCGAGCTGCGCGTGCTCCGGATGGATCACGTGGACGATCCATCTCGTGGCGCGCCGGAAGGCCGGGGCGCACTCGGCGCTGGTCGCCAGGCACACCAGCACGAGCGGCGGCTCCATCGAGACCGAGCAGAACGACGTCGCCGTGAAACCCCACCAGCGGCCCGCCGGGTCAGCGGTGGTGACGATCGTGACCCCGCTCGGGAAGGACGCCATGGCGTCCCTGAACAGGTGCAGTCCCGCCGGCGCGAGCGGAGGATCCTGCGCGCTCACCGCAGCGCCGTCGCATCCGGGTCGGCCACGGACCCCATCTGGTGGTCCATCCGGACCCGCTTGGTCGTCAGGTAGGCGATGTTGTCCGCGTTCGGGGCGACGATGAGCGGTTCGCGGGCGGCGATCCTCACCCCGTGCCCGGCGAGCCCGTGGTACTTCGCCGGGTTGTTGGTCATCACGCACACCTGTCGCACGCCGAGGTCACGCAGGATCTGTGCACCGACCCCGTACTCCCGGCTGTCGACGGGCAGCCCCTGGGCGAGGTTCGCCTCGACGGTGTCCATACCCCCGTCCTGCAGGGTGTAGGCGCGCAGCTTGTGGCTGAGCCCGATCCCGCGGCCCTCGTGGCCGCGCAGGTAGACCACCGCACCGCGGCCGGCCGTGCCGATGCGCTCCATCGCCGCCTGGAGCTGCTCGCCGCAGTCGCAGCGGCGGGACCCGAACACGTCCCCGGTGAGGCACTCGGAGTGCACCCGCACCAGCACGTTGTCGCCGGGGGCCGGCTCCTCGGCCTGGCTCACGTCTCCCATCACCAGCGCGACGTGCTCGCAGCCGTCGAGCTCCGAACGGTACGTCGTGACCGTGAACTCGCCGTACGGGCTGGGCACTCGGCCCGACGCCTGGCGCACCACGAGGGTGTCGGTCCGCAGGCGGTACCGCACCAGGTCCGCGACGGTGATCGAGACCAGCTCGTGCTGCCTGGCGAAGCGGGCCAGCTCGGGACGTCGCGCCATGGTGCCGTCGGCGTTGGTGACCTCGGCGAGCAGACCGGCGGGGGCGAGCCCGGCGAGCCGGCAGAGGTCCACGGCGCTCTCGGTGTGCCCGGCCCGCCGCAGCACGCCGCCCTCGCGGGCCCGCAGCGGGAAGATGTGCCCGGGTCGGGACAGGTCCCCCGGCCGGGTCCCCGGATCGGCCAGCGCCCGGATCGTCGCCGCCCGGTCCGTGGCCGACACCCCGGTGGAGGTGACGTTCTTGAGGTCGACCGAGACGGTGAACGCCGTCGCCCTCGGGTCGTCGTTCTCGGCGACCATCGGCGGCAGCTCGAGCCGGTCGACGAGCGCGGCGTCCATGCCGACGCAGACGAGGCCGCTGGTGTGGCGGATGACGAACGCGAGCATCTCCGGTGTCGCCAGCTCGGCGGCGGCGATGAGATCGCCCTCGTTCTCGCGGTCCTCGTCGTCGACGACGAGGACCATCCGGCCGCGACGCAGCTCCGCCAGTGCGGCGCCGACCTGGTGGTCCCTGTCCATGCTGGTCACGGTAGAAGCCGTGGACGGCGCCGACGTGTACGACATCGCGACACCTCGCCCCGGTGCGCCACGGTGCCGTGCCGCACGCCCCTCGACGTCGCGCTCAGCCCGGTTCGGGTCGCGCCCGCGGCGGGACCGGGCGCCGCGCCGGTCCGGCGTAGTCCTCGCGGTCGGGCGCCGGCATCCGGAACCGGTCCCCGCTCTCGATCTCCTCCAGCATGTGCGCCCCGATCCCGGGCAGGAACGAGATCAGGCCGGCCACGTACATCTGCGGCGGCCCGAACCCGAGCTCGGTGAGCACCCTGGCCATGGCACCGTCGATGTTGAGCGGGAGCGGCCGCCGGCCCGGCCGCAACGCGTTGTACGCGGCGAGGATCGCGTCGTGCAGCCGGCTCGCGGTGCCCTCGACACCGTGCCGGCGCGCGACCGCCAGCACCGCCACGGCCCTGAGGTCCTGGTCGGTGAACTCCGGGTGCCCGGCCCCCGGAAGCGGCGCCCCCGCGTCGCGGCGCTCCTGGGCCACGGCGGCGGCGACGGCCGACAGGCCGGCATCGGTCCGGTCGTCCCCGAGACGTTCCAGCGCGGCGGACAGCATCTCCCCCGTGTGCTCCGGCGAGATGGTCCGGCGCCCCGCACAGGACAGCGCCGCGAGGATCCCGACGGAGGGGTCGGGGTGCACCGAGACCGCGATGCGCCCGGCGAGGATGTTCGGCCCGCGCGCGGCCGGGTACGACATCAGCCCGCACAGCACGGCCTCGAACACCGCGGCCTGCGCGGCGGTGGGCAGCTCGCCGCGCAGGGTCAGCCAGGTGCACTCGGCGTAGCTGCGGCCGCGGATCAGGCCCCACTCCCACCGGCGGCCCGCGGGCCGCCGGTCAGATGTCGCTGTCGGCCAGGAACCCCAGCACCGTGGAGGTGAAGGCGTCGTTGTCGTCGCCCGCGACCATGTGCCCGGTGGCGGACACGTCCACGTGCCGCGAACCGGGGATGAGTTCGAGGAACTCCGCGACCCCCTCGTCGCTGACGATGTCGGACTGTTCCCCGCGGACCAGCAGGGTCGGCACGGTGATCCGGCGCGCCGCCGCTGCGGCCCGTTCGTGGGTGGTGGAGCGGCGCGGCTCGGAGTCGATCTGCAGGAACGCCGGGTCCCAGTGCCAGTACCACCGGCCGTTCTCCCGCTGCCGCACGTTCTTGCGCAGACCCTCCGGGGTCGGCGCGCGCTTGCGGTGCGGGTTGTAGGCCCGGACGGCCTCCGCGACCTCGTCCAGCGAACCGAACCCGTCGGGGTTCGCGCTCATGAACGCCATGATCCGGGCCACGCCGGCGGGTTCCGCCCGCGGCACGATGTCGACGAGCACCAGCGCGCGGGCCAGCTCCCCCAGCTCGCCCTGCGCGACGAGCGAGGTCATCCCGCCCATCGACGCCCCGATCAGCAGCGGGCGCTCGTCCAGGGCCGCCACCACGGACGCCAGGTCGGCCACCAGCCCGTCGATGCCGTAGTCACCCTCGGGCGACCAGTCGCTGTCGCCGTGCCCACGGGCGTCCAGCGCGATCGAGGTCCAGCCGTGGTCGGCCAACGCGGCGGCCGTGCGGAACCAGGAGTGCCGGGTCTGGCCGCCGCCGTGCAGCAGCAGCACGGCGCCACGGTGCTCGCCGACCCCGTCCCAGCGGTCACCGACGATCTTTCCTGCGGCCCCGTCGAACACGACCCGTTCACCCGGGCGGACGCCGTTCACGAGCTGGGGCTGATCGTCGCCGTCGGGACGGAACCGGGAGGGTTGGTATCGGCCATACCCCGGACCATAGACGTCCGGTCGCGCCCGGGCGAGGTACGCCGCACCACATTCTCAACCGTCGGTTCGAAGTTCGCCCGAGACGTCGGTTTACGATCACGTGGTGGAGTCCGCCCGTGATGCCCGGGGATCAGCACCTGCTCCGGCTCCTGGTCCGGCCGACGGATGGAACAGGCGCAGGAGGTTGGACGCGACCGCGACCGCGACGGCGTCGAGGTCCTTCTTGCGGCGGCCGCGGAACCACACCGGCACGTGGTTCATCGCGCCGTAGAGGTTGTGCATCGCCACGTCCTCGTCGACGACGAACTCACCGAGGGCGATGCCGCGGCGCACCACCGCGCGGAAGATGGCGTCGTGCTGCTCACGCAGACGCCGGGTACGCCGGCGGTAGGGCTCCGGCCAGTCGTGCGGCTGGATGAACAGCCGGGCCATCTCCGGGCGGGAGCGGACGATCAGGTCGAGCTGGCTCCTGATCAGCAGGCCGAGCTGCTCGGTCGCGGTGCCCGGGTTGGCCTCGACGACGCCGCGCAGCTGGTCGTTGAGCGAGCTGCCCAGCTGGTCGAGGCACGAGCTGACCAGCGCTTCCTTGCTCGGGAAATAGTGGTAGAGCGAGGCTTTGGTCAGGTCCAGCCGATCGGCGACCTCATCCAGACTCAGGCCGTGGTAGCCCCGTTCGGCGAGCACCTCGGCCACCGCGGAGAGGATGTCCTGCACCTTGCGGTCGCGGCGCCGCGCGACCCGCCCCGGCGGCGGCTGCCGTGCCGCTCCGACCCCCCCGCCCATCCGACCAGCTCCCCGTTCGGGCTCCGAGGTTACCAGGCGATCGACGATCGACGCGGGGTCCGATATCCGACCGGGTGGTCGGGAACCCGCCCCGCCGAGCCCGACCCGTCAGTCCCGGCCCGCCCCCCGGCCGAAGCGCGGCGGCCGCTTCTCCACGAACGCCGCGATCCCCTCCCTGGCCTCGGCGGTGCCGAAGAGCCGCTCGATCCCGGACGCCTCGGCGCGCATCCCCGCTCGCCGGCCACCGTCGAGGTACGCCAGCACGCACGCCTTGAGCTCGCTCAGCGCCGGGCGGGCCCCGGCCGCGATGCCCGCGGCGTACTCCACCGCGTCGGGCACCAGCCGGTCGACCGGGTGCACGCTGTTGACCAGCCCCAGCGCCAGGGCCTCCGCGGCACCGAGCTGGCGTCCGGTGTAGAGCAGGTCCAGGGCCCTGCCCTTGCCCACGACCTCCGCGAGCCGCTGCGTGCCGCCCGCCCCGGGGAGCAGCCCGAGCTTCACCTCGGGCAGCCCGATCCGGGCCCCTTCGGCGAGCATCCGCAGGTCGCACGCCAGTGCCAGCTCCATGCCGCCCCCCATGGCGTGCCCGTTGACCGCGGCGATGGTCGGCAGCGGGATGGCCTCGATGTCGTCCATCGCCCGTTGGATGCCGCTGATGAACCGGGGCATCTGGTCCGCGCCGAGCGCGTTCATCATCTTGATGTCGGCCCCCGCGACGAACCGCGGCCCGGCCCCGGTGATGACGAGCGCGCCCACCTCGTCGCGGGCCGCCGTCCGGGTCGCCGCCAGCGAGATCTCCTGGACGAGCGCGAGGTCCAGCGCGTTCGCCGGCGGCCGGTCCACGGTCAGCAGGCCGACCCCGCGGTCGACCTCGATCCGGACGTGCTGGAACCCGGTCTCGGTCACGGTCATCTCGTCGCCTCCGTCGTGGTCGGGCGGTCGCGGCTCAGCGGGCGCCGAGCACCCGGTCCAGCCAGGCCACCAGGTCGGCGACCACCTCGGCCCGGTTGGTCTCGTTCAGGATCTCGTGCCGGCCGCCCTCGTAGGTGACGACCGTGACCTCGGTGAGCCCGGCCGCACGGTAGCGCTCGACGAGCAGGTTCAGCAGGGCGAGCCCGGCGTTGATCGGGTCCTGGTCACCGGCGACCACGTAGAGCGGCAGGTCCGTGCGGATCCCGGCCAGCCGCTGCGGGTCGGCCAGTTGGGTGCCGGACCCGAACATGAGCTTGGACGAGGGGATGTCGGTGCCGAAGCCACAGGCCGGGTCGGCGACGTAGGCGTCCACGACCGCCTCGTCGCGGCTGAGCCAGTCGGACTCGGTGCGGGTCGGCTCGAGCGCGGCGTTGAACCCGGCGAGCTCCAGCGGCTGGTCCAGGTCGATGGCCGCGGCCAGCTGGTCCAACGCGGTGGTCCCGGACAGCACGACCGCGTCGACGCGGTCGCTGTGGTCGAGCAGGTACTGCTGGGTGGCCAGCGAACCCATGCTGTGCCCGAGCAGCACGACGGGCAGCCCCGGGTGGGTCTCGTGGACCTTCTCCAGCAGCGCGCCGACGTCCCCGACCAGGCGGTTCCAGCCGTCCTCCCCGAAGTCCCCGAACCGGGACGGGTCGCCGGCGGTGGCACCGTGGCCGCGGTGGTCGTTGGCGTAGACCACGAAGCCGGCCTCGTTCAGGGCAACCGCGGTCTCCGCGTAGCGGCGCGCGTGCTCGCCCAGGCCGTGCGCGATCTGGACGACGCCGCGCGGGGCGCCCACCGGGTCCCACCGGTAGACCACCACCCGGGTGCCGTCCCGGGACACCAGCTCCGAGGTGTGGGCCTGCTCGACGGTGCTCATCCGGATCCTCCTCAACGAGGTCGTGCACAGTGGGTCGCGCCTAGTGACGCGGTCGCCGGGAGACGCTAACGTACCGGGTGATCCTTATCAGGAAAACAGCGAGGTTTTCAGATGGCAGCCCTTCGGGAGCGGCTCACCCCGGAACAGACCGACTTCGTCAAGGCGGTGGATGCATTCTGCGAGCGGGAGTGCCCGCCGCACAAGCTGCGCGAGATCACCGCGGGCGGCACCGTCGCGCACGACGACACGCTCTACCGGAAGCTGGCCGCCACCGGTTGGCTCGGGTTGACCATCCCCGAGGAGTACGGCGGCTCGGGCGGCGAGCTGTCCGACGTCGCGCTGCTCACCGAACGCCTGTCCTACCATCGCCTGCCGGTCACCGGGTACCTCACCACGGTCATCACCGCCCAGGCGCTGATCAGGTTCGGTACCGAGGAGCAGAAGCAGCGCGTGCTCCCCGGGGTGGCCCGGGGTGACGTGCTGTCCATCGCGATCACCGAGCCGGACACCGGATCGGACGCCGCGGCGGTGCGCACCCACGCCCGCCGCGACGGCGACGGCTGGCGGATCAACGGCGAGAAGATCTACACCAGCAACGCCAACCACGCGCGCTGGGTCCTGGTGGTCACGCGCACCAACCCGGACGCGTCCAAGCACCGCGGCATCTCGCTGTTCCTGGTGCCGACGGACCGGGTCGACGTGACCAAGCTGGACATGCTCGGGCACATCGACACCACCATCACCCGCTACGCGGACGTCCGGGCCACCGACGCCGACATCGTCGGCGGGATCGACTCGGGGTGGCAGGCGCTGGTCCAGGGGCTCAACAGCGAGCGGATGATCATCGGTGCGGAGGCGGTCGGGGTCGGCCAGCGCGCGTTCGACGACGTGCTGCGCTATGTGAAGGACCGCCACCAGTTCGGCCAGCCGATCGGCCGGTTCCAGGCGCTGCAGCACGGGCTCGCCGAGACGGCCACCAAGCTGCTCGCCGCGCGGCTGCTGGTCCGGCACGTCGCCGAACTGCTCGACGAGGGCGACCCGGCCCCGGCCGAGGCCTCGATGGCGAAGCTGTTCGCCACCGAGACGGCCAAGGAGGCGGCCCTGCAGGGCATGCAGTTCATGGGCGGGATGGGCTACAGCATGGAGAGCGACATGCAGTCCTACGTCCGGGACAGCCTCGTCATGACCATCTTCGGCGGCACGTCGCAGATCCAGAAGAACATCATCGCCGGCCAGCTCGGCCTCAACGACTGACCAGCACCACGACCGGGGAGCACCATGACCGACAAGCTCAGCGACCGACTCGACGAGCTGGCCGCCCGCGACGACACCTGGGTCACCCGCGAGGTGCTGCAGCGCTACGTCGACGACGGCGCCTGGACCGAGCAGAGTTTCGTGCACGACCTCGAGCGGCACGCGGCCGAGCGGCCGGACTCGCTGGCGATCATCGACGAGGACGGCCGGCGCACCAGCTACGGCGAGTACGAGCAGCGGACCCGGCGGTTGGCGAGCTCGCTGCTGGATCTGGGCCTGCGGCCCGGCGACCGGCTCGCGATGCAGCTGCCGAACTCCAGCGAGTTCTGCCTGACGTTGCTGGCCTGCGCCCGGGTGCGGATCATCCCGGTCTTCCTGCACGTGGTCTACGACGAGCACGACCTCGACTACGTGCTGAACCTGACCGGGGCCCGGGCACTGGTCGTCCCGGCCTCGTTCAAGGGCCGCGACTTCGTCCCGCTGGCCCGCACGATGCGCGAGCGGATCGCCGTGCTGGAGCACATCGTGGTGGTCGGCGGCGACGGCGGCGACGGGCTGCTCTCCTTCGAGGACCTGACCGCGGCGGAGCCGGCGAACGACATCGAGGCACTGCGCCCCACCGGCGCCGACCCGTTCTTCATCATGTTCACCTCCGGCACCACCGGGCGACCGAAGGCGGAGCTGCACACCCACGCCAACAACCTGTTCTGGATCCAGAGCTTCGAGCAGGGCCAGCAGTTCCCCCGCGACGCACAGTGGATCATCGTCACGCCGATCGCGCACCTGACCGGGCTGGGCCTGGGCGTGCTCTCGGCGCTGCGCCGCGGCGCGGCGTTCACGCTGCTGACCGGCTGGGACGTGAACCGCTGCGTCGAGCTCCTCGAACGCGACAAGCCGACCTACCTGCTCGGGGCGGCGCCGATGCTCATCGACCTCGCCCGGTTCCCCGACCTCGGCTCGCGTGACGTGCAGAGCCTGCGCGGCATCTGCTACGCGGGCGCCCCCTGCCCGGCCGAGACCCTCAACGCGCTCAACGCCCAGCTCGGTGCCGAGATCGCCGCCTTCTACGGCTACACCGAGGCCGGTGTCACGCACATGACGCGGCCGGGCGACCCGATCTCGGTGACCAGCCGGAGCATCGGCTCCGTGATCGACGGGATCGAGATGCGCCTGGTCGACGACGACGGGAAGGACGTCGAGCTGCCCGGGCAGGGCGAGCTCTGGTCGCGCGGGGCGAACTTCGTGGTCGGCTACTACGGCCAGCCGGAGACGACGGCGAAGATGTTCACCCCCGACGGGTGGTTCCGCTCCGCCGACATCGTCCGCTTCGACACCGACGGCTACGGCTACTTCGTGTCCCGCCGCGACGACCTGATCAACCGGGGCGGGTACAAGATCGACCCCCGGGAGATCGAGGAGCTGCTCTACGAGCACCCCCGGGTCGGCCAGGCCGCGGTCGTCGCCATGCCCGACGAGCGGCTCGGTCAGCGGGCCGCGGTCTTCGTCGTCCCCGCGACCCCCGGTGACGACGTCGCACTGGCCGATCTCACGGCCTTCCTCGAGGAGAAGGGACTGAGCCGGACCAAGTGGCCGGAGGCGGTCGAGCTGGTCGAGTCCTTCCCGATGACCAGCACCGGCAAGTTCATGCGGTACTCGCTGCGCGACCGGGCCGAGCAGCTGCGCCCGCAGCGATGACGCCGGTCCCGCCGTGATCGACCTGCGCGAGTTCGTCCGCCCGGGCGACACGGTGGCGTGGGGGCAGGCCGGCGGCGAGCCGCGGGCGTTGATCGGTGCGCTGCTGGCGCAGGCTCCGGGGCTGGGCGGGGTCACCGCGTTCGTGGGGATGACCTTCGACGACCGGCTCGCCGCGGCTCCCGGCGTGGCGCTGCGCTCCTACGGCGCCCTGGGCGTGCTCTCCGGCGGGCCGGTGCAGGTGCTGCGCTGCCACATGTCGTCGCTCCCCGGTCTCATCCGGTCCGGCCGCCAACCGGTGGACGTGGCGTTCTGCCAGGTCTCACCGGCCGACGCGGACGGGTACCACGGCCTCGGGGTGAGCGTGGACTACCTGATGGCGGCGGTCGGGAGCGCGCGGGTGGTGCTTGCCGAGGTCGACCCGAGGGTGCCGGTGACGCACGGGCCCGGCCGGGTGCACGGCTCGGTGTTCGCCGCCACGGTGGCCACCGACCGCGGGCCGACGCCGGTCCCCGATCGGCCGGGAGGCGAGATCGAGACCCGGATCGCCGCGCACGTCGCGGCGCTGGTCCCGGACGGGGCGGTGCTGCAGCTGGGCGTCGGCGGGCTGGCCACGGCCGTCGCGGGCGCGTTGCGCGGCCACCGCGGGCTGCGCGTGCACAGCGGGCTGGTCGGGGACTGGCTGGTCGACCTGGACGAGAGCGGGGCACTGGCCACCGGCGACGGGCCACCGGCCGTCGTGGCCGGCACGGCGCTGGGGACCGACCGGCTCTACCGCTACCTCGACCGCAACCCCCGCGTCGAGATGCGGCCGGTCGAGCAGGTCCATCCGGCCGCGGTGACCGCGGCGCTGCCCCGCTTCACCGCGGTGAACCAGGCCCTGCAGGTGGACCTGGACGGGCAGGTCGGCGCCGAGTCGGTGGCCGGCCGGTACCTCGGGGCGATCGGTGGCCAGGTCGACTTCCTGCGCGGTGCCGCGGCGTCGGTCGGCGGGGTCGGGATCGTGGCCCTGCCGTCGGTGACCACGCGCGGCGCGTCCCGCATCGTCGAACGGCTCGACGGGCCCGTCACGACGCCGGCGGCGGACGTCGGCTGGGTGGTCACCGAGCACGGTGCCGCCGACCTGCGCGGCCTCAGCCGCGGCGAACGGGCCCGCGCGGTGCGGGCCGTCGCCGATCCGACCCACCGGCCCGGCCTCGGCGACATGGAGTCCAGCCGTTGCCCCACCACGGCCACTACCTCATAATTCTTATGATGAACGGAGGCAGGCGATGGCGGCAGCGCAGCAGTCATTCCCGCTTCGCGACGACGCGGGCGTCACGCGCATGTACGAGCTCGGCCTGTGGGACGAGCGGACCCTCGCCGACATCGTGGGTGAGCACGCCCGCACCCGGCCGGACAAGCCCGCGGTGGTCGACGCGCGCGGGCGGCTGAGCTACCGCGAGCTCGGTGACCTCTCGGCCCGGTTGGCGGCGGTGCTGCACGGGCTGGGGGTCGGAGCCGGCACGCCGGTCGCCGCACAGCTGCCCGGCTGCACCCTGCTCCCGGCCCTGCACCTCGCGTGTGCCCGGATCGGTGCGCTGTTCATGCCGCTGAGCACCGCGTGGCGTGGCGCCGAGCTGCGCCCGCTGCTGGCCGCGGTGGGTGCCGCGGTACTGGTGGTGCCCGGTACGGGCGGGATCGACGGCGACGACTTCGACTTCGCCGGCCTCGCCGCGTCGATCCGGGCCGAGCTGCCCGGGCTGCGCGCGGTGCTCCCCGCCCGCGGCGGGAGCGGCGAGACGATCGAGGCGCTGGCCGCCGCGGCCGACCCGCTCACCGACGCACAGCTGGCGGCCCTGCGCGTCCCGGCCGGGGCGCCCACGCTGGTGATGTCGTCCTCGGGCACGACGGGCACGCCGAAGGCCGCGGTGTGGGGCGGCAACGACCTCAAGGCCCTGCTGCTGCACAACGTCGTGCCCCGGCTGCGGCTGACTGCCGACGACGTCGCCGCGGGCCTGGCCCCCGCGGGCACCGGTTCCACCGGCTACATCTTCCCGGTCCTGACCCCCCTGCTGCTCGGCGCGACGGCGGCGATCCTGGAACGGTGGTCACCCCGGGCCGCACTCGACCTGATCGTCGCCGAGGGCGCCACGTACGCCACCGCGATCCCGACCCAGATGGTGATGCTGCTGCCGCTGGACCTGGAGGACGCCGACCTGTCCCGCTTCACGCGCTTCAACAACGCGGGCGCCCCGCTGCCGCCCAGCACCGCGCGGGAGCTGGAGGAGCGGATGGGCTGCCGCGTGCAGAGCATCTACGGCTCCACCGACGGCGGGGTGCCGGTGATGACGTCCGTGGACGACGACGACGAGGTCCGCCGCACCACCGTCGGCGCGATCTGCACCGGGGTCGACGTCCGGCTCGTCGGCGCCGACGGTGCCGTCCTGGCCGCGGGCGAGGCCGGCGAGGTCTGCTGGCGGGAGAGCAAGTCCTACGGCTACCTGAAGCAGCCGGCCTACGACGCGGCCGCGTTCGACGCGGAGCGCTGGTACCACTCCGGCGACGTCGGGCGGTTCGACGAGCGCGGCAACCTGCGGATCGTCGGGCGGATCAAGGACATGATCCTGCGCGGGGGCACCAACATCTTCCCGGCCGAGATCGAGCACCTGGTGGCCCAGCACCACGCCGTCGCCGACGTCGCGGTGGTCGGGGTGCCCGACGACCGCCTCGGCGAGCGGGCCTGCGCCGTCGTCGTCCCCGTCGCGGGCGCGACACCGGATCTCGCCGGGCTCTGCGCGTTCCTGCGCGAGCGCGAGGTGGCCGTGGTCAAGCTGCCCGAGGAGCTCGTCCTCGTCCCCACGCTGCCCACCAACGCCGGCGGCAAGATCGACAAGGCGCAGGTGCGCGAGAGGGCCGTCCGGGAGCTGCGCTCCCGGTCGGCCGCAGCGACCACGACCGACCACCCCGCCACGGAGGGAACCGCATGACCATCCCGCTCGACCAGCTGACCGACGCCCAGGCCGACCTGGTCGCCCGCGCCCGCACCATCGCCCAGAACGAGCTGCGACCCCGTGCCGCCGAGTGGGACCAGCGCGCGGAGTTCCCGGAGGAGCAGTTCGACGTCCTGCGCAAGGCCGGCATGGCCGGTCTCACCGTCCCGGTCGAGTACGGCGGCCAGGGCCTCGGCACGTTCGAGGCGTGCCTGGTGCTGGAGGAGCTGTCCGCGGGCTGCCTGGCCAGCGCGATGACGATCCAGATGCAGGTGAACGGACCGCCCCGGGTGATCGCCCGGATCGGCACCGACCAGCAGCGCAAGGAGTACCTGCCGCGGGTCGCGGACGGTTCGGTGTGCTTCTCGATCGCCATGACCGAGCCCCAGGCCGGCTCCGACGGCACCGCATTGCAGACCACGCTGCGCCCGCACGGCGACGGGTTCCTGCTCAACGGCGAGAAGTGCCACATCACCGGTGCGCTGCGCTCGGACGCCTTCCTGGTGTTCTGCCGGGCGCCGGACACCGCCGGCCCCGACGGCATCGGCGCGGTCCTGATCGACCGTGACGTCGAGGGCCTCGCCCCGATCGAGACCGAGCCGAAGATGGGCGGCCGCGCCATCGCCGAGGGCATCATGCGCTTCACCGACGTCCCGGTGCGTGCCGACCAGATCGTGCTCGAGCCGAGGAAGGGCTCCCGGGACGGGGCCAGGTTCCTCATCCGCCAGTTCAACCCGGAACGCTGCGGCAACGCGGCGATGTCGATCGGCCTGGCCCGCAGCGCGCTGGACGACGCGGTCGCCTACACCAAGGAGCGCGAGCAGTTCGGGCGCCCGATCGTCGAGTTCCAGGGCCTGCAGTGGAAGATCGCCGACATGGCCACGGCCATCGACGGCGCACGACTGCTGCTGTGGCGCGCGGCCCGCACCGACGTCCAGGGCTTCCCCGGCATCCGGGAGACCGCGATGGCGAAGCTCGCCGCGAACGAGGCGGCCCTGATGGTCACCTCCGAGGCCTTGCAGCTGCTCGGCCACAAGGGCTACCTGACCCGCAACCCGATGGAGCGCTACGTGCGCGACGCCTTCGGTCTCGGGATCGGCGGCGGCACCACCGCCGTGCTGCGCAACATGATCGCCGGCGAGGTCACCGGCGTTCGCGTCAGCCAGCGGAAGTCCTGATGGACCTGGCCCTGTCCGCCGAGGCCACGGCGTACCGCGACGGGCTGCGGTCGTGGGTCGGGGAGCACCTGCCCGCGCACTGGCGCGACGTGCCGGTCGGCACCGGTGACGACGCCGAGTACGTCCGGATGCGCCGCGAGTGGGGGCGCATGCTGCACCGCGGTGGCTGGCTGGCGCCGCACTGGCCGGTCGCCCACGGCGGGCGCGGGCTCGGCGTCGACGCGCAGCTGGCGTTCCTCGACGTACTGGTCGCGGCGGGTGCCCCCGAGCAGATGAACACCAACGGGATGGGCATCTTCGCGCCGGCCCTGATGGCGTTCGGCACCCAGGCCCAGCAGGACCGCTACCTCGGCCCGATGCTGGCCCACGACGACATCTGGTGCCAGGGCTTCTCCGAACCCGGAGCCGGGTCCGACCTGGCCGGGCTGGCCACCCGGGCGGTTCCCGACGGCGACCGGTTCGTGGTGTCCGGACAGAAGGTGTGGACCTCCTACGCGATGTTCGCCCAGCGCTGCTACCTGATGGTGCGGGTCGCCGGGGTGGCGAACGGCGTCACGATGGTGGTGCTGCACATGGACCGGCCGGGCATCACCGTCCGGCCGCTGCGCAACATCACCGGGAGCAGCGAGTTCTGCGAGGTCTTCCTCGACGACGTCACGGTCGACGCCGACGACGTGGTGGGCGGGATCGGCGACGGATGGCGGGTGGCCACCTACGCGCTCGCCCGGGAGCGGTCGACCGGGTTGGCCCAGCGGGCCCTGCAACTGTCCCGCGAGCTGGAGCTGATGAACCAGCAGCTGCACCGCGACGGCCACGCCGACGACGTGCTGGTCGAGGCGTTCGTGCGCAGCCGCGCGGTGGACAGCACCGTGCGCCGGGTGCTCGCGACGATCGCCGACGGCGGCGAGCCGGGGATGCTCGCACCGGTGGCCAAGGTGTTGTGGAGCGAGGGCCACCAGGCCCAGCTCGCCACCCTGGTCGAGGCGGCCGGCCCGGAGGTCACCGGCGCCGGCCAGGGCTGGTCGGACTGGCTGCGGGCGCTGCTGTTCAGCCGGGCGGAGACGATCTACGGCGGTACCTCGGAGATCCAGCGCAACCTGATCGCGAAGTCGCTCGGCATGCCGAGCGACCGCGGCTGAACGGACGAGGAGCGGTATGGACTACCGGATCGACGACGAGGCGGCCGCGCTGCGGTCGGCGCTGCTGGAGTTCCTGCGCGAGCGGATGCCCGACCCCGGCACGGAGCCCGGCGATGCCGCGCGGCGCGCCGCCTGGCGGGAACTGGTCGGGTCGGAGTGGCTGGAGCACTTCGCCTCCGGGACCGAGGACGGTGCCGACCCGGCCGCGCGGGTCGCGGCGCTGCACGTGGCCGAGGCGTTCGGCGCGGCACCGGTCACCGGGCCGGTCGACGCCGTCGCCGGCTACCTCATGCCGCTGGCGCTGGCCACCGGTTGGACCGCCGGCCTCGAACGGCTGCGCGACGGGTCGCTGGTCACGGCTCTCGTGCCGGGGATCGACGCGCCCGGCCCGGACGCCGTGCCGCGCCGCCGGGCGCGGCGCCTGGCCGCGGTGCGCGGCGGGGACGGGGTGCGGGTCAGCGGCGTGCTGTCGCAGGTGCCCTGCGCTGCGGGCGCCGACACGGTCGTCGTCGCGGTCGAGTTCGACGGGCGTCCGGCGGTGGCACTCGTCGAGCTCGACCGCGCCGGGGTGTCGGTCGGCGAACCGTCCGGCGTGGACCTGCGCCGGCCGGTGGCCGACGTGACCCTCGACGCCGTCGCGGTCGACGCCGCCTCGGTGCACACCCCTTCCGACCTGCTCGAACACGAGGACGCCTGCGCGGCCGGGCACAGCCTGTTCCTCGACGCCGAGGCCGTCGGCGGCAGCACGGAGGTGATCGCCCGCACCGTGGCCTACTGCACCGACCGGGTCCAGTTCGGCCGCCCGATCGGATCCTTCCAGGCCGTCCGGCACCGGTTGGCCGATGTGACGGCGAAGGTCGAGGGGGCCCGTTCGCTCGCCTACCGCGTGGCGTGGGACCTCGCCACCGCCGCCCCCGGCGCGCCCGCCGACGTGGTCGCCAGCCGGCTGTGGTGCTCGGGCGCCTACCTCGCGGCGGGAGAGGCGGCGGTGCAGTGTCATGGCGGCGCGGGCTTCACGTGGGAGCAGGGCGTGCACCTGTTCTACCGCGCCGCCCTGTCCGGGCGCGGCGGCGCCGGCCTCGCCGCGGCCCGCATCGCGCTCGCGGCGCACCTGGGTGCGCTCGCCGACCCGGCCCCGGCGGGCCCGGACCCCGAGCTCGTGGCCGAACCCGTCGGGGCGATGGGAGGGGCGCGCTGATGGGCGAGCGGGTCGTACTGGTCGACCGACCGGAACCGGGTGTCGCGGTGATCACCCTGAACCGGCCGGCCGCGCGGAACGCGGTCGGGTGGCAGACGTGGGAGGAGCTCGGTCCGGCGGTGGCCGGGGTGGCTGCCGACGACAGCTGCCGGGCGGTCGTGCTGACCGGATCGGGCGGGTCGTTCTGCGCCGGTGGGGACGTCAAGTCCTCCCCCTCGCGCGGCACCGGGATCGGGGCACCTGCGGCGCGGCTGCTCGTCGGTCAGCGGGTGCTGGAGGATCTGCTCAGGCTGCCCAAACCGGTGCTCGCCGCCGTCGAGGGCCCGGCGATGGGCATCGGCTGGAGCCTGGCGCTGGCCTGCGACGTCGTCGTCGCGGCCAGGGATGCGGTGTTCGGCGCCCCGTTCGTGCTGCGCGGGCTGGTGCCCGACGGCGGTGCCGCCTGGTTCCTGACCCGGGCGCTCGGCCGGCAACGGGCTTCGGCCCTGCTGCTCACCGGCGGCCGGATGACCGCGGCGGAGGCCGCGGCGGCGGGCCTGGTCGGGCAGCTGGCGGAGCCGGGTGCCGCGCTCGCCGACGCCGTCGCGATGGCCGCGGCCATGGCCCGGGGGCCGGCCGAAGCCCTGCGCCTGACCAAGGGGATGGTCCGCGCCGCCCACGACCTGCCGCTGGAGCGCTTCCTCGAGGTCGAGTGGCTCTCGGCGACGCTCGACATCACCGGTCCCGACGCCGCGGAGGGTCGTGCGTCCTTCGTCGAGAAGCGCGAACCCGACTTCTCCGCCGTCCGGGACAGCCCACTGTAGCCCACTCGCCCGAAAGGGACACCATGACGGTAGGGACCGACCTCAACGGCCCGGTCGCGGCGGTGACCGGCGGCAGCAGCCCGCGGCCACGCCGTCTCCCCCGGCACCAGCGCCCAGGCGCGCAGCCGGCAATCGACACGTTGCAGGGCGAGGAAGGGCCTCTCGCCGCCCACCTGATCCGCAGGCTCGGCGACCCCGCCGACGCGACCGATGCCGTCCTGTTCCGCTGCTCCGACACGAGCTCCCAGCTGACCGGGCAGATCCTGTCGGGCGGCGGCCGCACGATGGCCGAATGAAGGAGACCCATGGATTTCGAGCAGAACGAGGATCACGATGCACTGCGCAAGGGCGTGCGCGAGGTGATCGCCCGCTACGACGACGCGTACTGGTCGGCGTGCGACGCCGAGCACCGCTTCCCGACCGAGTTCTACCAGACACTCGCCGACGGCGGCTGGCTCGGCGTGGCGATCCCCGAGGAGTACGGCGGCGCCGGGCTGGGCATCACCGAGGCGGCGCTGCTGCTGCAGGAGGTCGCCTCCTCAGGTGCGGCCATGAACGGCTGCAGCGCCATCCACCTCACGCTGTTCGGAATGAACCCGCTGGTCAAGCACGGATCCGTGGAGCTGCGCCAGGAGCTGCTCCCCCGGGTCGTCTCCGGCGACCTGCACGTGTCCTTCGCGGTCACCGAGCCCGACGCCGGCACCGACACCAGCCGCATCACCACCCGGGCGCGCCGCGACGGTGACGGCTACGTCGTGGACGGACGCAAGGTGTGGATCACCAAGGCCCAGCAGGCCGAGTACCTGCTGCTGCTGACCCGCACCACCCCGCTGGAGGACTGCGCCAAGCGTACCGACGGGATGACGCTGTTCATGGCACCGATGGACCGCTCCGCCATCGACGTCCGCGAGATCCCCAAGATGGGCCGCAACGCGGTCAACTCCAACGAGCTGTTCATCGACGGCCTGCGGGTGCCCGAGGCGTGTCGCATCGGGGAGGAGGGGCAGGGCTTCCGCTACCTGCTCGACGGTCTCAACCCCGAACGCATCCTGCTCGCCCACGAGTCGGTCGGCATCGGTCGTTCGGCGGTGGACCGGGCCGTCACCTACGCCAAGCAGCGGGTGGTGTTCGACCGCCCAATCGGTCAGAACCAGGGCATCGCGTTCCCGTTGGCCGAGGCGACGATGCAGCTGGACGCGGCCGAGCTGGTGGCCCGCAAGGCAGCGTGGCTCTACGACCGCGGTCGGCCCTGTGCCCGCGAGGCCAACTCGGCGAAGTACCTCGCGGCCGACGCCGCGTTCTTCGCTGCCGACCGTGCGGTGCAGACCCACGGCGGTTTTGGCTACGCCGTCGAGTACCACGTGGAGCGCTACTTCCGGGAGGCCCGGCTGATGCGGATCGCGCCGATCTCCCAGGAGATGGTGCTCAACTACGTGAGCGAGCACGTCCTCGGCCTGCCCCGGTCCTACTAGGGTCGGCTTGCCCCGACAAGGCGTTCCCGGCACCCGGGGGTCGGCCCGGATCGGCCGACCGCAGACGTGTCACCCACTGCCCTCCCGAGCAATGGAGACGATCATGCAGGAGCCGACCCCGTCATCCGGCCGGACGCCGTTCCGTGAGCGCAGGCGGATCGTCGACGCCCTGACCGCGTCCGCGACCGGACGCGCCCCGATGTACCGGACGGCGTTCTGATGGCCGCCGGGGTCCGCCTCGACGGGCGGGTCGTGCTCGTCACCGGGGCCAGCCGCGGGTTGGGCCGCGGGTACGCGCTCGACCTCGCCCGCCGCGGCGCCGCGGTCGCGCTCAACGCCCGTGACGGGGACGCACTGGCGGCGCTGCGCGCGGAGATCGAGGCCGCGGGCGGCCGGGCCGCCGTCGCCGCCGGCGACGTCGGCGCCCCCGGCGTGGCCGAGCAGGTGCTGGAGGCCGCGACCGCGCTCGGCCCGCTCGACGCCGTGGTGAACAACGCGGGGGTCAACCGGGACCGGACAGTGGCGAAGATGTCCGACGAGGAATGGCACTCGGTGATCACCGCCAGCCTCGACGGCACCTTCTTCGTGTGCCGGGCTGCGGTACGGGCCTGGCGGGCCGGTGGGCGCGGTGGCCGCATCGTCAACACCGCCTCGGTCGCCGGCCTCGTCGGCAATGTGGGCCAGGCGAACTACGCCGCGGCGAAGGCCGGGGTCATCGGCTTCTCGCTCAGCCTCGCCCGCGAGGTCGCACCGTCCGGCATCACCGTCAACGTCGTGTCACCGCGGGCGGTCACCGAGATGAGCGAGTCGATCCCGCCGGAGCGCCGCCGGGCCTTCTACGAGATGCAGTCCCGCACGAACACCCTGGGTCGGCCGGGCACCCCGGAGGACGTCGCGCCGGTGATCGCGTTCCTGTGCAGCGCGGAGAGCGCCTACCTGACCGGCCAGACCCTCACTGTCACCGGCACCCCCGGGACGTCGGTGGGATGACGTCGCCGGGGTGCCGGGCGGTCACCCGGCATAGAGCGCCTCGATGTCCGCGGCGTACTTGGCCGCGATCGGCTTGCGGCGCAGCTTGCTGGTCGGGGTCAGCTCGTCACCGGCCGGCAGCCACTCCTGCGGGAGCAGCGTCCACCGCTTGATCTGCTCGATCCGCGACAGCGTGGCGCTCGCCCGGGCGACGCCCTCGCCCACCTCGGCGAGCACCGCCGGCTCCCGGGAGAAGGCCGCCAGGTCCGAGGCGTCCAGGCCGTGCGCGGCGGCGAACGCGGGGACGGCCTCGGCGTCCAGCACGAGGATGGCGACGTTGTAGGGCCGGGCGTCGCCGAAGCAGACGGCCTGGCCGATCAACGGGCTGCCGGACTTGAGCTCAGCCTCGATGTTGGCAGGCGACATGTTCTTCCCGCCGCTGTTGATGATCAGCTCCTTCTTGCAGTCGATGATCGTGAGGTAGCCCTCGGCGTCGATCCGGCCGACGTCGCCGGAGTGCATGAAGCCCTGCTCGTCGACGGCCTCGGCGGTCTTCTCCGGCTGGTTGCGGTAGCCGCGCATCACGATCGGGCCCCGGACGAGCACCTCCCCGTCCTCGGCGAGCCGCACCTCCACCCCCGGGAGCGCTGTGCCGCAGGTGCCCAGTTTGATCCTTCCCGGCGGGTTCCAGGTGGCGATCGGCGAGAGCTCGGACATGCCCCACACCTCGGCCATCATCAAGCCGAGTGCGGCGAAGAACTCGTGCACCGGCATCGGCGTGGGCGCGGCGCCGACCAGCCGGACCTCGGCCGTGTCCAGGCCGAGCCTGGCGCGCAGGGGCGCCAGCACCGCCTCCTCCCCCGAACTCGCGCGGCGCGCCGTCTCCGCGTCCGGCTCGGTGCCGGCCTGCTGCGCCCGGACGCGGGCGAGGTTGGCCTCCATCGCGTCGTCGAAGACGGCCCGGAACTCCGGCGCGGCGGCCGCGACCTGCGCCTCGACCGCGGCCTTGAGCTTCTCCCACACCCGGGGCACCGAGAGGAAGATCGTCGGTCGGCACTCGGCGAGGGCCGCGGCCAGCCGGGACGGGTCCGGGCAGCAGGTGACGGTATAGCCGAGGTTGTTGGCCAGGTAGATGCCGATCGTGCGGTCGGCGATGTGCGCGGCGGGCAGGTAGGATACCACCCGGCCACCCGGCTTGATCGGCCAGGTGCGCACCAGCATGTTCCACTGCGCCACCAGGTTGGCGTGGTCAGCTCCACGCCCTTGGGCGGCCCGGTGGCGCCGAGGTGTGGATCAGCGTCGCCACGTCGCCCGGTTCGACCAGAGCGCTCGCCGCGTCGAGGTCGAAGCCCGCGGGTGCGGCCGCGACAAGGTCGTCGAGGGACACGGTCGCGTCCTCGCCGGCCCCGTCGACCACCACGACGTGCTCGACGGAGCCGCCGAGCGCCAGCGCCGCCCGGACGACCGGGAGGAACTGCCGCTCCGTGACGAGGACCCGGTTGTCCGCATCGGAGAACAAGTAGCCGACCTGCTCGGCGGAGGAGGTGTTGTACACCGAGAACGGGGTGGCGCCGAGGTGCTGGGCGGCGGTGTCGACGACGAAGAACTCCGGCCGGTTGGCCAGCATCAGCCCGACGCTGTCGCCGCGGAGCACGCCGAGACCGCTCAGCCCCCCCCGGCGACGTCGGCGACCCGGTCGCGGTACTGGCTCCAGGTCAGCGTTCGCTGCTCGCCGACCGTGCGCAGCGCGACGTCGTCGGCGAACCGGGCTGCCGTCCGGGCGAACACCTGGGGCAGCGTCTGCGCCCCGTCGAGCGGCAGCGGCTCGCCGCACAGGGGTGAGCGAACCAGGTGTGGAGCTGTGTCGGTGGTCGCGGTTACGGGTCCTCCTCATCGAGCGAACGTGACGACGTCGCCGGGTACGTTAGGGGCGGTAACTCGCCGTGCCAGCCCCCGAACGGTCTGATCCGCATCCTCGGCCGCAGCGACGACTCCGGGTCAGCCCGCGTGGGGTCAGCCCGCGGCGAACCAGACCGACTTCTCCCGGGTGAAGTGGCTCATCCCGGAGAAGCCGCCCTCGCGGCCGAACCCGGAGTTCTTGTACCCGCCGAAGGGCACAGCGGGGTGCAGCAGGTTGTAGGCGTTGATCCAGACGTTCCCGGCCTCGATCCGGTTAGCGAAGCGCAGAGCGCGGTCGATCCGGCTCGTGAAGATGCCCGATCCCAGCCCGTAGGTCGCGTCGTTCGCGATGCGCAGCGCCTCCTCCTCGTCGGCGAAGGACATGACCGACAGCACCGGGCCGAAGATCTCCTCGCGGGCGATCCGCGCGGTCGGCTCGACGTTGTCGAACACCGTCGGGGTGACGTAGAAGCCGGGCAGGTCCGGCCTGGCCCCGCCGGTCACGAGATCGCCGCCCTCGTCGCGGCCGACCTGCACGTAGCCCTCGATCCGGTCCCGGTGCGCAGCCGAGATCACCGGACCGAGGACGGTCGACTCGTCGGCCGGGTCGCCGATCCGCAGCCCGCCGGCCGTCGCGACCACGGCGGCGAGCAGCTCGTCGTGCACCGCGCGGTGCACGAGCAGCCGGGAGCTGGCGGTGCACATCTCCCCGGCGTTGAGGAAGATCCCCAGGAAGGCCGCCTTGGCCGCGCCCGCGATGTCGGCATCGTCGAACACGACCAGCGGCGACTTCCCGCCCAGCTCCATCGTGCAGGTCTTGAGCTCCCCGCCGGCCGCGGCCGCCACCTTGCGCCCGACCGCGTCGGAGCCGGTGAACGACACGTGGCCGATCCCGGGGTGGCGCACGAGTGCCTCGCCCGCCGCCGACGCGGCGTCGGTCACCACGTTCACCAGCCCCGGCGGGATGCCGGCCTCCAACGCCACCTGGGCGAGCGCCAGCGCGGACAGCGACGCGAGCGGCGACGGCTTGATCACGATGGCGTTGCCTGCGGCGAGTGCGGAGACCGCCTTGCCCGTCGCGCCGACCAGCGCGAAGTTCCACGGCGTGATGCCGGCGACGACGCCGATCGGCTCCCGCAGCACCATCGTCACGAACCGGCCGGAGACCGGGATCGTGCGGCCCTCGAGCTTGTCGGGCATGCCGGCGTAGTAGCGCATGTTCTCCATCAGCATCGACCCGTCCACGGCGCGGGCCGTGGCGATCGGCTTGCCGACATCGAGACTCTCGATCTTCGCCAGGTCCGCCACCCGTTCCTCGCACAGGTCGGCCCACCGACGCAGCAGCCCGGCCCGGGTGGCGACCGACCGCCTGGCCCAGGCGCGCTGCGCCTCGCGCGCGACCCCGACGGCGTGGTCGACGTCCGCCGCGCCGGCCGCGGGCAGCCGCGTGATCACCGACCCGTCCGCCGGGTTGTGCACCGCGAAGGTCTCGCCGCTGCGGGCGTCGAGCAGCTCCCCGCCCACGACCATCTTGTCGACGAGCAGCGCGGGCGTCGGGACCGTGTCGGTCACCTGGGTCATGCGGGTCCTCCCTGGGCCAGATCGAGCACGGGGCGTTCGGCACTGCGATGGGACACCGCGTCGGCGAACGCAGCGTCGATGTCCTCGAGCGGGTAGCGGCGACCCGAGCCGAGACGGGTGATGACGGGGTCGGCCCGCAGGTCGCCGAGCATCCCGACGACGTCGCGGAGGATCTGCGGGGCGTAGAGCGCGACCCCGACCAGCGAGATGTTGCGCATCAGCAGGGCGAGCGCGGGCACCTGGAACACGTCGGACCCGCGGGTGATCTGGCCCATCTCGATGTAGCGGCCACCGCGGGCGAGCATCCGGACCCCCTCGTCGACCACGCCCGGCACCCCGGCGACCTCCAGGACCACGTCGGCGCCCCCGCCGGTGAGCTCGCGCACCCGGTCGACCCGTCCGGCCGGGTCACCGAACTCGGTGACGTCGACCGTGGCGTCGGCACCCAGCGCCGTGGCCGCCGCGAGCCGGTCGGCCATCGCGTCGACCGCGACGACCTGGCCCGCCCCCATCCGCTTCGCCGCGGCGACCGCGTAGAGGCCCAGCCCGCCGGCGCCCTGCACGACGACCCGCTCGCCCGGGCCGACCCCGCCACGCAACAGGCCCATCCAGGACTGGGCGGCCGCACAGTTCGCGCTGATGCCGTGCTCGGGTGTCATGCCGTCGGGGAGCTTGAGCACGTACTGGCCGCGGCGCAGGTGGTAGTAGTCGGCGAACGCGCCGACGAAGTGCGGCGGTTCCGACGGCGGGCGCAGCAGTCCGCCCATCACCGTCTCGCAGGCGTTCACCCGGCCCTGGGTGCAGGCGCGGCAGCGGCCGCACGGCCGGAAGTAGGCGAAGACGATCGGGTCGCCCTCGGCCAGCGGCTGTCCTGCGGAGTCGGTGGTGACCCCGGAGCCGAGCCGCTCCACGTGCCCGACGGTCTCATGACCGAGCAGCAGGCCGTTCGCCGCGAGGTCTTCCATGACCGGGTCCTCACCCCGCCAGTAGTGCACGTCCGAGCCGCAGATGCTCGTGTAGTCCAGCCGGGCGAGCACCTCGCCCGGACCGGGGTCGAGCACCGGGTACTCGATCAGCTCGAAGGGCTTCCCGGAGCCGAAGAAGATCGCGGCCCGTCCCGTTGCGCCCATGCGGTCACCTCTCGACACGAGTTCTCCAACGGACACCGTCGACGGTAGGCCGCGGGGACACCCGGCGGATGACGCGATTCGGGACACGCGCGGTCGCCCGTACGGCCCGTCACCGGAACGCCGCTACGCCACCCGGGCCGAACGCCGCCGTTAACCGCCGTTAATTGCCACGGCGACGGCGTCGTCCCGTCCGCACGACGCAGCCGCGTCCGGGGACGCCCCGTTCTTACCCGACCCCGCGATCGACCGGCTGCGGCCACAGTGCGGCCCCGGCCGGGTGACCCGCCCGGCCGCCCCCTGCAGCGGTCCCGGTCCCGGTCCCGGATCGAGGCGTGACCCCGCCGCCCCAGCGTTGTACGGTAACGACCGTTAACATGCTGCCCGTTCGATGAGGAGCGCATATGGCACACCACCGTCAGTACCTGCCTCACCCGGTCACCGAGTCGTCCGGGCCGAGGGCCGTGCGAGCGCTCACCCGCGCCGGGTTCGGCCCCGTCGAGGGCTGCACCTCATGACGGCGACGATGCCCGCTCCTCTGGAGGTCGCGGGTACCGGCCGGCTGGCCGGCAGGGTGGCCATCGTCACCGGGGCGGCCGGGGCCGGCATCGGCCAGGCCGTCGCCCGCCGCTACGCGGCCGAGGGCGCCAAGGTCGTGGTGACCGACGCCCACGCCTCCCGGCCGGCGCAGCTGGCCAAGGACATCGAGGACGCCCATGGGGTCGAGACGATCGGGATGACCGTCGACGTCCGCGAGCCCGAGCACATCGCGGCGATGGTGCGCGCGGCCACCGACCGGTGGGGCCGCATCGACGTGCTGCACAACAACGTGGGGATCAACAAGCTGGCCCCGATCTGGGAGATGGACGACGAGACCTGGGACTTCGTCCAGGACATCTGCCTCAAGGCCGCCTTCCGCACGCTGCGCGCGGTGCTGCCGGCGATGATGAAGCAGGGTTCGGGCTCGATCGTGAACATGGCCTCGGTGGCCGGGTACATCGGGTCGACGATGGGCGAGTCCGCCTACTGCGCGGCCAAGGCCGGCGTCATGGGCCTCACCCGGGCCGCGGCCGCCGAGCTCGGCCCCAAGGGCGTCCGGGTCAACGCCATCGCGCCCGGCCTGATCTGGAACCCCTTCCTGGAGCGCATCTACCCGCCCGGCGAGCTGCAGAAGCTCGTCGAGCCCGCCGCGCTGGGTCGCGCCGGTCAGCCCGAGGAGGTCGCCGCGCTGTCGCTGTTCCTGGCGTCCGACGAGTCCCGGTACATCACCGGAGAGGTGCACACCATCTCCGGCGGCATGTACTACAAGGCATGAGCACCTACGGGGTGTCGGTGCTCGGCGCCGACCTGAAGACACTCGTCGACACGGCGCAGGCCGCCGACCGTGCCGGCTTCGACGCGGCCTGGACCTCGGAGTTCTACTCCCGTTCCGGGTCGATCTCGATGGCGGCGATGGCCGGCCGCACGCAGCGCTGCCGGCTCGGTTCGTCGATCATGTACGGGATCGGGCGCAGCCCGCTGGTGCTGGCCACCGAGGCCCGCGACCTTGACGAGCTCTCCGGCGGCCGGGTCGTGCTCGGCCTGGGCAACGGCACGAAGCGGATGATGAGCGACTGGCACAGCGTCGCGGACACCTCCGCGCCCGCGCTGCGCATGGAGGAGCTCGTCCCGCTGATCCGCCGCATCTGGAACCTGCACGAGGGCCCGGTGCGGCACGAGGGCCGTTTCTACCACATGAACCTGGTGCCGACCGGCGAGCTGGAACCTCCGCAGCGGACCGTCCCGATCGTCACGGCCGGGGTGCGCCCGCGGATGTGCGAGGTGGCGGGCCGGGTGGCCGACGGCCTCGCCGGACACCCCTTGTTCACCACCACCTACGTCGAGGAGATCGTGCGCCCGGCGATCGCGAAGGGCGCCGCGCACGCCGGCCGGGACCCGGGCGAGGTCGAGCTGATCTCGATGGTGATCTGCGCCATCCACGACGACCCCGAGGTGGCGCGGCGCGAGGCCGCCCAGCAGATCGCCTTCTACTCCTCGGTCAAGTCCTACGACACGGTGCTCGACGTCAACGGCTTCACCGCACAGGGCGCGGCCATCCGGGAGGCGTTCGGGCGCCGCGACCTGCCCGCGATGTTCGCCGCCGTCACCGACGACATGATCGACACGATGGCCGTGGCCGGCACCGCGGAGCAGGTGCGCGCCGGGCTGAAGCGCTACGAGGGGGTGCTCGACCACATCATGCTGTACTCACCGTCGATGGGGCTCACCCCGCAACGCGTCCAGCAGAACCTGGACAGCATGATCCGCGAATGCGCACCCGCCGCAGGAGGTGAAGGCAGTGGCTGACGACTCACTCACCGGCCGGGACCTGGGGACCATGACGTTCCCGGTGGACCGGTCCAAGGTCCGCGAATTCGCCCGCTCGCTGGGCGACCCCGACCCGGTGTACACCGACCTCGACGCGGCCCGCGCCGCGGGTTTCACCGACATCCCGGTGCCGCCGACGTTCGTCGTGTCCTCCGCGCACTGGCGGGAGGAGGACAACATGGTCGCCACTCTCGGGCTGGACCTGCGCCGCGTGCTGCACGGCGAGTGCGGCTGGGAGTACCACGGCCCGGTGGTCGTCGGCGACGAGCTCACCGCCTCGCGCCGGGTGTCCGGCGTGAGTACGCGCGAGGGTAGGCGCGGCGGGACGATGACCATGGTCTCGATCGAGACCGACTTCACCAACCAGCGCGGCGAGCTCGTCGTCCGCCAGACCGACGTGCTCGTCGAGACCGGAGGCTGACCCCGATGAGCAGCAGCACCCGGGTGGCGACCCCCACCGCGCCCGTCGCCCTCGCCGTCGGCGACGAGATGCCGGCCTCGGAGTTCGGCCCGCTGACCCGTTCGCACATCGTCCGGTACGCCGGCGCCGGCGGGGACTTCAACCCGATCCACCACGACGAGGAGTTCGCGCGCTCGGCCGGGATGCCCGGGGTGTTCGGGATGGGCCTGCTGCACGGCGGCCTGCTCGGGCAGCGGCTGGCGGCCTGGGTGGGCCTGGCGGCCGTCCGGGCCTACCGGATCCGCTTCACCGGTCAGGTCTGGCCCGGTGACGTGCTGGGCTTCACCGGCACCGTCACCGGCGTCCGCGAGCAGGACGGCGAACGGCTCGCCGACCTCGCCCTGGTCGTGACCCGCCAGAACGGCGACCCGGCGATCAGGGCGACCGCCGTCGCGCGGATCGCCTAGTGCGCCGACCAGCGGACCGGTCCGGCTCTCCGACCGGACCGCACCACCGACGGAAAGGACGAGCGTGAGCTCTTCGACCACCGACGACGTCACCGGCCTCGGGATGGCCTTCGGGACGATCGAGGAGGGCCGGGCCTGGGCCGGTCGGACCTCGGAGCCCAAGCAGGCCTGGTTCCCGATCGACCGGTCGATGGTCCTGTACTACTGCTCGCTGGTGGAGGACGCGAACCCGCGGTACTGGGAGGGTGACGAGTGCCCGCCCGGCCTGCTGATGACCCTGGGCTTCAACCCCCAGTGGACCCCCGAGCACCTGCACCGCGAGGACTCGCTGTTCGCGCTCAACGTGCCGCTGCCCGGACACCACATCATCAACGCCTCCACCACCACCGAGCTGGAGCGCCGGCCGCGGGTCGGCGACCACGTGTCGATCGTCGAGGAGATCGTGTCGGTGTCGCCGGAGAAGACGACCCGGATCGGCACCGGGGTGTTCATCACCTCGCTGACCACCTACCGCGACCAGCACGGCGAGGTCATCGCGCGCAACACGAACGTGCTGTTCCGCTACGACATCGCGGACACCGCTGCCGGGACCGAGGAGCAGGCATGACCACCAGCACCGCCGCGGGACTGCGGTTCGACGACGTCGCGGTCGGCGACGAGATCACCCCGGTCTCGATCCCGGTCACCTACAAGCGGATCTGCATGAACGCCGCGTCCACCTGGGACTGGTTCCCCGGCCACCACGATCCGGAGTACGCACGCAGCCAGGGCCAGCGGACGATCTACCTCTCGACCCTGTTCTTCCACGGTTTCATCGACCGCGGCCTCGGTGACTGGGCCGGTCCGGACGCGCTGCTGCGCCGCCGCAAGATCTCGATGATCAGGTCGATCTACCCGGGACAGACCGCGACCCTCACCGGCCGCGTCGTCGGCAAGCGCGAGGTGGACGGCACCGGCCTGGTCGACCTGGAGCTGATGGTCTCCAGCGAGGAGGGGCCGTGCGTGCCCAGCGAGGCGACCCTGCAGCTCCCGACCGGGATGGGATGATCATGAGCTCCGACGCGCGGCGCGGCATCGTCTCCTACGGCGCCTATCTCCCCTACCACCGCCTCGACCGGACGTCGATCCGGTCGACCCTCGGCCAGGGCGGGGGCGCCGGCACCCGCACCGTGGCCGGCTACGACGAGGACTCGACGTCGATGGGCGTCGAGGCGGCCCGGCGGGCCCTGTGGGGCGCGCCGACGCCCGAGTCCCTCTACTTCGCCACCACCGCGCCCGCCTACGCCGACAAGACCAACGCCACCGCGATCCACGCGGCGGTCGGCGGCAGCCGGGAGGGATTCGCCACCGACCTCGGAGCGGCGGTCCGCGGCGCGTCCGGCGCCCTGCGGGCCGCCGCGGCCACCGGCGGGATGGCCGTGCTGTCCGACATCCGGACCGGGCGTCCCGGCTCGGCGGACGAGTCGGCCGGTGGCGACGGGGCCGTCGCCTTCGGGTTCGGCACCGGCGAGCGGGTCGTCGCCGAGATCCTCGCCCAGGCCTCGGTGTCCGCGGAGTTCCTGGACCGCTGGCGGGTGCCGGGCGAGCCCTACAGCCGGGTGTGGGAGGAACGCTTCGGCACCCAGGCCTACCTGCCGCTGATCACCGACGCGGTGACCCGGGCCCTCAAGTCCGCGCAGGTCGAGGCGCCGACCCACGTCATCGTGTCCTCCCCCCAGGCCCGGGCGGCCCGGGCGGCGCTCGGTGCGTTCCCGAAGGCCTCGCGCGCCGACGGGCTGGAGCAGGAGGTCGGGTTCGCCGGTGCCGCACACGCGGGCCTGGTGCTGGCCGACGTCCTGGACCGGGCCGCGCCGGGCGACACCGTCCTGCTCGTCGTGGCCGCCGACGGGGCCGACGCCACGGTCCTGCGGGTGACCGACGCGATCACCCGCCGCCCCACCGGCGACGGGGTGCGCGACCAGCTCGCCGTCTCCCGCGAGGTGTCCTACCCGGACTTCCTGACCTGGCGCGGGTTCCTGGACCGCGAACCCCCGCGCCGCCCCGACCCGGAGCGGCCCGCCGGGCCGCCCGCGGCCCGCTCCCAGCGCTGGAAGTACGCGTTCGAGGGCTCGCGCTGCCTGGCCTGCTCGACGGTCAACGTCCCCCCGCAGCGGGTGTGCGTGCACTGCGGCACGGTCGACCGCGCCGAGCCGGTCCCGCTGGCGGCCACCCGGGCCACCGTCGCCACGTTCACCATCGACAAGCTGGCCTTCTCCCTCGCCCCGCCCGTCGTCGACGTCGTCATCGACTTCGACGGCGGCGGCCGCTACGGGTGCCAGCTCGCCGACGCCGACCCGGCCGCGGTCGCGATCGGCGACCGGGTGGAGATGACCTTCCGCCGCTTCCACACCGCCGGCGGCGTGCACAACTACTTCTGGAAGGCACGTCCCGTCAGGAAGGAGCACTAGTCATGGCCAGCAACGGTATCCGCGACAAGGTCGCCATCGTCGGCATGGGGTGCACCCCCTTCGGCGAGCACTGGGACCGCTCGGTCGACGACCTGCTCATCGACGCCGTCACCGAGTGCATCGGCTCGGTGCCCGGCGTCGAGAAGGACGACATCGACGCCTTCTGGCTCGGCACGATGGGGTCGGGGTCCTCCGGCCTCACCCTGTCCCGGCCGCTCAAGATCGGCTACAAGCCGGTCACCCGCGTGGAGAACTACTGCGCCACCGGTTCGGAGTCGTTCCGCAACGCCGCCTACGCGGTGGCGTCGGGCGCCTACGACTGCGTGATGGCCGTCGGGGTGGAGAAGCTCAAGGACTCCGGGTTCTCCGGTCTGGTCATCCCGACCCCGGCGAACGACGGCACCGAGTCCGAGCTCACCGCACCCGCGATGTTCTCGCTGCTGGCCCCGTCGTACTCGAAGAAGTACGGGGTCGACGCGGACGCGATGAAGGAGGTGATGACCCACATCGCCTGGAAGAACCACGTCAACGGGGCGCGCAACCCACGCGCGCAGTTCCGCTCCGAGGTCGCGAAGGAGACGATCTCCTGCTCGCCGCTGGTGGCCGGCCAGCTCGGCATCTTCGACTGCTCGGGGGTGTCCGACGGCGCGGCCGCGGCCCTGATCGTGCGGGCCGAGGACGCGCACCGCTACACCGACCGGCCGATCTACATCAAGGCGCTGTCGTTCGTCGCCGGCCCGGCCGAGGGCCCGCTCGACCCCGCCTACGACTACACGACGTTCACCGAGGTCGTGCGCTGCGCCGAGGACGCCTACGCGCAGGCCGGGGTGAAGGACCCGCGCACCGAGATCTCGATGGCCGAGGTGCACGACTGCTTCACCCCCACCGAGCTGGTGCTGATGGAGGACCTCGGTTTCTCCGAGCGCGGCCAGGGCTGGAAGGACGTCCTGGACGGCTTCTTCGACCTCGACGGCGGCCTGCCGGTCAACCCCGACGGCGGCCTGAAGTCCTTCGGCCACCCGATCGGCGCCAGCGGGCTGCGGATGCTGTTCGAGATGTGGCTGCAGCTGCGCGGCGAGGCCGGTGAGCGGCAGCTCGCGAGCCCCCGGCTCGGGATGACGCACAACCTCGGCGGCGCGCCGGGTGCCTGCGTCTCGTTCGCCTCGATCGTCGGGGCCGAGCGCGACTGACGCCCCGGGTCCCCCGCCGTCGGGCCGGCGTCGCCGCCGACCCGACGGCACCGGTCAGGTGATCGTGAACCCCGCGTAGTCCTTCGCGGCCGACTCCTCCCACTTCGTCAGGTAGGTGGGCAGGCCGCCCGGGTAGTTGAGCATCTGCCGGGTCTTGCCGGGGATGTTGGCCCCCATGTACCAGGAGTCGGCCCGGTCGAACAGCGAGGGCACCACCAGCTCGGCCACGTGCTCGCGCCAGGCGTTCTCCGCGTCGACCTCGGCCTCGACCCGGGTGCGGCCGCTGCGCAGCAGGTCGTCGATCATCCGGACGATCAGCTCGCCCTGGATCTCGGCGCAGGTCGGCCCGTTGCAGAACCCCGACGGGCTCTGCGGCCCGTAGAGGAACAGCAGGTTCGGGAATCCCGCGGTGGCTACGCCCAGGTAGGCGCTGACGCCGTCGGCCCACTTCTCCCGCATGGTGATCCCGCCGGTGCCCCGGATGTCGATCGCCGTGAGCCCGCCGGTGACCGAGTCGAACCCGGTGGCGAGGACCAGCACGTCGAGCTCCACCTCGCCGGCCGCGGTCCGCACCCCGGTGGCGGTGACCTCCTCGATCGGGCTCTCCCGCAGGTCGACCAGGGTGACGTTGTCCTGGTTGTAGGCCTCGTAGTAGTTCTGCTCCAGCGACGGGCGCTTGACGCCCAGCGGGTGGATCGGGACCACCGGTGCCAGCTTCTCGGCGACCACCGGGTCGTCGATCCGCTCCCACACCTTCTTCCGCCAGAAGTCGTAGGCGGTGTCGTTGGCCGACGTGTCGAACAGCACGTCCTGGTAGGTACCGAGCCAGAAGGTGAACCCGCCCATCCCCCAGAGGCGCTCGTAGGTGGCCTCGCGCTCCTCGGCGGTGACATCCAACGCCGACACCGGCAGGAAGTCGTAGTCGAAGCCGCCGAAGGTCGTGGGGCGGATGGCGTAGCGGGCCGCCTGGCCGTCCTTGATCTCCTTCTGCTGCTCGGGGGTGAGCGTCTGCTGGCCCATCCGGAACGCCAGGTTCGGCGTGCGCTGGAAGACGGTGAGCTCGGCCGCGTCGCGGGCCGCCTCCTGGACCACCTGGACGCCGCTGGCCCCGGTGCCGATCACCCCGACGCGCTTGCCGGTCAGGTCGACGCCGGACTGCGGCCACAGACCGGTGTGGTGGCACTCGCCGCGGAAGGAGTCCAGCCCGGCGATCGGCGGGACGTAGGGCTTGGAGCCGAAGCCGGTGCACGGGACCAGGAAGGTGGCCCGCACCGTCGACCCGTCAGCGGCCCGCACGACCCACTGCGTGCGCTCCTCGTCGAACTCGGCGGAGGTGACCCGGGCGTCGAACCGGATGTCCTTGCTCAGGTCCATCTTCTCGTCGAGGTAGTCGAAGTACCTCCGGACCTCGCTCCAGTCCGGGAACCGCTCGGAGTACTCCCAGTCCTGCCAGAGGTCCTCGCGGGAGAACTGGTACATCGGCCCGTCACTGTCGACGCGGGCGCCCGGGTAGCAGTTCCAGTACCAGATGCCGCCGATCCGCGAGCCCGCCTCGTAGACCTTCACCGAGTACCCGAGCGACCGCAGCCGGTCGAGCTGGTAGATGCCGGCGAAACCGGCGCCGATCACCAGGACGTCGAGCTCCTCGACCGTGTCCGACTGGGTTTGACTCATGCATGCTCCCCTCGTGACCCCGGGCGGGTCGTCCACGCCCCGGGTCGGTGCGGTGGGCCGCGTCACACGCGCCCGGACCCCATCGTGCGTCAGACGTGGTCCGGAAAGGTGTCGCGCAACGGGACATGTGCCGGCGCTCAGCGCGGACGCAGGCCCATGCCCCGGGCGATGTGGTTGCGCTGCATCTGCGACGTGCCGGCGGTGACCGTGGTGATGCGGGCGTCCCGGAAGTGGCGCTGCATCGGGACCTCCATCATGTAGGAGTAGCCGCCCAGCACCTGCATGCCCTTGTTCGCGACGTCGACGAAGGTCTCGGACCCGAACAGCTTGGCCATCGCCACCTCCTGCCGGGCCGGCCGTCCCTGCGCGACCAGCGTCGCGGCCCGGTAGGTCAGCAACCGGGCGGCGTCCACCGCGGTCTGCATGTCGGCCAGCATGTGCGCGATCGCCTGGAAGTCGCCGATCGGCCTGCCGAACTGCTCGCGCCCCCGGGCGTGCGCCAGCGCCTGGTCGACCACGGTCTGGGCGTTGCCGACGTAGGCCGCGCAGGTCATCGTGCGCTCCAGCTCCAGGCCCGCGAGCAGGATGTCCCAGCCCCCGTGCAGCTCGCCGACGAGGTTCGCCGCGGGGACCCGGACTCCGTCGAGGAACAGCTCGAACGTGCCCATCGAGTGCCGGCCCAGCGTGTCGAGCCGGACCACCTTCAGACCCGGCGCGTCGTTGGGCACGAGGAAGCACGAGATCGCCTTACGGTCCTCGCGGCTCGTCCGGGCGAAGAGCAGGATCGTGTTGTCGGGCAGACCGGCCCCGGTGGAGAAGACCTTCTGGCCGTCGATGACGAAGTCCTCGCCGTCCGCGCGCGCGAAGGTGCGCATGGCCCCGGCGTCCGACCCGGCCTCCGGTTCGGTGATCGAGATCGACAGCCTGCGCTCGCCCCGGACGATGCCCGGCACGATCTCCCCGGCCTGCTCCGGCGAGCCGTGGCGGACCAGCAGCAGCCCGAGGAACACCGCCATCCCGTAGGCACCGGAGAGGTCGTAGCCCTTGCGGCCGATCTCCTCGGCGGTGATCACGAACTCGAGCACCCCGCCGTCCAGGCCGCCGTACCGGGCCGGGAACGGCATCGCGAGCAGGTCCATCTCGACCCAGCGGCGCCACAGCTCGTGCGGGAACAGGTGCTCCCGGTCCAGGCGCGACAGGTACTCCTCGGGCGCCTCCCGGTCCATCATCTCTCGCACGGCCGCGCGCAGCGCGTCCTGCTCGGGCGTGAAGTCGAAGTCCATCGTGCTACTCCCCGGTGAAGGTCGGTGGGCGCTTGCCGAAGAACGCCGCGACACCTTCGGCGTGGTCGCGGGAGATCTTGACGATGCCGTGCGCCATGGCCTCCATGGCCAGCACCGTGTCGAGGTCGGAGTCGAGCGAGCGGTCCAGGATCGCCTTGGACAGCGCCAGGGCCTGGGCCGGACCGGCGGCCAGGTCGGATGCCAGCGACAGGGCGGCCGACCGCATCCCGGCCAGCGGTTCCAGCCGGTTGGCCAGCCCCAGCCGCAGCGCCTCGGGGGCGTCCACGACGCGCGAGGTGTAGATCAGGTCCTTGGCGACCGACAGGCTCGCCACCCGGCGCGGCAACAGGTAGGACGCCCCGAAGTCGGGCTTGTTGGCGATCTTCAGGTATGGCATGCAGAACCGGGCGTCGTCGGCGGCGACCACCAGGTCGGCGGTCAGCGCGAGGCACATCCCGGCGCCGTAGGCATGGCCCTGCACGGCGGCCACCACCGGCTTGGGCATCCCCAGCAGCTCGCGGACCAGCGCGTTGGCCTCGGCCGCGAGGTAGGCGTACCAGCCGTAGGCACCCCGCGGGGGCTGCGCGCCGCCACTCTGGTCCCCGCCGGCGCAGAACGAGCGCCCGGACCCCTCCAGGAGCACCGCGGCGATCCCGTCGTCGGCGGCGCAGCGGGCGACGGCCGCCCGCAGCGCGCTGATGGTGGGTCCGTCGAGGGCGTTGAGCTTGCCGGGCCGGTCGAGCCGCACGACGCCGACCCGGCCGACGGACTCGACGACGACCGGCGGACCCGACCCCGCCGGGCCGGCCGCCGCCATCAGGGCCTGCCCACCAGGGCGCGCCCGATCGTGTTCTTCAGGATCTGGGTCGTCCCACCGGTGATCTTGAACATCCGCACGTCGCGGAGCATCCGCTCCAGCGGTGCCTCGGCGAAGTACCCGGCACCGCCGAGCATCTGCAGGCAGTCGTCGACGACCCGGAACGCGCCCTCGGTGGCGGCGATCTTCGCGCAGGCCGAGTGGTAGGCCGAGGTGCGGCCCGCGTCGACCTCGGAGAGCGCCCGGTAGCACAGCAACCGGGCGCCTTCGACCGCGACGGCGGCATCGGCGAGCATCCACTGCAGGCCCTGGAAGTCGGCGAGCCGGCGACCGAACTGGTGGCGGGTCCGCAGGTGGGCGATCGCGAGGTCCATCGCCCCCTGGGCGATCCCCAGCGCCATCACCCCCATCCCGACGCGGGTGGCGTTGTAGACCTCCAGCGGCCGGGTGAAGCCCTCGGTGGAGCCCGGCCGGCCCTCGATGACGACGTGGGAGGCGGGTACCCGCACCCCGTCGAAGTGCAGGTCGACCTCCTCCACGCCGCGCATCCCGAGCTTGCGCCCCATCGGGGTGACCGACACCCCCCGGCGGTCGGCGTCGACGAGCACGACGCCGATGCCCTCCGGACCCGACGGGGGTGCCGAGCCGGTCTCGACGAACCGGGCGTAGACCAGGTGCGCCGCGGCGCGGTCGCCGAAGGAGTTGTAGGTCTTGCCGCCGTCGACGACCCACTCGTCGCCGTCCCGGCGGGCGGTGGTGGTCAGCTCGTAGAGCGCCGAACCTGCCTGCGGCTCGGTCATCGCGATGGTCACCTCCGCCGTGCCGGCGGCGAGCCGCTCCAGGATCTCGCGATGGCCGGGGCCGCCGTAGGTGGCGAGGATCCGGCCGGAGACGTTCTGGTCGTGCACCAGCAGCGCCGTGTTGGCACACGCCTTGCTGATCTCCTCGACCAGCAGGTAGCACTCGACGAGGCTGGCCCCTCCGCCGCCGACGTCGGTGGGCAGCGCGGCGCCGAGCAGGCCGAGCTCGCCGAGCCGCTTGTGGTTCTCCTCGGGGTAGGTCGACTCGGTGTCCCAGCGGGCGGCCCGGGGGGCGAACTCGGCGGCGAGCGTGCGCCCGAGCTCGACCCATTCGCGCTCGCGCTCGGTCAGGGTGAAGTCCACGTCGTCCTCCCCGTCGGCGAGCAGCCTTGCCTGCCCGCACTATCAGGATGATAATCACGATGATCTAGATCACAACACCCCTGAACGGGAGTCCCCGTGACCGACGTCGACACGGACTACTACGCAGCGCTGCGCGACACCGGCAACGCCGAGATCGCCAAGGGTTTCCGGTGGCGGGTGCCGGACCGGATGAACCTCGCGGTCCAGGTGTGCGACCGTTACCGCGACTCCGGGGCCCGGGCGATCCGCTGGCTGGGGGCCGACGGGTCCGCGCGCGACATCGGCTTCGCCGAGCTGGCCGACACCTCCGACCGGGTCGCCGGCGCGCTGCGCGGGCTCGGCGTGACCCGGGGCGACCGGGTGTTCACGATGATGCCCCGGTTGCCCGTGCACTGGGCCCTGCTGCTCGGCACGCTCAAGGTCGGCGCGGTGTGGAGCTGCCTGTCCACCACGTTCGGCCCGGACGGGGTCGCCGTCCGGGTGCAGGACGCGCGGCCGAGCGTGATCGTCACCGCCCGGGCCTACGAGCCGACCGTGCGCGCGGCGGCCGCCGCCGTCGGGGCCACCGTGGTGCTGATCGACGACGACGGTCCGGGCGGCCTGACCGCCCGGCTGGCCGCTGCTCCGGCGCACGTCGAGGTGGCCGACACCACCGCCGAGGACCCGGCGTTCCTCTTCTACACCAGCGGCACCACCGGGCGACCGAAGGGCTCGGTGCACGGGCACCAGCTGCTGGTCGGGGCGCTCGCGCTGGTCGCGCTGACCCTGGAGCTGCGGCCCGAGGACGTCATGTGGCCGACCTCGGACCTGGCGTGGATCACCGGTGTCCTGCTGCCGCTGGGCTCGCTGGGCTACGGCCAGGGCTTCGTGACCTACGAGGGCGAGTTCGACGCCGCCCGCTGGTGGTCGATCATCCGGGACGAGGGCGTCACCACCCTGTTCGCGGTGCCCACCGCCTACCGGATGCTACGCTCGGGCGAGGCGGGGCTGCCGGGGGCGGGCGGGCCCGTCCCGATCCGCCGGCTCGGCACCGTCGGGGAACCGCTCGACCCCGACACCCTGGAATGGTCCAGGACCCGGTTCGGCACGCCGATCGTCGAGTGCTACGGACAGACCGAGAACGGCGCGGCGCTGTGCAGCAACCGCCCAGGCATGACCATCAAGCCCGGCAGCCTGGGCCCGGCGCTGCCGTGGCTCACCGTGGCCGTGGTCGACGACCAGGGCACCGAGCTGCCCACCGGCGAGATCGGGGAGATCGTCTCCCGGCCGGACTACCCGGCGCTCACCCAGGGCTACTGGGAGCGGCCCGAGGCCACCGCCGCCGTCCTGCGCGACGGCTGGCAGTGGACCGGCGACCTGGCCAGGATCGACGAGGACGGCTACTTCTGGTACAGCAGCCGGCGCGACGACGTCATCTCCTCGGGCGGCTACCGGATCGGGCCGACCGAGATCGAGGCGGCCCTGTTGTCGCACCCCGCGGTCGCCGAGGCCGGGGTGGTCGGCAAGCCCGACCCGCAGCGTGGCCAGATCGTCAAGGCCTGGGTCGCGCTGAACCCGGGCCACGAACCGGGCGACGAGCTGGTGGCCGAGCTCAAGGAGCACTGCAAGCGCACCGCGGGCGGCTGGAACCACCCGCGGGAGATCGGTTTCCTGGCCGAGCTGCCCAAGACCATCACCGGCAAGATCCGCCGGGTCGAGCTGCGGGCGCTCGACGCGGGGGCCCGATGAGTTGCCCTGTGTCAAGCCGCCGCCGGTTGGTCTTGGTTGAGGATGCGTTGGAGTGCTCGGTGTCGGTCGGGTTCGTAGGGGTTGTTGGTGGTCCAGCAGGCCCAGATGACTCCGACCCAGGCGCGGGCCAGGACGCGGACGGCGTGGGGGTGGTCGTGTCCTCGGGCGCGGGCTCGTCGGTAGAGATCGGCGGCCCAGGGGTTGTCGTGTCTGCTGTCGCCGGCGAAATCGCAGATCGCGTCGCGCAGTTCGCGGTCGGCGCCCCAGCGGAACGACACGGCTTTGGCCTTCCCGGACTGTCTGGTGGAGGGTGCGACCCCGGCCAGGCAGGCCATCGAGTCGGCGGTGGGGAACCGGCCGCGGGCGTCACCGATCTCGGCGAGCAGGCGGGCGGCGCGGACTCGTCCGGAACGAGGCAGGCTGGTGAAGATGGCGGCGTCGGGGTGCAGGTCGAGCTGCTCGCTGATCTGTGCGGCGAGCTCGGCGATCTGGCCGGTCAGCGCGCGCAGTACCGCGATGTAGGCGGCGGTGACCGCGGCGCTGGCGGTGGTGTCGTGGCCGGTGTGGCCGCGGGGTGCGTCGGCGAGGCGGGCGTGCAGCACGGCGGGGTCGACGCGGCCGCAGTAGCCGACCGAGGCCAGCCAGGAGCCGAACCGTCGTGGGGACAGCCAGTCCGCGCGGTCCTGGGTGGTGAAGCGTTCCAGGAAGCGCATGCTGATCTCGGAGTCGATGTCGGCGAAGAGCCCGACCGCGCCGGGGAACACGATCTGCAGGTGGGCGCGGAGTTGGTTGGCGACCGCGACGCGGTGGGCGACCAGGTCGCGGCGGGCCCGCACGGTCTGGCGCAGCGCAGTGGTGACCGGGGGGTCGACCAGCAGCGGGCGCAGGCGCCGGTGGTCGGTGCGCACGGTGTCGGCCAGGACATAGGCGTCGAAGCGGTCGTCTTTGTTCCCGGCCGAGCCGTAGCGCGACCGGAGGTTCTTGAGCTGGCCGGGTGGGATCACGAACACCACCAGCCCGGCCTGGCGCAGGGCGTCGACGACCGGGCCGTCGGGGCGTTCGATTCCGACCTCGGTCACACCGGCGCGGAGCAGGCGGCGGACCAGTTCGCGCAACCCCGCCTTGTCGTGGGTGACGGTGAACCGGGCGGTTTGTTCCCCGTCGGGGTCGACCACGGCCACCGCGTGGTCGTCCTTGGCCCAGTACACCCCGGCCGTGGGTGTAGGACCGTCGCCGGTGTCGCCGGTGTCGCCGGTGTCGCCGGTGTCGCCGGTGTCGCCGGTGCCGCCGGTGTCGCCGGTGCCGTTGTCGACGGGGGTCTTGCTCTTGGGGACACTCATGGTCGCCTCCTCGCTGTTGCAGCAGTGGGAAGGCACCCGGTGGTCCCGGGACGCGGCAGCCGGTCGCTCACTGATCGGCACTCGACGGTGCTCAGCCCTGTAGCCAGTCGGCACGTCCTGGGCCACCGGACCTCGCAGAACTCATCGCGGACCTCTCCGGTCGAGCGAGCAGGGCGATGGCCCGGTGGGAACCTCAGGTGCGCCCGAATCCTGGATCAACGATCCGACTCGGACACAAGGAGGGTGCACCAGTGAGCGACCCGGCGGCCACGGTTCCCGGCCCCCTGCTGGAGTTCCAGCTGACGCTGCGGGCACCCGACGGGATCTCCCCCGCCGCCCTGCTCGGCTCCTACGACGACTACGTCAACGCCGACGGCCCCCCGGTCGCGGCGGTGCACCACGGCGTGCCGATGCGCGAGGTGGCGGGTTGGCGGCTGGGTGCCGACATCACCGTCCCGCTCGGCGAGCCGCCCTTCACGGTGCTCGTCTACCTGCACGGCGGCGGCTGGGTGATGGGCGCACCGCACACCCATCGCCGGCTGGCCACCGAGCTGGCGGCGCTCGGCCTGCTGGTCGTCTCGGTCGACTACCGCAGGGCGCCCAAGCACCGGTTCCCGGCCGCCGTCGGGGACGCCGAGTTCGCCGTCGGCTGGGCGGCCGGGCACGCCGCGGAGTTCGGCGGCGACCCGGCCCGGATCCTGGTCGGCGGGGACTCCGCCGGGGCGAACCTCGCGGCGTGCGTGCTCACCGGTACGGCGGCGGGCCGGTCGGTCTCGGGGGCCCTGCTGCTCTACGGCGTCTACGACTACCACCGGGCCCTTCCGGTACTGGCCCCGTTGCTGGCCGGGCACGAGGCGCACACCCAGCTCTACCTGCCGCCCGGGGACTTCGAGGCCGTCCGGGGTGACCCCCGGCTCAGCCCCGAGGGGCACGGCGCCGGGATGCCGCCGACGCTGGTGGCCGTCGGCGGGCGCGACCCGCTGTGTGTCGAGTCCACGGCGTTCGCCGCGCACCTCGCCGAGGTCGGCGTCCCGCACGAGCTCGTGGTGCTCGACGGCGCACCGCACGCGTTCCTGCAGCTCCCGACGCACCCCGCACACGACGAGGGGCTCGCCGCGATCGGGCGCTTCCTGGATCGGCACGGCTTCCGCACCCCGGCACCGGAGAGCTGAGCGGGTGCCCGCCGATTCGGGACCGGGCCCGTGACCGGCCGCCGGGTGGTCAGGTCCCGACCGACACCGGGAGCTCGCGGACGGCCCTGGTCAGGATCTGCGGCTCCCAGCTCAGGTCGTCGCCGGTCAGCGCGAGATCGGGGAACCTGGCCAGCAGGGCCGGCACCGCGATCCGGGTCTCCAGCCGGGCCAGCGCCGCCCCGAGGCAGAAGTGCAGGCCCTGCCCGAAGCTGATGCCGGGTCGCCCCGGGACGCGGTCCAGGCGCAGGTCGTCCGCGCGGTCGTAGACCGCGGGGTCGCGGTTCGCGCCGGCCACCGACAGGTAGACGGTCTGTCCCCGCTCGAGCGTCACCCCCCCGCGCTCGTGGGTCCGGGCCGCGACCCGGACCATGGTCTTGACCGGCCCGTCGAAGCGGATCAGCTCCTCGACGGCCGTGTCGACGGTCTCCGGCCTGCTGCGCAGCAGGGCCGCCTGGTCGGGCCGGCCCAGCAGGGCCAGCGCCGAGTTCGCCAGCAGGTTCGTCGTCGTCTCGTGGCCGGCGAACAGCAGCAGAGTGCACGCGCCCACCAGCTCCAGCTCGCTCAGCTCGCCGGCCCCTTCCTCGGCCTGCGCGGCGAGCAGCGCGCTGACCAGGTCCTCGCCCGGGTGCTCCCGGCGGTGCCGGACCAGCCAGCTGAAGTAGTCGACGAACTCGGCGCTGCCCTCGGCCGCCCGGGCGTCGCGCCGAGGGTTGTCGGACTCGCCGAACACGATCGCGGCCAGCTTGGCCGACCAGTCCTTGAAGCGGTGCCGCTCGGCGCCCTCCACCCCCATCAGGTCCGCGATGACCAGCGCGGGCAGCGGGAACGCGAACTCGGCCTTGAGGTCGCACTCGCCCCGTTCGGCGATCCCGTCGAGCAGTTCGGCGGCGATCCGCTCGATCCCGGGGGCCAGCCGCTGGACCTGGCGCGGGGTGAACGCTCGGCGCACCGGGTTGCGCAGGAGCGCGTGGCGGGGCGGGTCGTGGAACACCATCCAGCCGCGCAGGACGTCGAACGTGGTCCCGAGGAGGGCGGCGCGGTCGGGGCTGAGCCGGGCCCAGTACGGGGTCAGCCGGTCGGAGGACAGCCGCTCGGAGTCCAGGAACGCCTCGGCCACGCCGTCGTAGCCGGTGATGATCCAGGCCCGGTGGGTGTCGCTCCAGACCACCGGGCCACGGTCCCGCAGGGCCGCGAACGTCGCGTGCGGGTCGGCGACCGCGTCGGCGGTCAGGAGATCGATGGGGGCTGCCACCGGCACAACGTACGACATCTCATCAGCGACATTCAACAGGATGTCGCATGTGAGCAGGCGACCCCCGTCCCGGCCCTCAGCCGAGCGTACCGAGCCAGGCCGCGGCGATCCGGTGGTCGGCGTCGTGCCGGCGGAAGAACAGGTCCCGGGCGTCGTGACCGGGCCAGCGGGCGGGCAGCAGGTCGGCCGGCAGCACGGGGTCGCGCAGCGCGAACTCCCGCCAGCGGTGCACCATCCGGGTCTGCTCGGTGAACACGACCGCGGGCTCGCGCTCCTCCGGCCCGCGCCGGTCGGAGAACTCGGCGGCGAAGGCGGCGTAGTCGCGGGCCAGGCCACCGAGGTCCCACGCCCGGTTCACAACCTCGAACTCGGAGCCGAGGCCGCCGATCCGGCCAACGACCGACACCGCGCTGGCGGTCAGGCCGAGCTCGTCGAGCACGTGCCGGGCGGCCTGCTCCGAGCCCACCCGCGGGGAGATCCACACACCCTGTCCGAGCGGCCCGAACCCGGCCCAGCGCAGCCGGGTGCGCAGCCGGTGCCGCAGCTCGCGCCGGGACTCGGGCACGGAGGTGACGAGCACGGTCCAGTCGCCGTTCCAGCCGGTCGGGTGCCGCCTGGCCCGGTAGACCGACTCGGCGGACTCCGCGAAGTGGTCGGCGGCCCGGGAGGTCAGCCGCCAGAGCGTGCGGCGGCCGTGCCGCTCGGCCACGAGCCAGCCGTCCCGCGCCGTCCGGGTCAGGGCCTGCCGGGCCGCGCGCTCCTCGACCCCCAGCCGGCCCAGCGCGGCGACCGCACCCGCGGTCCACAGCGCCGATCCCGGATCCCGGAGGTACTCCCCGACGACGGTGAACAGCAGCGACCGGGCGCTCCGCGACGCCCGCGGCGCGCCGTTGCCGTTCCACCCGCCGACCGGTGCCGGTCCGCCGCGCGCGTCCATCGCTCTCCCCCGGTCGTCCGACCCCTGTGCCCGCGCATGGTAGTGACGCCTTTCTACGACATTCTGTTGACGGCCGTCGCGTGCTCCAGCACACTCGACATCCACCGACGAGGAGGTCGATGACCGATGGACGTCCGGGGCCTGATGCGCCGCTCGGCGCAGCACTACGCCGAGCGGACCGCGGTGGTCTCCGGCGACCGGCGGCTCACCTTCGCGCAGGCCTGGTCGCGCGGGCTGCGGCTCGCCAACGGCCTGCTCGCGCTCGGCCTGGACCCGGGCGACCGGGTGGCGGTGCTGGAGGACAACGGCATCGGGGCGCAGGACATGTACGCGGGGGCCGCCGCGGCCGGGCTCGTCCGCGTCCCGCTCTACGCCCGCGACGCCCGCCAGGCACACGCCGACAACATGGCCGGGACGGGCTGCCGGGCGCTCGTGGTCTCGCAGCGCTACCTGCCCGACGTCGCCGGGCTGGTCGACGAGCTGCCCGACCTCGAGCACGTGCTCGTCCGCGACGACGGCTACGAGGACTGGCTGGCCGCCCAGCCCGACACCGACCCCGACCCGCGGATCGAGCCGGACGACTACTTCATCATCCGGCACACCGGCGGCACCACCGGGCGGGCGAAGGGCGTCGCGAACACGCACCGGACCTGGATCGCCTCGGGCCGGGACTGGACCTACAACCTCCCCCCGGTGCAGGTCGGTGACGTCTGCCTGCACGTCGGCCCGATCTCGCACGGCTCGGGCTACCTCTACCTCCCGATGTGGTTGCAGGGCGCCGCCAACGTCCTGCTGCCGGCCGCCGACCCGGCCGGGTGCCTGGAGGCGATGGAACGCGAGCGGGTCGGGTACATGTTCTGCGTCCCCGCGCTGCTCGGCGCCCTTACCCAGCACCCCGACGCGCAGCGCCGGGACTTCTCGGCGCTCAAGGTCGTCCTGGTCGCCGGCGCACCGATCTCGGACGCCACCGCGCTGGCCGCGCGCGACCTGTTCGGGCCGGTGCTCCACCAGCTCTACGGCCAGACCGAGGCGTTGCCGGCGTGCGCGATGGGACCGCAGGAGTGGTTCTCCACCGTCGAGGGCTCCACCCCGCTGCGCTCGGCCGGGCGACCGCTGCCGTTCGCCGAGCTGGAGATCCGCGGGCCCGACGACGAGGCGCTGCCCGTCGGGCAGGAGGGTCAGATCGCGATCCGCTGCGAGGGTCAGATGACCGGGTTCTGGAACGACCCCGAGAAGACCGCCGCCCGTCTGGTGGACGGCTGGGTGCTCTCCGGCGACGTCGGCACCATGGACGCCAACGGCTACCTCTACGTGCTCGACCGGATGGACGACATGATCATCTCGGGCGGGTTCAACATCTGGCCCGCCGAGCTGGAGAACGCCATCGCCTCCCATCCCGCGGTGCGCGAGGTGGCGGTCTTCGGCGTCCCGCACGAGCGGTGGGGCGAGACCCCGATGGCCGTCTGCGTCACCGACCCCGGGGCGGCGGTGACCGAGCAGGAGATCATCGACCTCGTCGCCGGCGCCCTGGGTTCCTACAAGAAGCCCGGCCGGGTGGAGTTCCGCACCGAGGAGCTGCCCAAGAGCCCGGTGGGCAAGCTGCAGCGCAAGGCGCTGCGCGAGCCGCACTGGGCGGGCCGGGAACGCCGCGTCTCCGGCGTCTGAGCCGGCCCTACCGACAGGAGCACCATGGATCTCGGACTCGACGGACGCGCGGCGCTGGTCACCGGCGGGGCCCGCGGGATCGGCTATGCGATCAGCGCCCTGCTCGTCGCCGAAGGGGCGAGCGTGGCCGTCGCCGACGTCGACGCCGAGGGCGCGCGGGAGGCGGCGGCGAAGCTCGGCGCCGCGGGCGGCACCGTCGTCGCGATCACCGGGGACGTCAGCGACCACGCCTCCGCCGCCGCCATGGTCGCGGAGGCGGAACGGGCGATCGGCCCGTTGGACGTCCTGGTCAACAACGCCGGGATGTGGATCGTGAAGCCGTTCACCGAGACCGGCCCGCAGGACTGGGCCCGCGAGTTCGGGGTCAACACCCACGGTGTGCTCAACATGACCCATGCGGCGCTGCCCGGCATGATCGCGCGCGGCCGGGGGTCGGTCGTCACCATCACCTCGGAGGCGGCCCGGGTCGGCGAACCCCGCACCGCCGTCTACTCCGCGGCCAAGGCCGCGGTGATCGGGTTCAGCAAGGCACTGGCCAAGGAGGTCGGGCGGCACGGCGTCCGGGTCAACTGCGTGGCGCTGGGCACCACCCGCACGCCGCAGGCGGAGGCGAGCTTTGCCCCCGAGCTGTGGGACCGCATCGCGAAGGCGTACCCGCTGGGCCGCACGGGCGAGCCCGAGGACGCGGCCGCCGCGGTCGCGTTCCTCGCCGGCGACCGCGCGTCCTGGGTGACCGGGCAGACCTACGGCGTCAACGGCGGATACGCAATGCCCTAGGACGACACCGACCCCGGCGGGGTCGGACAGGAGGCGACATGACGATCGAGATGGACCACGGCTGGACCCCACCTCCGGTGCTGGCTCCCAACATCTACCCGGTCGACTGGCGGGTCGAGGACCGCCGCGCGCTCAACGTCTACGAGCGGGCCAAGGACCTGACCTGGAACCCGACCCGCCTGGCCTGGGACACGGTCGACGTCGACGCGCTGGATCCCGAGGAGCGACTTGCCGTGGCCTACCACGGCGCGCTCGGGGCGATGTTCGAGTACGCCGCCGCACCCCAGTTCCTGCACCCGCTCTCCACGCTCTACGAGCGGCACGAGGAGCACGGCCTGATCCTGCTGTGCATGGCCACCGGCCGCGACGAGTTCGTGCACGAGGAGTTCTTTCGCCGGGTCGCCACCACGATGATCCCAGGCTTCCCGTTCGAGTTCACCCCGCGCACCGAACTGGAGCACCGCGCGGTGCAGAACCTGCGGTGGGTGGAGTGGAAGCAGTCGCGGATGTGGCCCACCTACACCGAGAAGGTCGTGCTCGGGGACAACCCGTGGCTGTTGCAGGTCAGCATCCTGGCCCCGGAGATCGTGGGGATGGTGCTGTTCGACCGCATCGTCGACGGCATCGCGTGGCCCGCGCTCAAGGAGGGCTACCGCCACGTCGACGTCGACGAACGCCGCCACGTCGCGTACGGCCGGCTGCTGTTCGAGAAGCGGATGCGCGACCGCGACCGGCCGCCGCTGGGCACCGACGAGCGCCGGTTCCTGGCCAAGCTCGCCAGCGACGGCATCCTCTACGCGATGGGGATGCTGGCCCTGCCGCAGCTGGTCACCAGCGACGAGTCCAACTTCTGGATGCGTCCCGCCGACCAGGCGCCGGGGCACTTCGCCGAGACCCACGGCCGCCTGCTGGGCCGGGCGATGCGGGTGACGACCGGCGAGGACGCCGACGCGATGTGGGAGGCCGCGCGCCCGGCGGTGAAGAAGGTCAAGTGGGTGCTGGAGCAGAACGGCATCGACGACTTCGACGACCATCTCCCGGTGTTCGAGGCCTTCCGCATCGGGGCCCGCGAGCGCAGCCTGGAGGAGGACTACACCACCGATCTCCTTGCCCGGTGACGGGACGGGCCGGGGCATGACCCGGACGGGGCCCCCGGCGCAGCCGGGTCCGGACACCCCCGGCCTGCACGTCGACCGGGACGGCCCGGTGTGGACCGTCCGGCTCGACCGGCCCCGGACTCGCAACGCCCTCGACCCGGCCACCGCCGAGGCGTTGGCCCGGGTGTGGTCCGACGTCGATGCCGATCCCGCCGCGCGCGTCGTCGTGCTCACCGGCACCGGGTCGGTCTTCTGCTCGGGAGCCGACCTGCGGGAGATCGGCGACCCCGGTGCCGCGCTCGCGGTACTGGAGGCCTTGCTGCTGGGACCGACCCGGATCGGGGTCCCGGTGGTGGCGGCCGTCAACGGAGGGTGCTTCGGGGGCGGCATGTCCCTGCTGCTCGCCTGCGACCTGCGCCTCGCGGCGTCGAGCGCGCGGTTCGGTACGCAGGCCGCCCGGATGGGCCTCTACCCGTTCGGCGCGGTCGGGGCGCTCACCCGCGAGATCGGTACGGCCGCCGCCGCGGACCTGCTGCTCACCGGCCGCCACTTCGACGCCGCCGAGGCCGCCGGGCTGGGCGTCGTCGGGCGCGTGTGCGCGCCGGAGGATCTCGGCCGCCGAGGCGCGGGCCCTCGCCGCGGTGATCGCCGGCAACGCGCCGCTGACCGTCGCCGCGATCAAGCGCACCTACTCCGCGGAGCACCGCCGGGCGTCGCCGCCGAGCGCGACGCCGCGCTCGCGGTGCTGGCCTCCGACGATGCCCGGGAGGGCGCCGCGGCCTTCCTGGCACGCCGCCCGGCCCGGTTCCTCGGGCGGTGACGACGGTGCGGCCACCTGTCCGGCCCGCGACCCGTTGCCACCATGCCGACCGGTCAGTATGGTGGGCTTCATCCCCCACGCCACCGACGGAGCCGCCGTGACCGAGGTACTCGCCCCCGCCGTGGACCGGACCCGCCTGCGGTCCGCCGTCGAGGCCGGCAACATCCCCACCCTGCTGATGGTGCTGCACCACCTGACCGGTGACGGCCGTTGGCTCGAGCCGCCGTACCGGCCCGGCCGCAACCGCGGCCTCGGCGCGAACGACTCCGGCGGGCTGCCCGACGAGCGTCGCCGTGAGGTCCTCGACGCGGTCACCGACGCCGTGCTGGACTGGTCCGGCGGGACGCCGGCGGCCGTCACCGATCCGTCGACCGCGCTGCTGACCGAGATGTTCGCGGTGGCGATGGGCGAGCCCGTACCCGAGGAGTACGGCCGGCTCGCCGCCGCCGAACTGGGCGCCCCGGCCCGCACGCCACGGCCGCGCCCGCAGGCCGGCACCGGCCAGACGGTGCTCATCGTCGGCGCCGGGGTGTCCGGGATGACGCTGGCCGTGGCGCTGCGGGAGGCGGGTGTGCAGCACGTGGTCGTCGAGCGCAACGAGGACGTCGGCGGCACCTGGCTGACCAACGCCTACCCGGGCTGCGGCGTGGACACCCCCAGCCACCTGTACTCGCTGTCGTTCTTCCCGCGGGCCTGGTCGGGCCACTTCGGCAAGCGCGACGAGCTCGCCGGCTACCTCGCCGACCTCGCCGACCACTACGGCCTGCGGGAGGACATCCAGTTCGGCACCGAGGCCGTCGAGGCGCGCTACGACGAGGCCGCGCAGCGGTGGACCGTGCTGGTCCGCCACCGGGACGGGGTGCAGCGCGAGCTCACCGCGGACGTACTGGTCACCGCGGCCGGGCTGTTCGGCATCCCGATCGTGCCCGACCTCCCGGGGATGGACGACTTCCGCGGCACCGTCGTGCACTCCACCCGCTGGCCCGCCGACCTCGATCTCACCGGCAGGCGGGTGGCCGTGGTCGGGACCGGGGCCAGCGCCATGCAGACGGTCCCGGCGATCGTCGACCGGACCGCCTCGCTGACGGTGTTCCAGCGCTCACCGCAGTGGGCCGCGCCCGCCGACGGGTACTTCGACCCGATCGACGACGACGCGCGGTGGCTGTTCGACAACGTGCCGTTCTACCGCACCTGGTACCGGCTGCGCCTGGCCTGGACCTGGAACGACCGGGTGCACCCCTCCCTGCAGGTCGACCCCGGGTGGGAGCATCCCGAGCGCTCGCTCAACGCCGTCAACGACGGGCACCGGGAGTACTTCACCCGCTACATCCGCTCCGAGCTGGCCGGGCGGCCGGACCTGCAGGCCAAGGCGGTGCCGAGCTACCCGCCCTACGGCAAGCGGATGCTGCTGGACAACGGCTGGTACCGGGCGCTGACCCGCCCGCACGTCGACCTGGTCACCGAGCCGGTCACCGGTTTCACCGCCGACGCGGTGCGCGACGGCACCGGCGCCCTGCACCCGGCGGACGTCGTCGTGCTGTGCACCGGGTTCCAGGTGAACCGGTTCGTCGCTCCGCTGCAGGTGCGCGGGCGCGGCGGGGCGGACCTGCGTGCGGTCTGGGGTGACGACGACGCCACCGCGTACCTGGGCATCACGGTGCCGCGCTTCCCGAACCTGTTCCTGATGTACGGACCCAACGTCAACCCGGGGGCAGGCGGCAGCTACATGTTCATCGCCGAGTGCCAGGCCCGCTACATCGGCGACGCCCTGCGCCGGATGCGCGAGGGCCGGATCGGCGCACTGGAGTGCCGGGCCGAGGTGCACGACGACTACGTCGCGCGGGTGGATGCGGCGCACGACCGGATGGTGTGGTCGCACCCCGGGATGAGCACCTACTACCGCAACTCCGCCGGGCGCGTGGTCACGAACACGCCGTGGCGCGTCATCGACTACTGGGACATGACCCGGACCGCCGACCTGGCCGACTTCCACGTCGAGCCGGCCCACCACACCGAGGAGAACCGATGAAGGGCTTCCCCTACCCGACCGCGCCCAGCGGCTGGTTCCAGGTCGGGTGGGCCGACGACCTGCAGCCCGGCGGCGTCCGGCGGATGCGCTACTTCGGCCAGGACCTGGTGCTGTTCCGCGGCGGCGACGGCGGCTACCGCACGGTCGAGGCCTACTGCGGGCACCTCGGCGCCGACCTCGGCGCCGGCGGCACCGTGCGCGGCGACGACATCGTGTGCCCGTTCCACGGCTGGGCGTGGGACGGGCAGGGCCGCAACGTCGACATCCCCTACAGCGCCCGCCCGGTGAAGACCTGCCTGCGCAGCTACCCGACCCGGACCGCGAACGGCGTGGTGCTGGTCTGGCACCATCCCGACGGCGCGCCGCCGACCTGGGAGCCCCCGACGCTGCCGGAGTTCGAGCACCCGGACTACCTGCCGGCCCAGCCGCACGCGGTCAAGCTGTGGGCGGGGGTGAGGTTCCAGCCGCAGGTGGTCGCGGAGAACACCGTCGATCCGATGCACTTCCACTACGTGCACCGGGCCCCGAGGTCCACGGCGATCGAGAAGTTCGAGACCGAGGGCCCCTACGCCTACGTCCTGCACGAGTACCCCTACGGCCGCGAGGGCGCCGAGCTGACACCCGGCGGCACCATCGCGGGCCGCCTGGAGATCGAGGTGTGGGGGGTCGGGCTGATCTGCTTCCGGATGATGGACTACGTCGAGGCGGCCCAGTTCGTCTGCTCCACCCCGATCGACGCCGAGACCTCCGACGTCTTCTTCTCCATGTGGCAGAAGCGCGGGCCCGACGCGGTGCCCGGCTCCCCGCCCGACCAGCGGGAGCAGCGCGTGTTCGAGGAGCAGATCCGGCAGACCGAGATGGACTTCCCGATCTGGTCCAACATGCGCTACACGCTGCGGGCGCCGATCGTCCGGGAGGAGTCGCCCACCTACCAGAACTTCCGCAAGTGGTCCCGCCAGTTCTACGTGCCCGCCGAGGTCGAGGCGGCCCAGGAGTCGGTCCAGGGGTCGGCCCGGGAGGTGGCACCGTGACCGGGACCTACGACGCCGAGCTCGCCGCCAACCTCATCCAGCGCGCCTGCGTGGGCGACGTCCTCACCCGCACGACGGCCCGGTTCCCCGACCGGACCGCGGTGGTCGACGGCGGCGTCGTCCTCACCTACCGCGCGCTCAACGCCGCGGTGAACCAGGTGGCCCGCTCGTTGCTGGCCTCGGGCCTGCGGCGCGGCGACGTGGTCGGGGTGGTGTCGCGCAACCACTGGGTCATCCCGGTCACCTACCTCGCCGCGGCCAAGGCCGGGCTGGTCTACCTACCGCTCAACGTGGCGCTGACCACCGACGAGATGCGCTTCATGCTCGACGAGGCCGAGGCGTCCGTGCTGGTGGCCGAGGAGGCGTTCGCCGGCCACACGCGGGCCCTGCTGGACGCGCTGCCGGCGCTGCGCGCGCTGTACGTCGTCGACGACGGGCCGCCGCGCGACACCCGGCCCGTCGGCGGGGCCACCGAGCGGGTGGCCCCGTTCGCGGACCTGATGACCGGCCCGGCCGACGAGGTGGAGGTGCTGGTCGAGAACGCCGACACCCTGCAGCTGCTCTACACCTCCGGCACCACCGACCACCCCAAGGGGGTGGCCACCAGCCACCTCGCGGTGCTGATCAGCGCCCTGTCCACGGCGCTGGCGATGCACCTGGAGCACACCGACGTGACGCTGTCGGTGATGCCGCTGTTCCACACCGGCCAGCTCAACGCGATGTGGCTGCCGCACCTGTTCGCGGGCGCCGCCACCGTGATCTCGCGCAGCTACGACCCGGACGCCGCGCTGGACGCCGTCGCCGCCCACGCCGTCACCACGACTCTGATGACCGGCCCGATGTGGGTGGGGCTGCTCGACCAGCCCCGCATCGGCGACCGCGACCTGTCCTCGGTGCGGCTGTGCGTGATCGGGGCGGCCAGCCTGTCCCCGGAGCGCGTCGCGGTCCTCGCCTCCCGGTTCCCGAACGCGCAGTGCCGGTTGATCTCCGGCCAGACCGAGTTCACCCCGGTCAACGAGATCCAGCGCCCCGAGCACGCCCACACCAAGACCACGTCCTGGGGCGCCCCGGCGGTGACGATGGGGATCGCGGCGATGGACGAGGAGGGCAACCTGCTGGCCGCGGGTGAGCTGGGCGAGCTGGTCTACCGCGGGCCCCAGGCGATGACCGGGTACTTCAAGAACCCCGAGGCCACCGCGGAGGCGTTCCGGCACGGCTGGTTCCACACCGGCGACCTCGGCTGGGTCGACGAGGAGAACGTGGTCTGGTTCGTCGACCGGCGCAAGGACATCATCAAGACCGGCGGGGAGAACGTGGCCTCGCTGGAGGTCGAGCTGGCCGTCGCCGGGCACCCCGCGGTGGCCGAGTGCGCCGTCGTCGGGCTGCCGCACGAGCGCTGGACCGAGGCCGTCACGGCGTTCGTCCGGTGCAGCCCGGGCGCCACGGTGACCGTCGAGGAGCTCGAGGCCCACTGCCGCGAGCGGCTCGCCGGGTTCAAGGTCCCCAAGGCCCTGGTGCTGCTCGACGAGCTGCCCCGCTCGTCGTCGGGCAAGATCCAGAAGTTCCGGCTGCGGGTCGAGTACGCCGAGCACTACGCGGGCGCCCCCGGTGTGGTCGCCCCGGCGTCGCGGGTGGCGACCTCGTGAACCGGCTGGCCGGCAAGGTGGCCGTCGTGACCGGCGGGGCCAGCGGTCTCGGGCTGGCCACGGTGCTGCGCTTCTGCGCGGAGGGGGCGCGGGTGGTCGCGGTGGACCTCAACGCGGAGAGCGGCAAGGCCATGCTGGCCGCGGCCGGGGCCGCCGGGGTGGCCGACGCGGTCCGCTTCGTGGCGGCCGACGTCGCCGACGAGGACGACGTCGCCGGTGCGGTCGGCACCGCGGTCGCCGAGTTCGGCCGCCTCGACGTCATGTTCAACAACGCCGGCGTCGGCGGCGCGTTCGGGCCGGTCACCGACATCGAGGTGGAGGACTGGGACTACACGTTCGCGGTGCTGGTCCGCGGGGTGTTCCTGGGCACCAAGCACGCGGCCCGCGTCATGATCGACCAGGGTGCGGGCGGGTCGATCATCAACACCGCCTCGGTCGCCGGTCTGTCCGGCGGGGCCGGCCCGCAGGCCTACTCCTCGGCCAAGGCCGCGGTGATCAACCTGAGCCGGTCGGTCGCGGTCGAGCTGGCCGAACACCGGGTGCGGGTGAACGCGATCTGCCCGGGCGTGATCCTCACCCCGCTGCTGCACCAGGGCCGGGAGGAGCAGATGCGCGAGCTGCTGCCCACCGTCCAGCCGTGGCCCGACCACGGCCGCCCCGAGCACATCGCGGGCACCGCGCTGTTCCTGGCCAGCGAGGACTCCGAGTTCGTGACCGGGCAGGCGATCTCCGTCGACGGGGGCCTCACGGCCATCGGCCCGGACCTGGGCAACCGGCTGCAGACCCGGCCGGGCGACGCCGGCCTGGTCGGGGTCAACCGCGGCCAGACCGGGGTCCGCTCGCAGATCCGGCGCCGGGTCGGCGACCCGGGCCCGGGATGAGCCCACAGGTCCCGGCCCCGGCGCTGGCTACCATCCCGCCCATGGCCACCGCATCCGCTCCCGGCTCCCGCCCGGCGTCGTCCCGGGGCGGGGCGTTCGACGCCATCGTCACCGCGGCCGTGGACTGCTTCTACGAGAAGGGCTACGAGGCCACCTCGGTGCAGGAGGTCGTGGAGCGGGCCCGGGTGAGCAAGGGGTCGTTCTACCACCACTTCGCGGCGAAGGAGGACCTGCTGCTGCTCATCCACGACGCCTTCATCGACAGCCAGCTCGAGATGCTGCGCGCGGCCGCGTCGGCCGGCCGCTCGCCGCGCGAGACCCTCGCCCAGCTGATCGAGGAGAACCTCGTCGGCGCCGAGCGGTTCCAGCGCTACCAGACCATCTTCTTCGAGCAGCGCCGCTTCCTGTCCGAGGACCGGTTCGTCGAGGTCAAGAAGAAGCGCGACGAGTACGAGCAACAGGTCGTCACGATCCTGGAGGCCGGGATCGCCGACGGATCGTTCCGCCCGGTGGCCTCGGCCCGGGTGCTGGCCTTCGGCATCATCGGCATGTCGGCCTGGGCCTACCAGTGGTACCGCACCGGGCCGATGGCCGCCCGCGAGATCGGCCGGATGTACGCCGAGATCGTCCTGGACGGACTGAACCAGACCCAGCAGACCCCGAGGTGAGCACCGTGACCGGATCGAACAGCACCGACCTCGACGTCGACGTCGTGATCGTGGGAGCCGGGTTCGCCGGCCTCTACATGCTGCACCGGGTGCGTGACGTGCTCGGCCTGCGGGCCGTGGTGATCGAGGCGGCCGACGGGGTCGGCGGCACCTGGTACCTCAACCGGTACCCGGGGGCACGCTGCGACTCCGAGAGCTACGTGTACTGCTACTCCTTCTCCGAGGAGCTGCTGCAGGAGTGGGAGTGGAGCGGCAAGTACCCGCGCCAGCCGGAGATCCTCGCCTACCTCGAGCACGTCGCGGACCGCTTCGACCTGCTGCGCGACATCCGCCTCGGCACCCGCGTCGAGGCCGCGCGGTACCAGGACGCCGACGGCACCTGGCGGGTGCGGACCAGCGCCGGTGACACCGTCACCGCCCGGTTCCTGGTCACCGGGATGGGTCTGCTCGCCGCCGCCCCCTACACCCCCGACATCCCGGGCCTCGACACCTTCGCCGGCGAGTGCCACCACACCGGCCGTTGGCCGCACGAGCCGGTGGACCTCGCGGGCAGGCGGGTGGGGGTGATCGGCACCGGCTCCACCGGCGTGCAGGCCATCCCGGTGATCGCCGAGCAGGCCGCGCACCTGCACGTGTTCCAGCGCAGCCCGCAGTTCACCGTGCCCGCGCGCCACCACACCGTCGACCGGGCGGTGCTGGCGGAGATCAGGGCCGACTACGACGCGATCTGGGCGAAGGCCAAGTGGTCGCTCAGCGGCTTCCCCTGGCAGCACAACGGCCGCTCGGCCCTGGACGCCACCCCGGAGGAGGTCCGCAAGACCTTCGAGGAGCTGTGGGACCAGGGCGGGTTCCGGTTCGTGTTCGGCTCCTACCGCGACCTGCTCACCGACATCAGGGCCAACGACCTCGCCGCCGACTTCGTCCGCGAGAAGATCCGGGAGACCGTGGCCGACCCGGACACGGCCGCGAGGCTGACACCGACCGACCATCCGTTCGGCGGCCGGCGGCCGATCATCGACACCGACTACTTCGAGACCTACAACCGCGACGACGTGACGCTCGTCGACCTGCGGGAGTCGCCGATCGAGGAGGTGACACCGCGGGGCATCCGGACCACGGCCGGGGAGATCGAACTCGACGTGCTCGTCCTCGCCACCGGTTTCGACGCCGTGACCGGACCGTTCACGAGGATCGACATCACCGGCCGCGACGGCCTGGCGCTGCGCGACGCGTGGGCCGACGGGCCGAGCACCTACCTGGGGCTGGCCGTCGCCGGGTTCCCCAACATGTTCACCATCACCGGTCCCGGCGCCACCTTCGGCAACCTGCCGGTGTCCATCGAGCACCACGTCGAGTGGATCGCCACCTGCATCGAGGACACCCTGCGCCGCGACCTCGCCGTGGTCGAGGCCGGGTACGAGGCCCAGCAGCGGTGGGCGGACCACGTGCGGGCCCAGGCCGAGCGGATCGTGGCCGGGCCGTCCGGGTCCTGGTACGACGGGGCGAACATCCCCGGCAAGGCCCGCCGGCCGCTGTTCTTCTTCGGCAGCTTCGGTCTCTACCGCCGGACGTGCGAGGATGTCGCGGCGAACGGCTACGAGGGCTTCGACCGGCAACCGGCGGTCTGACCGGCACCGGGTCCGCGCCCGCCCCGACACGCCGTCCGGCCGACGAACCTCGACGAGGAGGACCAGTGGACGGCACCCGGACACCCGAGGACCGCACCGTGGGCGGGCCGCAGATCCACCGCAGCCCCGGGGACCTCGCCACAGCGGTGCGGGCCCTGCGCACGACCGGCCGCGGCATCGCGTTCGTGCCGACGATGGGCGCCCTGCACGCCGGGCACCGCGAGCTGATCCGGCATGCCCGCCGCGCCGCCGGGGACACCGCGACGGTCGTGTCGATCTTCGTCAACCCGCTCCAGTTCGGGGCGGGTGAGGACCTCGGCCGCTACCCCCGCCCGCTGGAGGCCGACCTCGCCGCGTGCCGGGAGGAGGGCGTCGAACTGGTGTTCCTGCCCGGGGTCGCCGACATGTACCCCGAGGGTGCGGACACCACGGTCGTGCCGGGTCCGCTGGGCGCCCAGCTGGAGGGCGCGGTCCGGCCCGGCCACTTCGCCGGGGTGCTCACCGTCGTGGCGAAGCTGTTCCACATCGTCGCACCCGACCTCGCGTACTTCGGCGAGAAGGACTACCAGCAGCTCGCGCTGATCACCCGGATGGTGCGCGACCTGAACTTCCCGCTGACCGTGGTGCCCGTCCCCACCGTCCGCGAACCGGACGGCCTGGCCCTGTCCAGCCGCAACGTGTACCTCACCCCGGCCGAACGGTCCCGCGCCACGACGCTGTTCCGGGCGCTGGCGGCGGGTGCCGCCGCGGCCGCGGACGGACCGGCCGCGGTGCTCGACGCCGCGCGTGCGGTTCTCGAGCGGGACGGGGGGCTCGCGGTGGACTACCTGGAGCTGCGCGGCGCCGCGCTGGACGTCGACCCGGGGCCCGGCCCGGCCCGCCTGCTGGTGGCCGCCCGGCTGGGCACGACCCACCTCATCGACAACATCGGCCTGCACCTGTAGCGACGCGGCGGCACCGGTTCACCCGGGGTCCGGGGCGACGTACACGGCGTTGCGGTCCACCGAGTCGTAGACCCGGCGCCCGATCGGGTCCCGCATCTCCTCGGCCAGGTGTCCGAGGATCCCGGCCGAGCGGGCCACCAGTGCGACCCCCCGGACCAGCCCCGGCGGGATCCCGAGATCGGCCAGCGCCGCCCCGCAGACCCCGGCCCCGTTGACCGGCAGCGTCCGGCCGAGGATCGCCGGGTGCACCCGGCCCACGGCGGCGAGCAGGTCGAGGTGCGGCCCGGCCACCCCCTCCTCCTCGGCGATCCGGTGGATCACCGGGGTGCGCGGGTCACCGTCCTTGTGCAACGGGTGCCCGAGCCCCGGCACGGTGCGGTGCGCGGCCTTCCGCTCCCGGACCAGGTCGGCCGCGAGCGCGTCCGGGTCGGCCCGTCCGGGTTCGCGGGCCAGGCCGTCGGCGAGGAACGCCGCGGTGTCCTCGGTGGTGCCCAGGAACCGGGACCCGCCACCCAGCAGGCCCGCGGCCATCGCACCCTGCACGGCCTCGGGTGCCCCCAGCAGCGTCAGCCGGGCGGCGAGCACGATCGGGGTGAAGCCGTGGTCGGTCAACGCCACCAGCACCGCGTTGAACAGCCGGCTCTCCCCCGCGGTCGGGCGGCGCAGCGCGACCAGCCAGAACGCCAGGTCGGCGAACGACACCGACCCCATCAGCTCCTCGGTGAGGTCGTGGCCGAGCAGCCGGATGACGTCGGGCGAGGAGGTGCCGAGACTCGTGCGGTACGGCTCGGCGTCCGCCGGCGGCACGTCAGCCGCTCATCGTCAGTCCGCCACTGGCGGACAGTGTCTGCCCGGTGATGTAGCCGGCCGCGTCCGAGGCGAGGAACACCACGGCCGGCGCGACGTCGTCGGGGGTGCCCATCCGGCGCATCGGCACCGCCTTGGTCATCGCAGCGATGATGCTGCCGGAGCGCTCACCGGCGGTGATCTGGCGCAGCAGCGGGGTGTCGGTGGGCCCGGGGCAGACCGTGTTGGCCGAGATGCCGTACTTCGCGAACTCCCGCGCGATGGTCTTGGTGAAGCCGATGACTCCGCTCTTCGCCCCGGAGTACACCGACTCCATCGAGGAGCCCACGCGGCCGGCGTCGGAGGCGATGTTGACCACGCGGCCGTACCGGGCCTCGACCATGGCCGGCAGGGTGGCCCGCAGCACCCTGATCGGGCCGTTCAGGTTGATCTCCAGCACCTTGTGGGTGAAGTCCTCGTCGGTCTCCAGGAACGGCTTGAGCTCGTCCCAGCCCGCCACGTTGATCACGATCGTCGGCGCGCCGAGCCGTTCGGTGGTCTCGGCGACCGCCGCCGCCACGGAGTCGGGGTCGGTCACGTCGAGCGGGACGCCGATGCCGTCGATGTCGGCGGCCACCTTCTCGGCCGCCTCCCGCGACAGGTCGGCGACGGCGACGGTGCGGCCCGCCGCCGCGAGCTGCCGGCAGATGGCGGTGCCGATCCCCCCGGCGCCACCGGTCACGAATGCGACCCGGCGGGCGTCCCCGTCGGCGGTCGGTCCGTCTACACCGGTCATGTCGTCTCCTCAGCGTCATCGGTGGGTCGGGCGAGTGGTGGACTTTGCCCCCACGGCATCCCTACGATCCTCGTAATCATCATACCCGACAAGGGAGGCGCCGGATCATGACCGCAACGGTCGAGGAATACTCCGACATCCTGTACGAGGTCAAGGACGCGGTCGCCCGGGTGACCATCAACCGGCCCGACAAGCTCAACGCGTTCACCCCGCACACGGTCAAGGAGCTCGCCCACGCGATCTGGCGGGCGGGCGCGGACAGCCAGGCCGGCGTGATCGTGCTGACCGGCGCGGGCGGGCGCGCGTTCTCCGCCGGCGGCGACGTCAGCGTCGAGAACGAGGACACCTTCCGTGCCGGCGACGACTCGTTCGACAAGCTGATGAAGGAGCTCTACCGCGCCTTCCGCGAATGCCTCAAGCCGGTGATCGCCCGCGTCGACGGCTACGCCATCGGCGGCGGTCACCACATGGCCTACGTCACCGACTTCACGATCGCCTCGGACCGGTCGGTGTTCGGCCAGAACGGCCCGCGGGTGGCCAGCCCGGCGGAGGGCTGGCTGGTCAGCCACCTGTGGACGGTGGTCGGGATGAAGCGGGCCAAGGAGATCTGGATGCTCTGCCGCCGCTACACCGCGCAGCAGGCGCTGGACTGGGGCCTGGTCAACGCCGTCGTGCCCGCCGAGGAGCTCGACGCCGAGGTCGAGCGCTGGTGCGCGGAGCTGCTCGCGCTCAGCCCCACGGTGCTCAAGCTGATCAAGAAGTCGTTCGACGACTCGACCGCGCACATCCGCGAGGAGCAGGAGCGGTTCACCATCCTCAACCAGGTCAACCCCGGTTTCTTCGCCTCCGGCGAGCAGACCGAGGGCTCGCAGGCCTTCATGGAGAAGCGCAAGCCCGACTTCTCGCCCTGGCGCTGAGCATGCCCACGACGTCAACGACGACGACCGCGACGATCCGGCTCCCCGACGCCGGCCTGCCGCCGGCGGCCGAGGCGCTGCGCGGCGAGGTCCGGGAGTTCCTCCGCGCCGAGCGCGACCGCGGCACCATCCAGGGCACCAGCGACGCCTGGCTGGCCGGGTTCGACGCCGGGTTCTCCGGCCGGCTCGGCGACCGCGGCTGGCTGGGGATGACCTGGCCGCGCCGCTACGGCGGCCACGAGCAGCCGTCGCTGCACCGCTTCGTGGTGGTCGAGGAACTGCTCGCCGCCGGGGCGCCGGTGGTCGCGCACTGGGTGACCGACCGGCAGAGCGGGCCGGCACTGCTGCGCTACGGCACCGAGGAGCAGCGCGAGCGGTTGCTGCCGGATATGGCGCGCGGCCGGTCCTTCTTCGCGATCGGGATGAGCGAGCCGGACAGCGGGTCGGACCTGGCCTCGGTGCGCACCACGGCGCGCCGCGACGGTGCCGGGTGGCGGTTGAACGGGACCAAGGTCTGGACCAGCCAGGCCCACCGCTGCGACTACATGATCACGCTGTGCCGCAGCTCGCCGCGCGACGACGCCGCCCGGCACGACGGGCTGAGCCAGTTCGTCGTCGACCTGCGGTCGCCGGGGCTGACCATCTCCCCGATCCGGCTGCTCGACGGCGAGCACCACTTCAACGAGGTCCTCCTCGAGGACGTGTTCGTGGGTGACGACATGGTCCTCGGCGAGATCGGCTCCGGCTGGCGCCAGGTCACCTCCGAGCTGGCCTTCGAACGCAGCGGTCCGGAGCGGTTCCTGTCCACGCTGCCGCTGCTGGCCGCGCTCGTCCGGGTGGCCGACCCGGACGACCGGCGCCAGGCGGTGGCCATCGGGCAGCTGGTCGCCCAGCTGTGGACGCTGCGCAGGCTCTCGGTGCAGATCGCCGCCGCGCTGGACCGCGGCGAGGCTCCCGACGTCGCCGCCGCCCTGGTCAAGGACGTCGGCACGACGCTGGAGAACGAGATCATCGACGTCGCGCGCTCGGTGGCCCCGGTGGAGCCGAGCACCACCGCCGCGGACCCGTTCGCCCGCGAGCTGGCCCGCGCCGTGCTGCACGCGCCGGGTTTCACGCTGCGCGGAGGCACCAACGAGGTGCTGCGCGGCATCGTGGCCCGCGGGTTGGGGCTGCGATGAGCGAGCATGCGAACGAACCGGTGTCTCAGCGCCCGCGCGCAGCGCGGACCGAGCGCGGCGAGGGACGGCGATGAGCGCGGAGAACGCGCCCGACGACCGGGCGCTGCTGGAGCGGACCGTCGGCGAGATCATGGCCGACCGCTGCCCGCCCGAGGTCGTCGCCGCCGCCGAGGGCTCGTGGAGCGAGCCGCTGTGGGCCGCGCTGGTCGAGGCCGGCATGACCGCGGTCGGGGTGCCCGAGCACCTCGGCGGGTCCGGCGGGGAGCCGGCCGACGCGGCGGCCGTGCTGCGCGTGGTCGCCGCGCACGCCGGGCCGGTGCCGCTGGCCGAGGCGCTGTTCCCGGTCGCCGCCGGCTGCGCGGTGTCCGGGCTGGCGTTCCCGCAGGGGCCGAGCACGGTCGCGCTCGGTCCCGGGCTGACGATCCGGCGGACCGGGGCGGGGGTGGTGCTGGACGGGACCGCGCCGCGGGTGCCCTACGCCAGGTTCGCCACCCGCATCCTGGTCGCCGGCGTCGGCGGGGGTCACCGTCCCGAGCTGGTCGCGTTGCTCGACCCGGCGCATCTCACGCTGGCCGCCGGTGACAACCTGGCCGGCGAACCCCGTGACGACCTGGTCGCGGCCGGGTCGGAGATCCCCACCGACGACGTCGCGGAGGTCCCGGCGGGCACCTCCGCGCAGCTCCACCGGCTGGGGGCGCTGGCCAGGGCGGTGCAGCTGGCCGGCGCGCTGGGCACGGTGCTGGAGCTGACCGTGCGCTACGCAGGCGAGCGCGAGCAGTTCGGTCGTCCGATCGGCCGGTTCCAGGCCGTCGCCCACCAGGTCGCGGTGCTCGCGGGCCTGGCCGCCGCGGCCGGTGCGGCCGCGGACGCGGCCGTCGCCTCGCTCTCGCGCGGCTCGGACCCGGCCGACCTCGGGCTGGCGGTCGCCGCCGCGAAGGCCCGCACCAGCGCGGCGGCCGGCCCGGCGGCGCGGATCGCCCACCAGGTGCACGGCGCGATCGGCTTCACCCAGGAGCACCGGCTGCACCACCTGACGCGGCGGCTGTGGTCGTGGCGCGAGGAGTTCGGGTCCGACGAGCACTGGGCCGCCGAGCTCGGACGCGCGGTGGTCACCGCCGGTCCGGACGAGCTCTGGCCGACGATCACGAGGATCTGAGGTGGACCTCACCTACTCCCCCGCGCAGACGTCCTTCCGCGCGCGGGCCCGCGACTGGCTGGCCGCCCACGTGCCGGCGGAGCCGCTGCCGCCGCCCTACACCGCGGAGGGGGTGGCCGCGCACCGGGTGTGGGAGCGGCAGCTGCACGACGCCGGGTACGCGGCGCTGCACTGGCCGCGCGAGCACGGCGGCGGCGGCGCGGGGCTGATCGAGCAGGCCCTGTTCGGGGAGGAGTACGTGCGCTCGGGCGCTCCGGTGCGCCTGAACCGGCTGGCGCTGGGCATGGCCGGACCCACCGTGATGGCCCTCGGCACGCCCGAGCAGCAGCAGCGCTGGCTGCCCGGGATGCTCAGCTGCGAGCAGCTGTGGTGTCAGGGCTTCTCCGAGCCCGACGCCGGCAGCGACCTGGCCGCGGTCCGCACCCGCGGCGAGCTCGACGGCGACCAGCTGGTGATCACCGGGCAGAAGGTGTGGACCTCGCTCTCGGCGTTCGCGCAGTGGATGTTCGCGCTGGTCCGCACGGATCCGGCGCAGCAACGGCACCGGGGCCTGACCTTCGTGATGATCGCGATGGACTCCCCCGGCGTCGAGCTGCGGCCGATCCGCCAGCTGCACGGCGAGCCGGGCTTCTCCGAGGTGTTCCTCACCGGGGTCCGGGTGCCGCTGACCGACGTCGTCGGCGGGATCGGGGACGGCTGGGCGGTGGCCATGGCCACGCTGGGCTTCGAGCGCGGCGGGCTCGGCGACCATGCCCGCTTCGCCCGCGACGTCGACGACCTGGTGGAGCTGGCGCACCGGGCCGGGGTGGCCGACGACCCCGTGGTGCGCGACGAGGTCGCCGCCCGGTTCGTCGAGGTGCAGCAGTTCCGCCGGCACATCGAGCTCGTGACCAGCCGGCTGGCGGCCGGCGTGCCCACCGACGCCCAGGCGAGCATCACGAAGCTGTACTGGTCGGAGATGGAGGCCCGGATCTTCGAGACGGCGCTGCGCATCCTCGGCCCGCTCGCCGAGCTGACGCCGCAGGCGTCGCTGAACCTGGCCGCGCCGGGGCTGCACCGCCGCTACTGGCACGCGCGGGCGTCCCGGATCTTCGCCGGGACCAGCGAGGTGCAGCGCAACATCATCGCCGAGCGCGTGCTCGGCCTGCCCCGGGAGCCCCGGTGGACCTCGACCTGACCACGGACCAGCGTTCGCTCGCCGAGGGGGCGCGCTCCTTCCTGTCCGCGCAGTGCCCGCCGTCGCGGGTCCGCGCCGCCTGGGACGACGGCGCCGGGCTCGACCGCGGGCTGTGGGCGCAGCTGGCCGAGGTCGGTTTCCTCGGCGCCGCCGTGCCCGAGCGGTTCGGCGGCCTCGGCCTCGGCGACCTGGAGGTGGCGGTGCTGCTGGAGGAGGCCGGACGGGCCGCCCTCCCGCTGCCACTGGCCGAGACCGCGCTGGCCGCGCTGACGCTGGACGACCGCGGCTCCGACGCCCAGCGCGAGCGCTGGCTGCCCGCCATCGCGTCGGGTGCGGCGGTGGCCACCGTGGCGCTGCCCGGCCGGCCGTTGGTGGCCTGCGGCGCCGACGCCGACCTGCTGATCCTGGCGGCACCCGACGGCCTGCACGCCGTCGAGCGCGGATGCTGGACCAGCGTCGCGCAGCCCGCCTTCGACCGCTCCCGGCGGCTGTCGAGCGTGACCGCCGACACCGGGCCGGACACGCTGCTGCCCGGTGCCGGGCCGGTCCGGCGGCTGCTCGACCGGGCGGCCGTGGCGAACGCGGCGCTGCTGCTCGGCGTCGCGTCCCACCTGGTCGACGTCACGGTCGGATACGTCGGGCAGCGCCACCAGTTCGGCCGCCCGGTGGGGTCCTTCCAGGCCGTCAAGCACCGCCTGGCCGACGCGCACGTGGCCGTGCAGATGGCCCGACCCTCCGTCCGGGTCGCCGCCCACCTGCTCGCCACCGACGACCCGGAGGCCACCGCGGCAGCCGCGGTCGCCGCGGTGGCCGCCTCGGATGCCGGGCGGGCGGCCAACGAGCACGCCCTGCAGTGCCACGGCGGCATCGGCTTCACCTGGGAGCACGACCTGCACCTGTGGCTCAAGCGCGGCAAGGCGCTCGAGCTGGCCTGCGGGACGCCGGCCGCGCACCGGGCCCGACTCGCCACGACCCTGTTCGACCGCCCCACCACCGACCACCACGTGAGGACGACGACATGACCGCAGGCACAGGGCCGCTCGCCGGCGTCCGGGTGCTCGACCTCTCGGCGCTGGCGCCGGGTCCGTTCGCGACGACGCTGCTCGGCGACCTCGGCGCCGACGTGATCACCCTGGAGGCCCCGCCCTCGACCCGGCCCGGGAGCGGCGTGAGCAACCTGGGGGCACACGGCGGGCGCGAGGCGCGGCGCCTCGGGCTCAGCCCCCTGCACCGGTCGCGCCGCTCGATCGTGGTGAACCTCAAGGATCCGGCCGGCCTGGACATCGCCCTGCGGCTCGCCGCGCGCAGCGACGTGTTCGTGGAGGGGTTCCGCCCGGGCGTCTGCGAACGGCTGGGGCTCGGATACCCGGCCCTGTCGGCCACCAGCCCCGGACTGGTCTACTGCTCGCTCACCGGGTACGGGCAGACCGGCGAGCTCGCCCAGCACGCCGGGCACGACCTCAACTACATCGCCGAGGCCGGGCTGCTCTCGGCCAGCACCCGGGCCGGCCAGCGTCCCGGGATCCCGCTGAACATGGCCGCCGACTACGCCGCCGGCGGGCTGCTGGCCGCGTTCGGCATCCTCGCCGGGCTGACCGGCCGGGCGGGCACCGGCCGCGGCACCCATGTCGACGTGTCGATGTACGAGGGCCTGCTGAGCCTGCTCCAGGTGGTCCCCGCCTGGATCGGCGCCGGCGCGCCCGACCCGTCGTGGGGTGGTGGGCTGCTCTCCGGCGCGGTGCCCTTCTACGACTGCTACCGCACCTCCGACGACCAGTGGATCTCGGTCGGCGCGCTGGAGCCGAAGTTCTTCGCCAACCTCTGCACGGCGATCGGCCGGCCCGAGCTGATCGAGCAGCAGGACGACCCGACCCGGTGGGACGAGATGCGCACGGTGTTCACCGACACCTTCGCCGGGGCCCCGCTGGCCACCTGGCTGGAGCGGCTCGGCGCGGTCGACACCGCGGTCGCACCGGTCCGGTCGCTGCCCGACGCCTTCGCCACCGCGCACCGCCGCGGCGTCCTGCCGTCGCCCGGCCAGGTCGGCCCGGTCCCGCGGATGAGCGGCTGGGTCACCACCGCGGGTCCGGTGGTGACCCGGCCCGGGGCGCACACCAGGGAGGTGCTGGGCGGGCTGGAGATGACCGGCGAGCAGATCGACGAGCTGATCGCGACCGGTGTGGTCGCGGAATGACCGACGGGGCACAGGAGGAACGGTGGAGGTAGATCTCGAGATCGGCGACGGTGTCGCGGTACTGACGCTGAACGCACCGGAGCGGCGCAACGCGCTGACGCCGCAGATGGCGGGTGAGATGGTGGCGGCGCTGGAGCGGGTCGACGCGGACGACGGTGTCGGGGCGCTGGTGATCCGGGGCGCCGGCGGCCGGTTCTGCGCCGGGGCGCACACCGGCACCCTGGCCGGCGCGGGCTCCGATCCGGCCGACGACGCCACCTACACCGGGCTGTCGGTCATCTACGAGTCGTTCACCCGGGTGGGCCGGGTCCGGGCGTTCACCATCGCCGCGGTCCGGGGCGCCGCCGTCGGTGCGGGGATGAACCTGGCCCTGGCCACGGACATGCGCGTGGTCGCCGGGAACGCCCGGCTGATGTCGGGGTTCCTGCGGATCGGGCTGCACCCCGGCGGCGGGCACTTCGTGCTGCTGTCGCGGCTGGCCGGGCGCGAGGCCGCGGCCGCGATGGCACTGGGCGGCGCGGAGATCGACGGTGACCGGGCCGTCGCGCTCGGCCTGGCGTGGGAGTCCGTGGACGACGGCGCCGTCGAGGCCCGGGCCATGGACTTCGCCGCGGGCGTGGCCAAGGACCCGGCGCTGGCCAGGGCCGCGGTACGCAGCTTCCGGATGGAGACCGGCCCGCCGGCGGTCGGTTGGGACACGGCGGTACAGACCGAGCGGGCACCACAGATGTGGTCGATGCGCAGGCGAAGCGGAGGACGATGATGACCACCACGACGGTCAACCGGACCTGGTCGAAGACCGGGATGGGCAAGCTGGAACTGCTCGAGGCCCCGGTCCCCGAACCGGGGCCGGACGAGGCCGTGCTGCGCACCCGGCTCGCCACCGTGTGCGGCTCGGATCTGCACTTCCTGCACGAGTTCCCGATGCCCCGCGGCGTCGAGCAGGTCGGGATGGGCCACGAGGCGGTCGGCACCGTCGTCGCGCTCGGCGAGAACGTCCGCGGGTTCGCGGTCGGCGACCGCGTCGTCGCGTCCTGCGTCGTCGGCTGCGGCGAGTGCGGCAACTGCCTGCGCGGGCAGCTGCAGGCCTGCCTGGTCCTGGGCAAGGTGCCGGGCATCTCCAACGCACTGGCCGGCTGCCAGGGCGACCACTTCGTCGTGCCGCGCGCGACGATCAACATGGCGAAGGTGCCCGAGGGCCTGTCCGACGAGCGCGCCCTGCTGGCCGGCGACGTGATGTCCACCGGGTTCTCCGCGGTCGAGCGGGCGAACGTGGAGACCGGTGACACGGTCGCGATCTTCGCCCAGGGACCCGTCGGGCTCTGTGCCACCGCGGGCGCCCGGATGCACGGCGCGGGTCTCGTGATCGCGGTGGAGGGGGTACCGGAGCGCGCCGAGCTGGCGATGCGGCTCGGGGCCAACGTCGTGGTCGAGCCCGAGGGCGCGGTGGCCCGCATCCGGGAGCTGACCGGCAAGCGCGGCGTGGACGTCGCGATCGAGGCGCTCGGCCGGGCCGAGACCTTCGCCGCGGCGCTGGAGTGCACCCGCCTGGACGGCACCGTGTCCAGCGTCGGGGTCTACGCGGCGCACCGCAGCCTCGACGTCCCGGTCGGACTCGGGTTCTACCAGCGCAAGATCGTCACCAGCCTCTGCCCGTCCGGGAGCGATCGGCTGCGCCGGCTCTTCGCGCTGGCCGAGCACGGCCCGACCGACCTGTCGCAGCTGTTCACCCACCGGATGCCGCTCTCGGCCACCGACGAGGCGTACGAGCTGTTCGGCTTCCGCCGCGACGGCGTGGTCAAGATCGCCCTGGAGCCTGACGGGGGGGCGTGAAGGACCACCGGTCCGGCAGGCCAGGCACCGGCGGTCGGTGCGATCGGTAGGACGGCACCCGGCGCGACACCTCCGGTCCAGATGTTCGCCCCGCCGGAGGGGTTCGACAGGCTCGTGCCGCCGTCGGCCGTCAGGAGGATCCGGTCCGGCGGGCGACGGCGACGGCGGCCTCACCCTGTTTCGCGCCGACCATGTCGGCGATCTCGGCCCAGCGATCGGCCAGTGCGTCGTCCGTCGGCGGCTCGGCGAAGTCCACCCCGAGCGACTCCACGAGCCGCACCCGGCTGAAATGCGGCCCGTTCACCCGCACGATCTCGGCGGTGAGGTCACACTCCTCCGTGCACAGCCAGCCCACCGCCGCCGACACCCAGGCCGGGTCCAGGTCGGTGGAGGCGTCGAGCAACCCGTCGGTCATGCGGGTCAGCGCGACCGGGGCGACAGAGTTGACGCGGATGCCGTAGCGCGCGCCCTCGAGCGCGAGGGTGTGCATGAGGCCGACGACACCGAGCTTCGCGGCGGCGTAGTTGGCCTGCCCGAAGTTGCCGAACAGGCCGGCGCCCGAGGTGGTCATCACCACCCGCCCGTAGCGCTGCTCGCGCAGGTGCGGCCAGGCCGCCCTCGTGACGAAGGCCGAGCCGTCCAGGTGCACGCGCACCACGGCCTGCCACTGCTCGGTGGTCATCTTGTGGAACGTCGTGTCCCGCAGGATCCCGGCGTTGTTCACCACGATGTGCACGCCGCCGAAGGCCTCCACCGCGGCGGTGACCGCCGCCCGGGCTCCGTCGTCGGTGGAGATGTCGTGGTGGTCCGCGACCGCGACCCCGCCGGCGGCGGTGATCTCCGCGACCACACCCTGCGCCGGGCTGCCGTCGCCACCCTCTCCCCCTCGACCGACCCCCGGGTCGTTCACCAGTACCTGCGCACCGCCCGCGGCCAGCCGCAGGGCATGGCTGCGGCCGAGACCGCGACCGGCCCCGGTCACGATGGCCACCCGTCCGTCCACACCTGGCATCGTCATCTCCCAGCGTTCGTCGTCCATCCGGCCACCAGGGGCGGGAACAGCAGCGCCGGTGTCCGGCTCGTACCCCGGCGAACCACACCGGCGCCCGGCACGGCGCACACAACACGATCCGCTCGCCGTCCTCGATCAGCAGGCCGCACTCGGATCGCGTCTCACCCACACCCAGCTTTCGCATAATCATTGCACCGACCGGGAACCCGGGCTGTCGCCTCCATCACCCATCTGGACCTGTGTACTACCACCGTACCTGGACCATCGTGACCATGGTCACGTGGACGAAGATATGGAGGATCACCCATGACCGAGTCTCTGCGTTGGGCCCTGGAGCGTGCCGCGCTGGTCGCGGGCGAGCGCCCCGCGGTCGTCGACGGCGACGTCAGGTTCGACTACGCCACCCTGGCCGAGCGCGTCGACGCGCTCGGCGGAGGGCTGCAGTCACTCGGCATCGGCGCCGGCGACGTGGTCGGCGTGCTGGCGCTGAACGGGTACCGACACCTGGAGTACTGGCTGGGTGTGCCGGCCATCGGCGCCGTCCTTAACGACCTCAACTTCCGGCTCAACGAGGAGGAGCTCGCCTTCATCATCGACGACTGCGGCACCGTCGCCCTGGCCGTGGACGACATGCACCTGGCGGTGGGCCGCTCGCTGCTCGACCGCTGCCCCACGCTCACCACGCTCGTGCACATGGGCGACGGCCCCGCCCCGCAGGGCGCGGCCTCCCATGACGTGCTGGTCACCCACGCGCCGGCGACCCCGGTGAACCCGGCCCCCGACGACATCGCCGGCATCTTCTACACCGGCGGCACGACCGGGCGGCCCAAGGGCGTGCTGCTCAGCCACCGCAACCTGGTCGCGAACGCGAAGCACGCCCTGCTCGCCATCCGACACACCCCGGACGAGCGGTACCTGCACGCCGGGCCGATGTTCCACCTGGCCGACGGGTCGCAGACCTACGCGGTGACCTGGATCGGCGGGGTGCACGTCTTCGTCCCCGGTTTCGACGCCGAGCTGGTCGGCCGGGTCATCGAGCGGGAGCAGGTGTCCCTGCTGCTCATCGTGCCATCGATGATCAACATGCTGGTGAACCACGCGGGCACCGCCGACCGTGACCTGTCCAGCCTGCGACTGCTGCTCTACGGCGCCTCGCCGATGCCCGACCAGCTCCAGCAGGCCGCGATGAAGCTGTTGCCGTGCGATTTCAGCCAGCTCTACGGGATGACCGAGGCCGCCCCGCTGCTCACCCAGTGCACCCCGGAGGACCACCGGCGCGGGGCGGCCGGTGAGCAGCCGTTCGCCGGACGGCTGCGGTCGGCCGGGGCGCCGGTGATCGGGGTGCAGGTGGAGATCCACCGCGAGGACGGCACCCGGGCCGCGCCCGGGGAGGTCGGCGAGATCTGGGCCCGGGGCCCGAACATCATGGTCGGCTACCTCAACCGTCCGGAGGAAACCGCGGCCGCGCTCGACGCCGAGGGCTGGTACCACAGCGGCGACGCGGCGTGGGCCGACGAGCTGGGGTACGTCTACATCGTCGACCGGGTCAAGGACATGATCATCTCAGGAGGCGAGAACGTGTACTCGGCCGAGGTCGAGAACGTGCTCTACACCCATCCGGACGTCCTGGAGGCGGCCGTGATCGGCGTCCCGGACGACTCCTGGGGCGAACGCGTGCACGCCGTGGTCGTGCCGCGGCCCGGCGCGGAGCCCGCGGTGGAGGACCTGGTCGCGCACTGCCGGTCCCGGCTCGGCGGCTTCAAGGTGCCCCGCTCCGTGGACTTCCGGGCCGACGCGCTGCCCAAGTCCGGAGCCGGGAAGATCCTCAAGCGCGAGCTGCGGGCGCCGTACTGGGCCGGGAAGGACCGGGGGGTCAACTGAGCAGGCGACCGCGCTCAGCCCGCGACGCCCTCCCGGCCGTCGAGCCACTCCTTGAACCGGCCGTAGTGCTTGTCCGGGTCGCGCTCGACGAAACGGGCGCGGGCGTGGCACAGCGGCCGGTCGTCGCCGGACAGGTACAGCTCGGCGTGGATGATCCAGTGCCCGCGCTCGTCGCGGGACTCGGGCCAGGCCCGAACGTCCAGCTCGCGATCCAGCGGGACGGGACGCCGGAACGCCACGTTCATCTCGGCGGTCACCGACAGGACCGCCGCCGCGATCGGTACCGCGCCGCACGCCTCGTCGAGCGCGCCCATCACCGAACCGCCGTGCACGACGCCACCGGCACCCTCGTGCTCGGCGGAGAACCTGGCCGTACCCTCGACGGCGCCGTTCTCGCCCCGGCGCAGTACCAGGCCGAAACGGCACCGGCCGGCGGGCCGGCAGCCCATGCACAGCATCTTGCCGAACTCGATGCTGAACAGCGGCGCGGCGCCGTCGGGGGACTCCTCGGGGGCCGGGACGGCGCCCGGCCGGGCAGACAGGCTCACCGGCGTCACGGTATCGGAACCCGGCCCGCACGCCGCAGCCGGTGGTCAGCGATGTTAGTCACTGCTAACGTCTGGAACCATGTCTGACCCGCTCGCCACCCTGGCCGGCTTCGCCGAAGTCACCCCGGGCCGGCTCGACCGCCCGTTCCTCGGCCTGCACCTCGAGTCCGCCGTCGCGGCGCTGCACGACGCCGGCATGGCACCCGACGACATCGACGGCCTGCTGTGCGTCGGCTCGATGATGGGTGAGTCCGTCGAACACACCTTCCTGTCCGAGGAGATCCAGGACTCGCTCGGGCTGCACAACCTCAGCCTGCAGCTCGGCGTGCAGCTCGGTGGCGGCAGCCACCTGGCGATGCTCGGGGTCGCCACCCGCGCCATCCAGAGCGGGCAGTGCTCGGCGGTGCTGTGCGTGTCCGCCGGGGTGTTCCCGCCGATCCGCGATGTCGGCCGCAGCCTGATGACGATGACCTGCCACCCGGACTACGAGCTGCCCTACGCGCCGTCGATCCCGACCCTGTACGGGCTGATCGCCCAGTCCTGGCTCGACGAGACCGGGCAGGGCCGGGAGGTGTTCGCCGAGGCGGTGGCGGCCCAGCAGGAGTGGGCCGTCGCGCACCCGACGGCGATCGGGGCGGGCGCGGGACCGTTCACCGTGGCCCAGGTACTGGAGGCCCGGCACATCGCGGGGCCCTTCGGCTACCTCGACTGCTCGATCCCGTGCGAGGGCGGCGGCGCGTTCGTGCTGGTCTCGCCGGAGCGGGCGGCCGGGCTCCGGCACCGTCCGGTGCACGTGGTGGGCATCGGCGAGGGCCACACCCACGGCTTCCTCACCTCGATGCCCGACCTGTCGAGCACCGGGGCGGTCCGCTCCGGGGCGAAGGCGTTCGCCGAGGCCGGCTTCGGACCCGCCGACGTGGACCTCGCGCAGCTCTACGACGCGTTCAGCTCCAACCCGCTGATGCTGATCGAGGAGCTCGGCCTGGCCGAGCGCGGCAAGGCGGTGGAGCTCTACCGCGAGGGCGCCACCCGGCCGGGCGGGCGGCTGCCGGTGAACACCAACGGCGGCCTGCTGCGGTTCGGGCACTCCGGCACGGCCTCGGGCATCTGCGGGGTCCTGGAGGCCTACCAGCAGATGACCGGCCGGGCCGCCGGCATCCAGGTCGACCGCGCCGACCGGGCCGTCGTGCACGCCTACGGATCCATGTTGTGCAGCCACGTCACCGTCGTACTGGAGGGCTCGTGACCACCTACCTGGACGGCCTGGCCGACCCCGAGGTCCTGCCGCGCGTCGACGACGTCAACCGCGGCCACTTCGAGGCCGCGGCCCAGGGCCGGCTCGCGGTGCGCCAGTGCACCGCGTGCGACCTGCTGTTCCACTACCCCCGCCCGTTCTGCCCGCGCTGCCACTGCGCGCAGCTGCGCTGGACCGACGTCTCCGGGGAGGCCACCGTCGTGGTCTCCGCGGTCGTCAGCCGGCCCCCGTGGAACGACCTGCCGCGGGCCGCGCCCTACCCGGTGGTGATCGTGCGGCTGGCCGAGGGCCCGCAGATGCTGTCCACCGTGGAGCAGTGCGATCCCGGATCCGTCAGGCCCGGGATGGCCGTCCGCGCCGCGTTCGAGCGCGTGGGCGACATCGGGCTGGTCCGTTTCGTGCCCGCATCCTGAGCCGCCGACACCGGGCCCACCCGCACCCTCCGGAGGAACCGTGACCATCGACCACGACCTGCACACCAACCTCGTCACCCGGGTCAACGTCGGCGACATGCTGACCCGCAGCGCGTGGCGCAACCCCGACCGTGAGGCGGTCATCGACGGCGCCCGCCGGTTGACCTACGCGCAGCTCAACGCGGAGGTCAACCGGCTGGCCCACGCGCTGCTGGCCGCCGGGTACCGGCGCGGCGACGTGCTCGCGCTGGCCAGCGGCAACAGCACCGAGTTCCTCACCACCTACTACGCCTGCGCGAAGACCGGTGTCGTCTGCGTGCCGGTGAACCTCGCGTGGGGGCCGCCCGAGGTCTCCTACGTCCTGGAGCACTCCCGGGCCCGCGGCGTGGTGGTGGAGAGCCAGCTCGCCGGGCTCGTCGACGGCGCGCTCCGGCTCACCGAGGGCAGCGGTGTCGTCGACGTGGTCGTGGCCCCCGGGACCGGAGCCGAGTGGGCCGCCGGGTCGACGGGCAGCTGGCGGGATCTGGCCACGTTCGTCGGGGACGCCGGGACCGGCGAGCCGGAGTGCGTGGTCGGCGACCGGGACCCGATCAGCTACCTCTACACCAGCGGCACGACCTCCGCTCCCAAGGGCGTGGTCAGCAGCCACGTCGCGGTCTACATCGAGTCGCTCAACGCCCCGCTGGTGCTGGGTATCGACGGCCGGGAGCGGTCGGTGGCGATGATGCCGCTGTTCCACACCGCGCAGCTCAACGGCTTCACCACGGGGCTGCTCTACATGGGCGGGACGCTGCTGCTGATGCGCGCGTTCGACCCGGCCGCGCTGCTGGCCACGATCGAGTCCGAGCGGATCACCCAGGTCTTCGGGCTGCCGATGATGTACCGGATGCTGATGGACCACCCCGACGTCGACAAGCGCGACCTGTCGACGCTGCGGCTGGCCATCTACGCGATGGCGCCGATGCCCGACACCGACCTGCGCCGGGCGATGGAGGTGTTCGGCTGCGACTTCGCGCTCGGCTTCGGGCAGACCGAGATGAACCCGATCACCACGGTGTTCCCGCCGGAGTACCAGCTCAGCCACGCCGGCTCGGTCGGCCTGCCGGTGCCCAACGTCCAGGTCGGGATCATGGACGACGCCGGGAACCTGCTGCCCGACGGCGAGACCGGCGAGATCGTCTATCGCGGCCCGCACGCGATGGAGGGTTACCTGCGCAACCCCGAGGCCACCGCCGAGGCGTTCGCGCACGGCTGGTTCCACTCCGGGGACGTCGGCCGGTTCGACGCCGACGGGCTGTTGTGGTTCGCCGACCGCAAGAAGGACGTGATCAAGACCGGCGGCGAGAACGTCGCGTCCATCGAGGTGGAGAAGGCGCTCTACGAGGCCGAGCCCCGGATCCAGGAGGTCGTCGTGGTCGGGCTGCCGCACGAGCGGTGGTCCGAGGCGATCGCCGCGATCGTCACGCCCAAGCCCGGTGTGCAGCTCACCGAGGAGGACGTGCTCGCCGCGGCACGGAGCAGGCTGTCCGGGTTCAAGGTGCCCAAGGCGGTGCTGTTCGCCGACCAGATGCCCCGGACCGCGACCGGCAAGATCCAGAAGAACGTGCTCCGCGACCGGCACCGGGAGCACTTCCAGGGCTGACCGGGCGCCGCGCCTCGTGTCCGGCCCGGTGCCGGTCGACCCGCGGGTCGACCGGCACCGGGCCGGTACGTTCAGCCGCCGGACGCCGAGGGGAACCTGGGCGCCCGCTTCTCCTTGATCGCCGTGGCGCCCTCGAGCACGTCGTCGTCGAAGAAGTTGAGCATCTCGTAGGCGAGCGAGGCCTCGAAGATCGGGCTGGCGTCGCGGATCCAGAGGTTCAGCGAGCGCTTGGTCCAGCGCAGCGCGTGCTGCGGGCCCGCGGCCAGCTTCGCCGCGACGGACAGCGCGGTGGGCAGCACCTCGGCCACCGGCCGGCACAGCGAGACGAGCCCGATCCGCTCGGCCTCCTTGCCGTCGATGAACTCGGCGGTCAGCAGATAGTACTTGGCCTTGGCCATGCCGCACAGGATCGGCCAGATGATGGCGGCGTGGTCGCCCGCACCGACCCCCAGCCGGAGGTGCCCGTCGGTGAGCCGGGCGTCCTCGGCGATCACCGAGATGTCGGCCATCAGCGCCGCGGCCAGTCCGGCGCCGACCGCCACCCCGTTGATCGCCGAGATCACCACCTTCTGGCAGTTGGCGATGTTGTAGACCAGGTCGGCGGCCTCCTTGGCGATGGCCGCGATCTGCTTGAAGTCCTTGACCTGGTCGACGACCATGTCGAGGTCGCCGCCCGCAGAGAACGCCTTGCCCGCACCGGTGATCACCGCGATCCGCGTCTCGTCGTCGGCGTCGACGTCGAGCCAGACGTTGCCGAGCTCCCAGTGCAGCCGCTTGTTGGTGGCGTTGAGCCGGTCCGGCCGGTTGATGGTGATCAGCAGGACGCCGTCGGAGGGGCGTTCGAAGGTCAGGTACTCGTACTCGTCGTACTTCACGGGAGCTCCTCGCTCGTCGATGTGCGCAGGACTGGTCGGGCTGGTCAGAGGCCGATGTGCTTGGCGATGATCTCCTTCATGATCTCCGTTGTGCCACCGCCGATCCCGAGGATCCGCGAGTCGCGGTAGTGCATCTCCACCTCGGTCTCGCGCAGGTAGCCCATGCCGCCGTAGAGCTGCACGGCGGTGTCGACGGCCAGCGCGCAGGCCTCGACGGCCTGGTTCTTGGCCATCGAGACCATCCGCACGTCGGTGTCGCCGGCGACGATGCGGTCGACCGCGGCGCGGGTGTAGGTCCGCGCCACGTCGACGGCCGTCGCCATGTCGACGACCTTGTGCCGGACCACCTGCCGGGTCGAGAGCGGCCGGCCGAAGGTCTCCCGCTGCTTGACCCACTCCAGGGTGAGGTCGAGGCAGCGCTGGGCGGTGGCGTAGCACTGCACGGCGATGAACGCCCGCTCCACCTGGAACTGCCGCATGATCTGGACGAAGCCGCTGTTCTCCGGGCCGACCAGGTTCGCCGCGGGCACCCGGACGTCGGAGTAGCCCAGCTCGGCGGTGTCCGAGCAGAGCCAGCCCATCTTCCGCAGCGAGCGCGAGACGGTGAATCCCGGCGTGCCCCGGTCCACCACGAGCAGCGAGATGCCGGACGCCCCCGGCCCGCCGGTGCGCACCGCGGTGGTCACGAAGTCGGCCCGCACCGCGGAGGTGATGAACAGCTTCGCCCCGTTGACGATGTAGTGGTCGCCCTCGCGGCGTGCGGTGGTCCGGATCCCGGCCACGTCGGAGCCGGTGTCGGGCTCGGTGATGCCGAGGCTGCCGATCATCTCCCCGGCGAGGGTGGGTGCGACGTAGCGCCGGATCTGGTCGGGGTCGCCGGACGCGACCAGGTGCGGGAGCGCGATGTTGTGGGTGAGCAGGCCGGCCAGCACCCCCGAGGACCCGCCCCCCTCCATCACGGCCTCGGTGAGCAGCACCAGGTCCCGCAGGTCGCCGCCGCTGCCGCCCACCTCCTCCGGGAACCCGATGCCGAGCAGCCCGACCTCGGCCGCGCTCCGGTGCAACGCCCGGGGCAGCTCCCCCGCGTCCTCCCACTCCGGCAGGTGCGGGGCGATCTCCCGGCGGGTGAACGACACGGCCAGCTCACGCAGCGCGAGCCGCTCCGGCGTCGTCCACGGATCCTGCGCCGTGGCCGATACGTCACGGTGGTCCAGCTGGGTCATGGGGGCTCCTCCGGTGTGCCGGGCCGGGATCCGCACCACCGAACGTGCGCACCCCGTTGTCGCAGGACGTTAGTAGCCGCTAACGTAACCGGTCAGGAGATCGACGTCGATGCCGCCATGGAGGAGAAGTTGGTTGACGTGCTGCCCGACCGGGTCGACACGCAGGGCCCGGACTACATCGGCAACCGCGAAGGGCTCACGGCACAGCTGACCGCGATCTCCGAGCAGCTCGCGCTGGCCAACGGCGGGGGCGGCGAGAAGTACGTCGCGCGCCACCGCAAGCGCGGGAAGCTGCTCGTCCGCGAGCGGATCGAGCTGCTGCTCGACCCGGACACCGCGTTCCTGGAGCTGTGCCCGTTCGCCGCGTGGGGCACGAAGTTCCCGGTCGGCGGCAGCGTGGTCGTCGGGATCGGGGTCGTCGAGGGCGTCGAGTCGATGATCATCGGCCACGACCCGACGGTCCGCGGCGGGGCGTCGAACCCGTACACCTTCCGCAAGGTCTTCCGCGGGATGGCGATCGCCCGCGAGAACCGGCTCCCGATCATCAACGTCGTCGAGTCCGGCGGAGCGGACCTGCCGACCCAGGCCGAGATCTTCGTCCCCGGCGGCCAGCTGTTCCACGACCTGACCCAGCACAGCGCCCTGGGCCTGCCCACGCTCGCGCTGGTGTTCGGCAACTCCACCGCGGGTGGCGCCTACATCCCGGGCATGTGCGACTACGTGGTGATGATCCGCAACCGCTCCAAGGTCTTCCTCGGCGGCCCGCCGCTGGTGAAGATGGCCACCGGCGAGGTGTCCGACGACGAGTCGCTCGGCGGCGGCGACATGCACGCCCGCACCTCCGGCCTGGCCGACTACCTGGCCGAGGACGAGCAGGACGCCATCCGGATCGGGCGCCGGATCATGGCCCGGCTGAACTGGCGCAAGCTCGGTCCCGGCCCCACGATGCCCGCCGACCCGCCGCTGCTCGACCCCGACCAGCTGCTCGGCATCGCCTCGGTCGACCCGAAGGTCCCCTTCGACCCGCGCGACGTCATCGCCCGGGTGGTCGACGGCTCGGCGTTCGACGAGTTCAAGCCGCTCTACGGCACGTCGCTGGTCACCGGGTGGGCCTCGATCCACGGTTACCCGGTCGGCATCCTGGCCAACGCCCGCGGCATCCTGTTCAGCGAGGAGGCCGAGAAGGCCTCGCAGTTCATCCAGCTGGCCAACCAGGTCGACACGCCGCTGATCTTCCTGCAGAACACCACCGGATACATGGTCGGCGCCGAGTACGAGCAGGGCGGGATCATCAAGGACGGCGCGAAGATGATCAACGCGGTGTCCAACAGCACCGTGCCGCACCTGACCATCGTCATGGGTTCCTCCTACGGCGCGGGCAACTACGGCATGTGCGGGCGGTCCTACTCCCCGCGCTTCCTGTTCGCCTGGCCGAACTCCAAGTCGGCCGTGATGGGCCCCGCGCAGCTGGCCGGCGTGCTCTCGATCGTGGCCAGGGAGTCCGCGGCGGACCGCGGCCTGCCCTTCGACGAGGACGCCGACGCCCAGATGCGTGCCGCCGTCGAGGGTCAGATCGAGCGCGAGTCGGTGGCCCTGGCCAACAGCGGGCGGCTCTACGACGACGGGATCATCGACCCGCGCGACACCCGAACCGTGCTCGGACTCTGCCTGTCCGTGGTGCACAACGACGAGGTCCGTGGCCAGCGTGGCTACGGCGTGTTCCGGATGTGATGGCGATGCCCGTGATCAAGAAGCTGCTGGTCGCCAACCGTGGCGAGATCGCCCGGCGGGTCTTCCGGACCTGCCGCGACCTCGGCATCGCCACCGTCGCGGTCTACTCCGACGCCGACGCCGACGCCTGGCACGTCGACGACGCCGACGAGGCGGTGCGGCTGCCCGGCTCCTCCCCGGCCGAGACCTACCTCCAGGTCGACCGGGTGATCGCCGCCGCGCTGCACACCGGAGCGGACGCCGTGCACCCCGGCTACGGCTTCCTGTCCGAGAACGCCGCCTTCGCCCGGGCCTGCGCCGCGGCCGGGCTGGTGTTCGTCGGGCCGCCGCCCGACGCGATCGACGCGATGGGCTCCAAGCTCACCGCGAAGGCGATGATGGCCGAGGCCGGCGTCCCGGTGCTCCCGGGCGGGGACGCCACCGGACTCGACGCCGAGGCGCTGCGCAAGCTCGGTGCCGAGGTCGGCTACCCGCTGCTGGTGAAGGCCAGCGCCGGTGGCGGCGGGCGCGGGATGCGGATCGTCGAGTCGGCCGACACGCTCGAGGAGTCCGTCGCCTCGGCGGCCCGCGAGGCCACCTCGGCGTTCGCCGACGGCACCGTGTTCCTGGAGCGATACGTGCAGCGCCCCCGGCACGTCGAGATCCAGGTGATGGCCGACACCCACGGCGGCACCGTCGCGCTGTTCGAGCGGGAGTGCTCGGTGCAGCGGCGCCACCAGAAGGTGATCGAGGAGGCCCCCTCCCCGGTCGTCGGCGAGGAGCTGCGGGCCCGGATGGGCGCCGCGGCGGTCGCCGCGGCGAAGGCCGTGGGCTACGTGGGCGCGGGCACCGTCGAGTTCGTCCTGGACGCGAACGGCGGCGCCGACGACGGCACGTTCGCCTTCCTGGAGATGAACACGCGGTTGCAGGTCGAGCACCCGGTCACCGAGCTGGTCACCGGGCTGGACCTGGTCCGCCTGCAGCTCCTGGTGGCGATGGGCGAACCGCTGCCCGCCGAGGTCCGCGAGCCGACGATCACCGGCCACGCGGTGGAGGCCCGGCTCTACGCCGAGGACCCCACGAAGGGCTACCTGCCCCGTACCGGCACGCTGCGCACGCTGCGCTTCCCCGACCTCACCGGCGTCCGGGTCGACTCCGGGGTGCGGGACGGCTCGGTGGTCAGCCACCACTACGACCCGATGTTGGCCAAGGTCATCGTCTGGGCACCCACCCGGGCCGAGGCGCTCGGCACGCTGTCCGCGGCACTGGCCGGGGCCCGGATCCACGGCCTCACGACCAACCGCGACCTGCTGGTCCGGGTGCTGCGACACCCGGAGTTCGCCGGCCTCGGCACCGACACCGGCTTCCTGGACCGGCACGACGCCACCGAGCTCGGCGGGCCGCTGCTCGACGCCGACAGCGAGCGGCTGCACGCGGTCGCCGCCACCCTCGCCGGGGTCGCCGCCCACCGGGCGGCCGCCCGGGTCCAGCCGAACCTGCCGGCGGGATGGCGCAACAACCCCTCGCAGCTGCAGCGGGCCGGCTGGACCTCGTCCGCCGGCACCGAGCTGCAGGTGTCCTACGCGCTGCACCGCGACCGGGTCGAGGTCGAGGTCGACGGCAAGCCGATCGAGGACATCGTCGTGCTCGGCCACGGCCCCGACCGCGTGGTGCTGGAGGCGACCGGGGTGCGGCGCTGCTACGAGGTGCTCCTGGACGGCGACACCGCCTACGTCGACAGCAGCGCGGGGTCCAGCACGTTCACCCGGATCCCGCGCTTCGTCGACCCCAGCACGCTCAAGCCGGCCGGATCGCTGACCGCGCCGATGCCCGGGTCGGTGATCCGGGTGCACGTGGCCGCCGGGGACGCCGTCATCGCGGGCCAGCCCCTGGTCGTGCTGGAGGCGATGAAGATGGAGCACTCGGTGACCAGCCCGATCGACGGGGTGGTGGCGGAGCTGCCGGTCGAGGTCGGCAGGCAGGTCGCCACCGGCGACCCGCTCGCCGTGGTCGAGCCCGTCGCCGACGAGACGTAGTACGGACCACACGATCCGCCGTCCGGCGGCGCGTCACCGTAAGGGTAGGGAGCGACATGGAGCTGCACGAGACCGAGGAACGGCGCGACCTGCGCAAGGCGGTCACCGAGATCGCCAAGGACTTCGGGCACGACTACTACGTGACCAAGTCACTGGCCGGTGAGAAGAGCACCGAGCTGTGGAACGCCGTGGGCAAGCAGGGCTTCCTGGGCGTCAACATCACCGAGGAGTACGGCGGTGGTGGCGGCGGGATCTACGACATGCAGATCGTCGGCGAGGAGCTGGCCGCGGCCGGGTGCCCGCTGCTGATGACGGTCGTCTCCCCCACCATCTGCGGGACGATCATCCAGGCCTACGGCAGCGACGAGCTCAAGGCGCGCTGGCTCCCGGGCATCGCCAGCGGTGAGATCATCATGTCGTTCGCGATCACCGAGCCGGACGCCGGCTCCAACTCGCACAACATCTCCACGCACGCCAGGAAGGTCGGCGGCGAGTGGGTGCTCAACGGCACCAAGTACTACATCTCCGGCGTCGACGAGGCCGAGGCCATCCTGGTCGTCACCCGCACCTCCACCGACGACCGCGGCCGCGGCCGGCTCAGCCTGATCGTGGTCCCGACCGACGCGCCGGGGCTGACGAGGACCGTCATCCCGGTGCAGGCCGTCACCCCGGAGAAGCAGTTCACGCTGTTCTTCGACGACGTGCGGGTGCCCGCGGAGAACCTGATCGGCGAGGAGAACGACGGCCTGCGCCAGGTGTTCATGGGCCTGAACCCGGAGCGGATCATGGGCGCGGCGCTGGGCAACGGCATCGGCCGCTACGCGCTGGACAAGGCCGCGAGCTACGCCCGGGAGCGCAAGGTCTGGGACGTGCCGATCGGCTCCCACCAGGGCGTGTCGCACCCGCTCGCGCACGCCAAGATCCAGGTCGAGCTGGCCCGCTTGATGACCCAGCGGGCGGCGTCGCTGCACGACGCGGGCGACCCGGGTTCCGGCGAGGCCTCGAACATGGCCAAGTACGCGGCGGCCGAGGCCGGCATCCTGGCGCTGGACCAGGCCATCCAGACCCACGGCGGCAACGGCATGGCCACCGAGTACGGGCTGGCCACGCTGTGGGGCCCGGCCCGGCTGATGCGCACCGCACCGATCAGCCGCGAGATGATCCTGAACTACGTGGCCCAGCACAGCCTCAAGCTGCCACGCTCGTACTGACGCACTCCGGTCGTCGGCAGGCTCCGCCACGGCGGGCCTGCCGACGGTCGTCCGCGGCCGTCGGGGCTCGGGCCGCCACTGACACCCACTCATCGACGAGCAGCCGTCGCGGGACGGCGAGGAGCAGGTATGGATCGCGGTATCGGTCACTGGGTCACCCGGCGGGCCTTCCTGCACGGCGAGCGCACCGCGTTCGTCTCCGGGGACGACCACCACAGCTACGCCGACGTCGACCGGCGCACCGACCAGGTCGCGTCGGCACTGCGTGACCTGGGCGTCCGCAAGGGGGACCGGGTGGCGGTACTGCTGGTGAACTCCGTGGAGTTCATGGAGCTGCTGCTGGGCTGCGCGAAGATCGGCGCGATCACGGTGCCGATCAACGTGCGGCTGGCCGGGCCGGAGATCGGGTACATCCTGGCCGACTCCGGCGCCGACGTCTTCGCCTTCCACGAGCCGCTCGCGGAGGGGGCACTGGCCGCGCTCGCCGAGCCGGGGGTGCGGGTCCGGCACCGGATCCGCGTGTGGGGCCGGGCGGGCGAGGGCGAGATCGGCTACGACGCGTTCCTGGCCGGCGGGGCGCCCGAGTCCTTCGGCGGCGACGTCGACGGCGGCGACGTCGCGTTCATCATGTACACCTCGGGCACCACCGGCCGCCCCAAGGGCGCCATGCTCACCCACGACAACCTGCTCTGGAACGCGATCAACGTCCTGGGCACCGCCCACGGCCTGCGCGGCAGCGACGTGACGGTGGCGGTGGCCCCGATGTTCCACATCGGCGGTCTCGGGGTGCACACCCTCCCGCTGCTCTACGCCGGCGGCACCAGCGTCATCCTGCCCTCGTTCGACCCGGTGGGGACGCTCAAGGCGATGGCGGAGAGCCGGGCGACCGTGCAGTTCATGGTCCCGGCGATGTGGTCGGCCCTCACCCGGGTGCCGGACTTCGACAGCTACGACCTGTCGGCGCTGAAGCTGGCCATGGGGGGTGGGTCGCCGGTCCCGCTGACCGTGATCGACTTCATGCAGCAGCGCGGCGTGCCGTTCAGCGAGGGTTTCGGGATGACCGAGACCGCGCCGCTGGTGTCGATCCTGGAGACCGACCACGTCACCGCCAAGGCCGGGTCGATCGGGCGCGTGGCGGTGCACGTCGACGCGCGGATCGTCGACCCCGACGACCGGGACCTGCCCCCCGACACCGTCGGGGAGCTGCTGGTGCGGGGGCGCAACGTGTTCATCGGGTACTGGATGAAGCCGGCGGCCACCGCCGAGGCGTTCCGCGGCGGCTGGTTCCACACCGGCGACCTGGGCCGGATCGACCCCGAAGGCTTCATCACGCTGGTGGACCGCAAGAAGGACATGATCATCTCCGGCGGGGAGAACGTCTACCCGATCGAGGTGGAGCAGGTGCTTTTCCAGCACCCCGGAGTGCTCGACGCCGCCGTCGTCGGCGGGCCGGACGAGAAGTGGGGCGAGCGGGTCGTCGCCGTCGTGGTGGCCGACCCCGCGGCAGGTGCGGAGCCCGCGGCCGAGGACCTGATCGCCTGGTGCCGCGATCGGCTGGCGCACTTCAAGTGCCCGCGCGAGGTGCACCTGGTGGCGGAGCTGCCCCGCAATGCCACCGGCAAGCTGCTCAAGACCGAGCTGCGCAAGCGGTTCACCGGGGTCGAGGGCGGGGTCGTCCGGCGCTGACGGCGTCTCCGAGGAGGGCCGCGTCGGGACGCTCAGCCGGACGCCGAGACCCGCAGGCGTGAACTCGTCGACACCCGCGGGAGCATCGTCGTGGAGCAGGGCGCTGCCGTACTCCTGGCGCAGCGTGGTGAGCATATCCTTGAGCGGCAGGTCAGGGTAGACCCCGCGGTCGCGGACGTACTCCATGTACGTGCCGCCGTCGGCGGTGTGCTCGTGCAGCAGGGCGTCCGACCGGCCGTCGAACGTCATCGGCTGCACCCCGAACCGTGCGCACAGCTCGGCGTTGAACTCCAGCGCGGCCTTGACCCACCCCCGTGGGTCCACCGCGCCCAGCGTGGGCTGCGCAGTCGGGACGTGGCCGCATGCTCGGGGCGTCGGGCCGCCGGAACGATCGATGCACGGTCGCTGCTGCGGGATCCGGCCGTGCCCATAGAATGGCCCTCGTTCGCCCGCACGAGGACGACGACCGACGGTATCCCTGGTGAGGTGACGACGTGGCTGGGTTCCGCCGCACCGTGCTCCTCGAGGTCGCCACCGAGCTGTTCTCCCGACAGGGTTACCACGCAGTCGGTATCGACGACATCGGAGCGGCCGCGGGCGTCACCGGTCCGGCGGTGTACCGCCATTTCCAGAACAAGGACGCCATCCTCCGAGAGCTGTGCAACACGGCGATGACGGAGTTGCTGGCCGGTGCGAGGCGCGCTGCCCAAGCGGGCGATCCGCATCACGTCCTGAACGCACTGATCTCCGTGCACGCCGGGTTCGGGTCACGCCACCGTCGGCTCGTGGCGGTGTACGTCCGCGAGCACCGGGCGCTGTCCCCGATCGCGCTGCGCGCACTGCGGCGTCGCCAGCGTGACTACGAGGCAATCTGGTCCGAGGCGCTCCGGCAGGTGCGGCCCGACCTGGGCACCGCGGAGATACGCGGTGTGGTCACCGCGGTGCTGTCGCTGATCAACGCCGCCGCTCACATGCCGACCGAGCTCGACGACGCCGCGGTGGAGCGGCTGCTGAGCGCCGGGGCTGCGGCGGTTCTGCTTGCCCGGCTCCCCGGCGACGTCGACTCTGCCGCGGGCTGACCCGGCGCGCACCGTCCCGGCCGCTCGCCGGCGGGTACCGCGCGAGGTGACGAGCATCCGCACGTCGGGCTGGTTGAGCGCATGCTCCTGCTCCAGCGCGCGGTGGGACAGGTCGGCCGTGACGAGGATGGCCTCCTCCATGGCCGTGCGAGGTGCAGGCAGGACGTAACCGCTGGTTCACCATGTGGGACGGCATGGTGGGCAGCTGTATCGCGTCGCGGCGACGCTACTGTCGGATCCGTCCACCGTCGGGCCTGCGTCTGCTGTCAGCCCACCCACCCGCCGTCCCCGGGGGAGTGCCCATGCCAGCCGAGACCGTGCCCAGACCATCGCCAGCGTGTCGAAGGTATGGGTGAGGCGGTGCAGCCCGGCGACGTGCTGGCGATCCTGGAGTCGATCAAGAGGGAGACCCCCGTTCACGCCGAGACGGGCGGAACGGTGCGAACGCTCTCCGCCTGCGAGGGCGAGCCGGGTCACCGAGGGCCAGGTGCTGCTCGTCCTCGGGTAGTGCCCGACCGGCGGACCGGATACGGTCGGGACAATCGTGATACTGATCATCCCGATGACGCAATGCCAGCAGATCGGAGCAGCCCGTGCACTACGCCTTCGACGCCGACCAGGAGACCTTCCGGCGCGAGCTCGCCACCTTCGCGCAGAAGGTCCTCGCCCCGCACTACCAGCTCGACGACCGGGCGGGCCGGATGCGCCCGGAACTCCCCCGGGAGATGGCGTCGATGGGCCTCACCGGCCTGCGCATCCCGGAGCGCTTCGGCGGCCAGGAGGCGGATGCCGTCACCACCGGCCTGGCGGCCGAGGAGGTCTCCCGGGCCGACATCAACGCCTGCTACATCCTGCTGGTCGCCGCGCTGAACGCCGACATCCTGGTCGGCAACGCCGGCGAGGAGCAGCTGGCCCGCTGGTTGCCGCCGATCGCCGACGGCTCGGTGCTCTCGGCACTGGTGCTGACCGAGCCCGAGCACGGGTCCGACGCGGCCAACCTCTCCCTGCGCGCGCAGCCCGACGGGGCGGGCTGGCGGCTCACCGGGGAGAAGACCTCGATCTCGATGGGCATGTTGGCCGACACCGGCATCGTCTTCGCCCGGACCGGCGGGCCGGGCGCCCGTGGCGTCAGCGCGTTCTACGTCGACCTGCACGACGACCGGATCGCCCGCACGGCGCTCGACGACCACGGTGGCCGGGCGATCGGGCGCGCGTCGCTGCACTTCGACTCCGTGCCGGTGGGTCGTGACCAGCTGATCGGGCAGGAGGGTGCCGGCTTCGTCTCGGTGATGCAGGGCTTCGACTACTCCCGCGCGGTGATCGGCCTGATGTGCGTCGGGATCGCCGAGGCGGCACTGGACGACGCCCTGGACTACGCCCGGACGCGGGAGGCCTTCGGCGGCCCAATCGGGCGCAACCAGGGTGTGGCGTTCCCCCTGGTGGAACAGGCGACGCGGCTCGCCGGCGCCCGCCACATCTGCTACGAGGCCCTGTGGCGCAAGGACCAGGGCCTGGACCACACGGTGGCCGCCAACATGGCGAAGTGGTTCGCGCCCAAGACCGCCGGCGAGGTAGTGCACCAGGCGCTGCTGACCTTCGGGCACGCGGGGTGGGGCAGCGACAGCCCCCAGGGCCAGCGGCTGCGCGACGTGATGGCCTTCGAGATCGCCGACGGCACCGCACAGGTCGCGAAGCTGGTGGTCGCCCGGCACCTCCTGGGCCGCAAGTTCGCCCCGTAGCCGGGGCCGTCGATCAGACCGACGCGGCGAGCCGGTCCCGCACACCGGCGAGCCGCTCGTACTGGCCCAGGACGTCGACGGCGGTCGGCATCATCACGAACGCCTCGGCCCCGGCGTCACGGTACCGGGCCAGCGCGTCGGCCACGCGGTCCTCGCCACCGATCACGCACCACCGCTCGATGGCCTCGACGGGCATGCCGTACTGGCCGGCGACGAACCGCTCCAGCTCCCGTCGACCCGTCTCGGCGGCGTCGGTGACGTGCACGAACACCAGCATGACGGTGGTGCACACCGGGCGGCGGAACTCCTCGGCGTGCGCCCGCAGTTGCTCGATCGCGCTGCGCACCCGCTCGGGTTCGAGCCACACCGCGAACCAGCCCTCGGCGAACCGTGCCGCGCGGCGCACCGCGTGGGCGGACCGGCCGCCGACCACCAGCGGGGGCCGCGAGGACGGCACCGGTTCCAGCTTGGGTGAGCGCACCGGCAGCAGCGGGCCGGCGTGGTCCACGGCCTCGCCGCGCAGCAGTGCATCGACGACGACGATGGCCTCGTCGAGCCGGCGGCCCCGCTGCGCCACGGGATAGCCGGCGGCCTCAAACTCGGCCGGGTTCTCCCCGCCCACGCCGACCCCGACGACGAGGCGGTCCGGCGCGAGCGCGGCGACCGTTCCGAGTTGCTTGGCCGTCCACACCGGGTTGCGCATCGGCAGCAGCAGCACCCCGGTGCCCAGCACCAGCCGCTGCGTGACCGCGGCGACCGCTGCCAACGCTCCGCACGGTTCCAGGACCGGCGGATGGAAGCTCAGGTGGTCACCGACCCAGCCCGAGTCGAACCCGAGGTCCTCCGCCAGCCGCGCGGCGGCCAGCAGCGGCGGTGTCCCCAGCCGCAGCGGGTCGAAGTTCGGCAGCATCACTCCGAAACCGGAAGCCCGCACCGCCAAAGGCACGCTCACGCGGCACCAACCCGGGCCGGCTCGCGCCTGTCGATCCGCGCGGTCGGATCACTCTCGAGGATCTTCTCGACCGGCAGCGCGTCGATCAGCTGATCATTCCTGGGGAACCCGGAACCCGTCAGCCCGCCGCGCCCCCTGAGCTCCGTCGGGTCCCCACCTCGGCCGGGGTGCCCGACCAGCATCATTGCCCTCCCGGTCGACATGTGATTCTCGATGTCGAGGCTGATTCGAACATCGGGGGTGGGCACTGTCAACCGCGCGGCCAGGCCCGGAGGAGGGCATGCACACGCAGCCGACTACCCGGTTCATGCTCATGATGATTAGGCTAATCCAAAAGCTTTAGCGACAAGGAGGCCGGCATGCCCGAAGCAGTGATCGTCGAGGCCGTCCGCACGCCGATCGGCAAACGCGGCGGTGCGCTCGCGGGGGTGCACCCCGTTGACCTCGCAGCGAGGGTGCTCGAGGCCCTCGTCGCGCGGACCGGCATCGACCCCGCGCTCGTCGACGACGTCGTGTGGGGCTGCGTCAGCCAGGTTGGTGACCAGTCCGCGAACCCCGCCCGGTCGGCCGTGCTGGCGGCCGGCTGGCCCGAGACGGTTCCGGGGACGACGGTCAACCGGGCCTGCGGCTCGAGCCAGCAGGCCCTCGACTTCGCGGCCGCCGTGGTGATGTCGGGCCAGTACGACCTCGTGGTGGCGGGCGGGGTGGAGTCGATGAGCCGGGTCCCGCTCGGTGCCGGGCGCGACGTCGGCCTGCCCTACGGCCCCCGGGCGCTGCGCCGCTACGAGACCGAGCTCGGGGGCGGGACCTTCCACCAGGGCCGCGGCGCCGAGCTGATCGCCGCGAAGTGGGGCCTCACCCGCTCCGTGCTCGACGAGTTCTCCGCGCTCAGCCATGCCCGGGCCGCGGCCGCCATCGACTCCGGCGCGTTCGACGGCCAGCTCGTCACGATCCCGGAGGCTCCCGGGCACACCGTCGACGAGGGGTTGCGCCGCGGCACGACCGCGGAGAAGCTGGGGGCGCTGAAGCCGTCGTTCGACGCCGACGGCGTGATCCACGCCGGCAACGCCTCCCAGATCTCCGACGGCGCGGCCGCACTGCTGGTCACGACCCCGACCCGGGCGGGCGAGCTGGGGCTCACCGCGATCGCCCGCTACCACTCCGGGGCCGTGGGTGGAGCGGACCCCGTCATGATGCTCACCGCGCCGATCCCCGCCACCGCGAAGGTGCTCGGCCGGGCCGGGCTGTCGATCGACGACATCGGCGCCTTCGAGGTCAACGAGGCGTTCGCCCCGATCCCACTGGCCTGGCTGGCCGAGACCGGTGCCGATCCCGAGCGGGTCAACCCGCTCGGTGGGGCGATCGCCGTCGGGCACCCGCTCGGGGCCTCCGGCGCCATCCTGATGACCCGCCTGGTCCACCACATGCGCGACCGCGGCATCCGCTACGGGCTGCAGACCATGTGCGAGGGTGGCGGGATGGCCAATGCGACCATCGTCGAACTGGTCGGCTGACACCGGTGCGGGTCCCGCCTACAGGTCCGCCGCCGCGATGTCGAAGGACTCGGCCTCCGGACTAGTGAAGGTGTGCTCCAGCACCGCGAGGCCCAGCGGCTTGCCGAGGTCCACGCCGAAGATCGTGGACGTCCTGGGGTGTCCGGTTCGCGGCGGGTCCGTATCCGTGGTCGCCGCTCAGTCCGTCCAAACTGACGGTGCCCAGGCCGTTGGGCGCAGCCAGGATCCCTCGCGGCCGAGGTCACCGCGCGCCACCGCCTCCTCCAGGACCGCCGTTCTGGCCCCGGGCCATGTTGTAGCCGAGCACGTCGAGTGAGTCGGTGCCCTTCGTGATGCGCCCACGATGCGTAGGCAGCAGGCCCGTGACCGCAAGATCGTCTTGCCTGCTCTGCTGACACCGAGCACGCCACGACGGCGCCCGGCGGCACGTGCAGGCTGACCCCGCGCAGCACCAGGGCGACGTCGTTCTAGACCACTTCGAGACTTGCGTACCGACAGTATGATGGCCGGTATCCCGTCTCCTGGATCGATCAGTGCGCGGGTGGGGCGTCGGACGAACGGGGCCGATCCAGCCCTGGCGGCTCTGTTCCGACCGTCGTCGGGCCAGGAGGGACGAGCAGGTCAGGTCAGCCCGAGCAGGGGCCGGACCCAGCGCGCGATGTCGGCGACGGCGCGGTCCGCCTCGGGGGCGCGACCGGCCAGGAACGGGAACACGTGCTGCATCCCGGGAACGACGTCGACGGTCACGTCGACACCCGCCCGGCGGGCGCTCTCCCCGAAGCGCACCGCGTTGTCGAGCAGCGTCTCCGCCCCACCGGCGTTGATAAACATCGGGGGGAGCCCGGCGGGATCGGCCAGCAGCGGATTGGCCAGCGGGTCGACCGCCGAGCCGTCCGGCCCGAGGAACATGGTCGACATCGCCGTCAGGATGGGCCGTTGGACCAGCGCGTCGAACCCGGCGTTCGTGTCGAGCGTCTCGCCCTTGTGCTCCATGTCGAGCCACGGCGACATCGGGACGAGGGCGGCGGGGAGCTGGTCCCCGTCCGCGCGCAGCCGCAGCGCGACGCTGATCGCGAGGTTGCCGCCGGCCGAGTCACCGCAGCTGGCGATGTGACCGGGCGCGATGCCTTCGGCGAGCAGCCAGCGGTAGGCGCTCACGCAATCGTCGAGCTGGGCGGGGAAGGGGTGCTCGGGGGCCCGCCGGTAGTCCACGACCAGCGCGTGGCAGCCGATGGCGCGGGCCAGGTGACCGGCCAGCTTGCGGTGGCTGTGCCGGGAGCCGACCACGAATCCGCCCCCGTGGGTGTACAGCAGCACCCGGTCGGCGACGGCGTCGACCGGCCGGCACCACAGCGCCGGCACGCCGCCTGCGGTGACCTCGGCGTAGGTCACACCCTCCGGCTCCACCGTGGCCAGGTGCCACTCCTCGAACAGGTCACGCAGCGCCGGCAGTCCCATCTCGGGATCGGCCGCCATCCGCGCCGACCAGTCGGCGTAGAGGTCGGTGAGGTACGTGGACTCGGCACTCGCCATCGGTGGCTCCGTTCCCTGAGGTCGGAGCGCACCATATGGTCGGCGTCACACCAATGGGTGTCCCGGAACGGGACATCCTTGTCGATACGGACCGTGACGCCCGGTCAGGACGGCCGCACCGCTCAGGCGGTGAATCCCCCGCCGCAGATGACGACCTGGCCGCTGACGTAATCGGACTCGGGGATGCAGAGCAGGTAGACCGCGCCCGCCGCGTCGGCCGGTGTGCCCGCCCGGCCCAGCGGGATGCCCCGTTCCATCGCGTCGAGCAGCTCCGGGTTCACCCCGACGGCCAGCTGGCGACCCGCGATGTCGATCTTGCCGTCGCCGCCGGCGGGCACCTCGGTCAGCCGGGTGCGGATCAGGCCGAAGGCCACCGCGTTGACCGTCACGTTGTAGCGGCCCCATTCTTTGGACAACGCCTTGGTCAGGCCGATCACCCCGGCCTTGCCCGCGGAGTAGTTGGCCTGCCCGGCGTTGCCGCCGGTGCCCGCGATCGACGAGATGTTGACGACCTTGCGGCACGGCACCTCGGTACCGGCCGCCCTGGCCTGCTTGACCGCGGCGCTGATCACCGGCTGGGCGGCCCGCAGGATCCGGAACGGCGCCTTGAGGTGCACGTCGAGGATGGCGTCCCACTGGTCGTCGCTCATCTTCTGCACGACCGAGTCCCAGGTGTAGCCAGCGTTGTTGACGATGATGTCGACCCCGCCGAACTCGTCGACCGCGGTGGCCATGAACCGCTCCGCGAAGCCGTCCTCGGTGACGCTGCCCGCACAGGCGACCGCGACGCCACCGGCCGCCTCGATCGCCGCCACGACCTCCTTCGCCGGGTCGGCGTCCAGGTCGTTCACCACGACCCGGGCACCCTCCCCGGCCAGCTTCTCAGCGATCGCGCGCCCGATCCCGCGACCGGACCCGGACACCAGGGCCACCTTGCCGTCCAACGTACCCACGTGGTTCCACCTCTCGATCGGGGCACGGCGGCGCCGGGCCCGGTCTGCGTCGTTCGTGCGGTCAGTTCCCCGTCAACAATGAGTCGGGCACGTCGACCAGGCGGGACCGCAGGTACTCCCCCAGTCCCTTCGCCTGCGCGTCGGGCCGGGTGGAGGACGCGACGCCCTCGCCGAGCAGGCCGTGCACGACCACGTTCAACGCCCGGATGTTCGGCAGCTCGAACCGCTCGATCCGCAGGTCGGACACCTCCGGGCCGAGCAGCCCGCGCAGCCGGTCGACGGTCAGGTGCGCACGTGCCCAGGCGTACCCGGCGTCGTCGCGCGCCCACAGGCCGATGTTGGCGTTGCCGCCCTTGTCGCCCGAGCGGGCACCGAGCACGGCGCCCAGCGGGGCGCGGCGGGTGGGCCCGGCCGGCGCCGCGGTCTCCGCGGCGGGAGCGGCCGCTCCGGCCGGCACCGGTGCGGTGGGCGGATCCGCGATCACCCGCTGCTCGCCGTCGGGCAGGACGAGCAGCTGGGTCACCGACGAACGGGGGACGGCCGCGGGCCGGTAGACCCCGTAGGCCGACTCCGACGTCGGCGGGGTGGTCGTGTGGAAGCCGGCGTAGCCGGCCAGCGCGACCTCCATGATCCCACTGGAGAACGCCCGTCCGACCTTGCGCGGGTCGGAGTCCTTCACCGTGACCCGCAGGTGGGCGGTGGCCTGCTCGTTGGTGGGCGCATCGGGACTGTCGAAGCGCAGCAGCCGCACGTCGACCTCGGCGAAGCGGTCGCGGCCGCCCAGCACGTCGAACAGCTGCTGCTCGGCGAATGCCGCCTTGGCCTCGACGTCGAGCCCGGTGAGCACCATGGTCATCGTGTTGCGGAACCCGCCGACGTCGTTGAGCGCCACCTTCAGTGTCTCCGGCGGCGGGCTCCCGGTGACCCCGCTGATCTCCACCCGGTGCTCGGCCTGCTGGCGCAACGCGATCGTGTCGAAGTGCGCCACCACGTCCGGGCCCAGGTAGGCCGGCTCGGCGATCTCGTAGAGCAGCTGCGCGGTCACCGTGCCCACCGACACCAGCCCGCCGGTGCCCTCGTGCTTGGTGATCACCGACGAGCCGTCGGCGGCCACCTCGGCGATCGGGAAGCCCGGGTAGCGGCGGTCGGTCACCTCGTCGAGGAACGCGTAGTTGCCGCCGGTTGCCTGGGGGCCGCACTCGATCACGTGGCCGGCCGCGACGGCTCCGGCGAGGCGGTCCCAGTCGGTGCGCGCCCACCCGTGCCACCAGGCGGCCGGCCCGACGACCAGGGAGGCGTCGGTGACCCGTCCGGTGACCACCACGTCGGCCCCGGCGCCGAGCGCCTCGGCGATGCCCCAGCCGCCCAGGTAGGCGTTGGCCGAGACCGGCTTGGCCTCCCCGACCGGCGGGGTGATCGCGGCGAGGTCGCCGCGCAGGTCGTCACCCTCGACGTGGGCCACCCGGACCGGCACCCCGAGCCGCTGCGCCATCTCGCGCAGGGCGGCGGCCAGCCCGGCCGGGTTGAGCCCGCCGGCGTTGGCGACCACCTTGATCCCACGGTCGGCACAGGTGCCCAGCACCTGCTCCATCTGCGTGAGGAAGGTGCGGGCGTAGCCGCCCGCCGGGTCCTTCGCCTGGGCCTTGGCCAGGATCAGCATGGTCAGCTCGGCGAGGTAGTCCCCGCAGAGCACGTCGATCGGGCCACCCTCGACCATCTCCCGCGCCGCGGAGATCCGGTCGCCGTAGAAGCCCGAGCAGTTGCCGATGCGGATCGGGTCCCTCATGCCGCACCCCCCGCGAACTGGCCCGGCTTGCGGCCCCCGCCGGGTGGCCCGGCGAACGCCTGCGCGATCGAGAGCCACTCGTCGGCCAGCGGGCCCTCGGCGAGCAGCGCGGTGTCGTCGCGGTGGCGGCGCTGGGTGACCAGCAGGCAGAAGTCCAGCGCCGGGCCGGTGACCCGGTCGGGTGCCCCCTCGGGCCCCCAGGTCCACCGGCTCCCGTCGGGTGCGGTCAGCTCCACCCGGACCGGCTCGGTGGGTACCTCGCGGCCGTTGGCCAGGTAGCTGAACGCCCGCGCCCCGACCCCGATGTGGGCCACGTGCCGCAGCCGCGACGACGGGGGGCGCGTGCGGCCCAGCCCGTCGGCCACGTCCTGGCCGTGCGCCCAGGTCTCCATGATCCGAGCCGTCAACGACGACGCCGCGCTCATCGGCAGGCCGAACCACGGCACCCGCACCGAGGGGTCGATCCCGGCGAACGCCGTGACCAGCCCGGCCCGCGCACCGTCGAACCAGGCCAGCAGCTCCGCGCCCGGCATCGCCCGGTACCGCTCGGCGATGGTGTCCGGCGCGATCGTCCCGTCGGCCAGCCGGGGCAGCACCTCGGCGGTGAAGCCGTCCGGGTCGGTGGCCGAACGGACCGCGACGTCGTCGAAGAAGGCCAGGTGGCTGATCTGGTCCCGGACGGCCCAGCCGGCGGCGGGCGTCGGGGCGTCCCAGCCGTCGGGACCCTCCGGCAGGCCGGCGAGCAGGATTCGCAGATCGGCCGTCTCCGCCTCGATGTCGGCGATGACGGACTCCATGGACACGGCCACGGCTACAACCCCTTCCAGACCGGTGTGCGCTTCTCGCGGAACGCGGTGGGGCCCTCCTGGGCGTCCGCGCTGAGGTAGACCGGCTCCCAGATGTCCTCGGCCAGCTCGTAGGCCCGGGCCAACGGGTACTCGGCCGACAGGTACGCGGTGCGCTTGGCCGCGAGCACCGACAACGGGGCGTTCGAGGCGATCCGCACGGCGAGCTCCTGCGTGCGGGCCCGGAGCTCGGCCGCGGGGACCACCTCGTTGACCATGCCGACCTCGCGGGCGCGTTCCGCGGAGATCGGGTCGCCGGTCAGCAGGATCTGCAGGGCCAGCCGAGGCGGCAGCAGCCACGACAGCGGCGCCGCCCAGGGGGACCCGCGGCCCACCTTGACCTCGCTGACGGCGAACGTGGCGTGCTCGGCGGCCACGACGAGGTCGCACTGCTGGGCGAGCAGGAAGCCGCCGGCGAACGCGACCCCGTTGACCGCGGCGATCGTCGGCTTGACGACGTCGATGTTGCGGCCGAACTGCGGGGCGAAGTCGGGCGGCGGCACGGTGAGCGCCGTCTCGGACATCTCCTTGAGGTCGCCCCCGGCGCAGAACGCCCGGTCGCCCGCCCCGGTCAGCACCATGACCCTCGCCGAGTCGTCGCCGTTGAACCGGTGCGTCGCGGCGAACAGTCCCTCGCGGGCCGCCGCGTTCAGCGCGTTGCGGGCCTCGGGACGGTTGATGGTCACCCAGGCCACCCCGTCGTCGACCTCGTACGTGATCGTTTCCTCGCCCACCGGTTCCCGTCCTGTCGTCCCGGGCCCCACGGCGAAGTGAGGACCTGTTCACTCGCGACCGTACCGTCTCGGCTGTCATGATGACCAGATGGCGAGTGGGACATCGGCCGACGGCGTTCGGCGGCGAGACCCGGACCGGCGCCGCCGGATCCTCGCCGCCGCCGCCGACCTGGTGTCCCGGCGCGGCTTCCACGCCGTGGCGATGGACGAGATCGGGGCCGAGGCGGGCATCGTCGGCTCGGGCGTCTACCGGCACTTCGCCAGCAAGAACGACCTCCTCATCGCCCTGCTCGACCAGGCGATGCAGCGGCTGCAGAACCGGGCCGGCACGATCGTCGCCGAGTGCGACGACGATCACGTCGCGCTGTCTCTGCTGGTCCGCGACCACATCCGGGTCGCCCTGCACGACCGCGACATCCTCGCGGTCTACCACCGCGAGGCGCACAGCCTGCCCGACGCCGACCGCAGACGGCTGCGCCGCGAGCAGCGCCACTACATCGAGGAGTGGGTCGGCGTGCTCGGACCGCTGCGACCCGACCTCGGCGACGGCGAGCTGCGGCTGCTCGTGCACGCCGCCATCGGCGCGGTGCAGGCGACGCTGTTCTACCGCAGCGGGCTGACCGAGCAGCGGCTCGCCGAACTGCTCGACGTGACCGCCCACGCCTGCCTGGGCGTGCCCCCGAGCTCGGCGCCGGATGTGAACCGGATCTGACTAGGGCCTGTTCTAGGCACACGACCCGGCCGCGCTCCGCCATCGACGTCAGCAGGCTCTTCCGTCCCGGCGGCACACCGGTCCCCGCAGCGGACCCCGCACTCCGACCACGCATCGACCGCAGCGCGCCCGATCCTCCCTGCCCGGCAACCCGGTGATACCGCCACGGTCATCCCGGGCGCGATAGCGCCCGGCCGGCGGCGGACCGCAGGTCGGCAGGCGCGTGGGAGCCGCGACCGACGACTCCGGTGTCGTCGTCACCAAGGAGCCCGCGCATGGCATGGCGGTCGCCGCCGGAGTGCTCTCGCCTCACCGCGGTGCTCGACCCGCAACCGGGGGAGGCGGATGAGCCGGATCACATGGCGTTACCGTTCACCACTGTCACAGTTGACGATGTAGAGATCTCCGCCGGAGGTCCGCGCTCCGCCGGGAGGCAGCGATGACCCAGCATGTCGGCACACACCGCGCGCCGCCCTCCCCGGGCGGGCACGTCCGCGGGCGGCGGTTCGCGATGGTGTTCCTGCCGTCGATGCTGGCCCTGGGGCTGCTGACTGCCGGGGTTGCCACCGGCGCGGTGCCCGTCGCGCTGGCGATGGAGGGGCGGCAGACCCTGAAGTTCACCGCCGCGCGGTTCGACGCCGAGGCGCGCGGCGCACTGCCCTCGTTCGTGCAGAACAGAGACGGCTCGCGCCAGCCCGTCGTCGTCCTGCAGCTGTCCGACATCACGATCGCCGGTGCGTGCGTGTCGACCGCGGTCGACACGCCGCTCGGCTCCTACGTGCTACGCGCGGTCACCGACGACTCGGCGCCGATCGTGGTCGGCGATGCCCAGATCGCCATCGAGAGCCTCGACGGCGTGGGCGCAGCGGGACAGCAGATCCTCCTCAACCGCAGCGAGACGGCGCCGGACGGTACACCGGTGGACACGTCCACCGGTGGGGTGCCGGTCACCGCGGGCGGTCTCGCGCTGGACATCAGCGCGACGGCCCGATGGGCGACGGTCAACCAGCTCACCCTGTCGGGGTTGCGCCTGCAGGTGGGCCAGGACCAGCCGGAATGCCTCTGATGCCCCGATCAGCTGCGGCACGACGTCGGCGCGACCGGGGCGCTGGAGGGGGCCGGTGGCACCGGTGGTGGCGCTCGCACCCGCTGGCGGCGGTGATCCTGACCGCCGCGGCCGGCCTGGTGATCCTCTTCCTACCGGGCGGGCGGCTGACGGTGCTGCTGCTGCCCGGGCTGGCCGGGACCTCCGGGTTCCTCTTCGGCTGCGCCCTCTGCGCGCTCGCCGCATTCCTCTGGTTCGCACCGGGCCACCGGGAGTTCACCGGCGTGGCGGTGATCCTCGTGTCGTTGACCTCGTTGGTGACCACCAACATCGGCGGCTTCTTGGTGGGGACGCTGCTCGGTGTCCTCGGGGGATCCCTCGGCTTCGCGTGGCACAGCACCGACGACCGGTCACCCTCGGAAGCCGGGCCGGCCACCCGACGGGGCGCCGGATGAACGGCCGCGAGTACCGCATCGACGAGCTCGCGCGCACCGCGGGGACGACCGTGCGCAACATCCGCGCCTACCAGGACCGTGGTCTGCTCCCGCCTCCGCGCCGGGCCGGCCGGGTCGGCCTCTACGACGAGGCCCACCTGGCCCGGCTGCGACTCGTCGGCCGCCTGCTCGAGCGGGGCTACACCGTGCAGAACATCGGTGAGCTCATCGCGGCCTGGGAGCAGGGGCGGGACCTCACCGCGGTGCTCGGCCTCGAACAGGTCGTCACCGGCTTCTGGAGCGACGAGATCCCGACCATGACCACCCCGGCGGATCTGAGCCCGTTCGCCGGTCCGGACGGCCTCGACACCGCCATCACCCGGCTCCACGACATCGGCGTGATCGAACCACAGGATGCGGGCCGGTACAGGGTGCCGAGTCCGCGGCTGCTCAACGCCCTGCGCGAGCTGGTCTCGTCGGGCCTCCCGGTCGACGCTGTGCTCGCCGTCGCCGAACAGCTCAGATCGTCGGTGGACGCGCTGGCCGCACGGTTCATCGGCGGGCTCGCCGATGCCGTGCTGGCCGGACACGAGCCCGGGTGGATCCCCAGCGGGAGTGAGATGACCCAGCTCACCGCCGCCATCGGCCGAGCGAGACCGGCCATCGCCGCAGCGGTCGACGCCGCGTTCGGCCAGGCGCTGGAGCGGCACAGCGGCGGCGCGATCGGCGACTACATCAGTGGGATCGCGGCGCACCCCGGCCGCGGCCACGACGTCGTGTAACTCCACTGGCTCAGCACTCCGGCGAGGTTCTGGCGCCCTTCCACCGGCTCGACGCTCGCCACCGACCTCGCCGCGCTCGACGGCCCGCCCGGGTGAGCCCGGGTTGCGGGTCGTCCGGTCGGCGACAGGACATGAGCACCTCGGCGCGGTGGCAGCGAAGGGGCGGAGCGCGGGGTCGCACACCGCAGCGGCCACCGTCGCCCACTACGCGGGCGTCGGGTCACGCACGGTGACGAGCGGCTGGCGGACCGGTTCCGTCAGCACCATGGTCTATGAGGTGCTGCTGGTAGACGCGTACGTGTCCTTCGGGCGGGGGGTGTGCCCGCGGTGGGCCGGTTGATGTCGCTGCTCGTCGTGTAGGTCCCGGCAGGAGCTGCTCGACGACGAGCTGGCCGGGCGCAGCTGCGCCGACCGGCGGGCCGAGGCTGATGGGGGACGGTGACCGAGCAGTATGCGATAGGTCATGGGCATCGGCATGGTTCTTCTCCCGGGTATCAGGTGACGCGACCGTTCTCCGCCTCGCTCGGGATGACCGGATCACCGAGCTCCAGGCTCGTGCTGACCGCCCCGTCGTGGCGCACGTCGACGGTGCCTGTGGCGGGAAGGCCGTTGCTGGCTGTGACGGTGTAGGTGCCCTCGGGCAGCCCGGTCAGCCGAAACGATCCGTCGGCGGCGGTGCGGCCGGACGCCACCACCGTGCCGTCGGCATCGCGGACGGTGGCCACGGCGCCGCCGATCGGCATGCCCTGCCGCGAGCGGACCGTGCCGGTCACCTCGCCGGCGGGGGCGAGGTCGATGTCCTGGTGGACGGTGCCGGTCTGCGGCACCTGGATCAGTATCGAGGCCGAGGGCGCGGACGTGGGTGCGGCGAGGAGCCGGTGCTCCCCGGCGGGGATGTGGGTGAGCAGGTAGCGCCCGTCGGTGTCGGCCCGCCCGCCGGCGACGCGCTGCCCGGCGAGGTCGACGACGGTGACGAGCGCGGGCACCCCCGTTCCGCTGGCGGTCCGGATCCGGCCGGTCACGCAGGCCGGGCCGTCGACGGCCAGGTCGTGTCGGACCGCGGCCTCGGTGACCTCGACCCACTCGGTCGCGGGCTCACGACCGCCGGACTGCCCGACGAGCAGGTACTCCCCTGCCTCCGACAGGTCGGCGCGGTAGTCACCCCGACCGTCCGAGTAGGTGGCGGCGACCTGGCTGCCCGTGTTGTCGAACACGGCGACCGCGGCGGCGGCCAGCGGGTTCCCGTCGCGATCGGTGAGCCGTCCGTAGAGCGCCGGGCCGGCCGGGGCCTTCTGGAAGGTGTGCGGCTCGGGAGTCACGGCGAACCCGTCGGCGACTCCGGGGGTGTTCACGGGCATCGAGGCGCCCGCGGTCGCGCCGGCTCCGGCGCCCGGCGCCACCACGGCGAGAGGTTTCCGCCGCGCCGGTGCCTGCGAGTCGCCGGCCGGTCCGCGGCCGGCGGATCGCTCGTCCGCGGTGTCGTCCGCCGACGACCGACCGTCCCCACGGCGCTCAGCGAGCAGATAGAGCACCGGCACCAGGACGAGGGTGAGCAGCGTGGAGGTGACCAGGCCGCCGATCACGACCACCGCGAGCGGCTGGGCGATGAACCCGCCACCGCCGCCGGTGAAACCCAACGCCAGTGGCAGCAGGGCGAACACCGTGGCCACGGCCGTCATCAGGATCGGGCGCAGCCGCTGCGCCGAGCCCTCGACCAGGGCTTCGCGCACGGTGTGCCCGTCGCGCCGGTACTGGTTGACCAGATCGATCAGGACGATCGCGTTGGTGACCACGATCCCGACGAGCAGCAGCATGCCGATCAGCGCGGGCACACCCAGCGGTATGCCGGTGATCAGCAGCAGACCGAGCGCTCCGGTCGCCGCGAACGGGATCGAGACGAGCAGCAGCAGCGGCTGCAGCAGGCTGCGGAACGTCACGACCATGACGAGGTAGACCACGGCGATCGCGGCCAGCAGCGCGAGTCCGAGCTGGGTGAACGCCTCCTCCTGATCGGCGCTGATCCCGCCGATCTCCGCAGTGACCCCGTCCGGAAGGTCGAGTTCGTCCAGCTCGGCCCGCAGGTCCGAGGTGACGGCGCCGAGATCATCGGCGTCCGGGCGGGCGGTGATCTGTGCGCTGCGCTCGCCGTCGGTCCGCACGATCGTCGGCACGGTGGTGGTCTCGGTGATCGTGGCGATGTCGGCGAGGGTCACCGCGCCCAGCGGCAGCGCTCGCAGCGCGGCCAGGTCGGCCGGAGCGTCACCGGTGCGCAGCACGACGTCCTGCTCGACCCCGTCGATCGTCACCGTGCCGGCGGTGGAACCACGCAGCGCCGTGGCCACGGCCTGGCCCACCGCCGCCTCGGTGAGCCCCTGTTCGGCGGCGAGCCGCCGGTCCACGGCCACGTCCACCGTGGTCTGTTCGGCGGCGAGGTTGTTGCGCACGTCGGCCGCGCCCGGGATGGCCTCGACGGCCCGCTGGACCGTGGCGGCGGCCTCGGCCAGGACCTCGGGGTCCTGGGCGCGGACGTCGACGGCGAGCTCGTCGGTGCCGAATCCGCCCTGCCCGGCGGTGACCGTCAGCGTGCCTGCGCCGTTCAGGCCGTCGAACGTCTCGCGCAGGTCGGCGGCCACCGCCTCGACGTCCGCGTCCTCGGCGAGGGTCACCGCGAACCGGGTCGCCGTGCTCTCGAGGTCGCCGGGTGGGCCGAGCAGCACGGCGCCACCGGCCGGGGAGCCGACCGTGACCTGGTAATTCTCGACCTCGTCGATGCCGGCGAGGACCTCCTCCACCTGCCGTGCGGCGGCGTCGGCCTGGGGCAGCCCGGTGCCGGGATCGAGCTCCTGGGTCACGGTGAGGGTGTCGCCGCCCGTGCTGCCCAGGAAGTTGGTCTCCAGCAGCGGCACCAGTGCGACGGTTCCACCCAGGACCGCCACGGCGAGCGCGAGCGAGAGTACCGGGCGGGCGAGCGCCCCGTTGAGCACCGGAAGGTAGCCACGCTGCAACGCGGTGGGCTCCTCGGTGACGCGGCTCTCCGCGTCGGCCGGTGCGGACGGGCTGCGCAGGAACACCGATGCCAGCACCGGTACCACCGTCAGCGAGACGAGGAGCGAGGCGAGCAGAGCGGCGGTGACGGTCACCGCGAACGGTCGGAACAGCTCGCCGACCTGACCGCCGACGAAGGCGATCGGGAGGAACACGGCGACGGTGGTGATCGTCGAGGCGGTGATCGCGCCGGCCACCTCGCGGATCGCGGTGAGGATCGCCGCGCGCCGCGGGCCGCCGTAGCCGATGTGGCGCTTGATGTTCTCGATGACGACGATCGAGTCGTCGACGACGCGCCCGACGGCGACGGTGAGCGCGCCGAGGGTGAGGATGTTGAGCGTGTTGCCGCCGAGGTAGAGCACGATCAGCGCCAGCAGCACCGACAGCGGGATCGACACCGCGGTCACGACGGTGGCCCGCACCGAGAGCAGGAAGCCCAGGATCACCAGCACGGCGAACAGCAGGCCCAGCAGGCCCTCGGTGGTGAGGTCCTCGACCGACTGCTCGATGAACGGCGCCTGGTCGAACACCACCGTGACCTCGGCGTCCTGCGCAGCTCCACCGAGCAGGTCGGCGACCTCCCCGAGCGCCTCGGTGACCTCCTCGGACACCGCGATCGTGTTGGCATCGGGCAGTTTCGTGATGCCGATCCCGATGCTCGCCGCACCGTTGGTGCGGGTGTACCCGGTGGCCGGCGCGGGCTCGGCGGTGACGACGGCGATGTCGCCCAGGCGCACCGGGTCAGCACCCGGTGCCGCCGGGACGACGAAGAGCTCGCTCAGCTGCTCGACCGCCGTGATCGGGGTGCCGACCTCGACCGCCACCGGTTGGGTGTCGGGGGTCAGCTCGCCGGCGGGCACCCGCACGCCGTTGGCCTGTAGCACCTGGGAGATCGCCGCGGGCGACACGCCGCGATCGGCCGCGGCCGCCGCGTCGAGGTCGATCGTGACACGTGGGTCCGCGATGCCCGACAACGTCACCTGCCCGACACCGTCGAGCGCGCCGAGCAGCGGTCGCACGTCGTCGCGCAGCACCGCCGCGAGCTGGTCGTCGGCCAGCGTGGACGATGCCGCGAGCTGCAGCACCGGGATCGCGTCGGTGGTGATCGCGCTGACCGTCGGTGTCACGCCGTCGGGGAGCGCGATGCCCACCACCGCGCGCTCCACCGCGGTGGCGGACTCGTCGATGTCGGTGCCGTAGGCGAACTCCAGGGTGATCGCGGAGACGCTGCCGCTGGACGTCGAGGAGGACCCGATCAGGCCGTCGACGCCGTCGACGGCCGTCTCGATCGGGTCGGTGACCTGCCGCTCCACGGACTCGGGTGAGGCACCCGGGTAGGGGGTCACCACGGTGAGCACGGGCAGCTCGAGCGAGGGCAGCAGCTCCTGGCGAAGCGAGGTGGCCGCGACCACGCCGAATGCGAGGACGAGCAGCGTGACCAGTCCGACGATGGCACGGTTGGTTAGGCTGAGACGCGCGAGCCAGGTCATGGGGATCAGTGAATACTACGGTCGGGGCGAAGCTTCATCGGGAGCTGAGATTTCGCTGAGGCACGGAGGGCAGGTCATGGACGGCGAACGGTTGGAGCTGCTCGCGTCCATCGATCGGCACGAGGCCGTGCTGCGGCGGGCGATCACCCGGGCCGGGCCGGACCCGCTGTTCGACAGTGGGCTGACCATGCAACAGCTCCGGATCCTCCTGTTGCTCGACACGGATGGTCCCCTCCCGCAGGGCGACCTCGCCCACGCTCTCGGTGTGACTCTGCCCACCGTCACCGGAATCGTGGATCGGCTGGTCGGTCGCGAGCTGGTGCACCGCATCGAGAACGCCGGCGACCGCCGGGTCCGGCTCGCGGGCCTCACCCCCGAGGGCCTCGCCCTCGTCGAACAGATCGCCGCGGCCGGCCAGAAGCGGCGCCGGCGGTTGCTCATGCGCATCGATGTCGATGCCCTGCGCGGGCTCGAACGGGGACTGGCCGCGCTGCGCGAGCTCGCCCAGGACGACTCACCGCGGCGACGCAGCGCGCCGTGACCCACGCCCCCCGAGCCGCAGTGCCACGGCATCGGGGGGCGTCCAGCCGCGTGGCGGATCCACCGGACAGGCAGGCCATCTGCGTGCGCCGCGTCCTACCTCAGCGGACCATCGTTGATCAGGCCGCCGAGCGGGCCTTCGACGAAGCGGGGGTCCACGTCGGGCAGCTCGGTCTCCAGACCGTCGGCGCCCTCCGGCCTCGGCGCGTCGACGGCGTCGATCACCTGGGCCAACAGGTCCTCGACGAGGGTGGTGACGGCGTTGACGCCCTGACCCAGGTCGTCGGGGGTGGAGACGTCGGCCAGCGCGACACCCGCGCCGCCGAGCACGGTGGCGGCGACGATCGCGGCGACGACGAGCTGCTTGCGTGTCCTCATGTCCGGGCTCCTCACATGTTCTCCGCGCCGGCGTAGATCGCCTCGCGGATGCGGTTGTAGGTGCCGCAACGGCAGATGTTGCGGATCTCCTCGATGGCCGAGTCGTCGAGCTTGCGGCCCTCGGCGGCGCACTGGCGGACCTTGGCCACCGCGGCCATGATCTGGCCGGGCTGGCAGTAGCCGCACTGCGCGACGTCGTTGTCGATCCAGGCCTCCTGCATGGGGTGCAGGTCGGAGCCGACGGTGTCGGCCAGGCCCTCGATCGTGGTGATCTCGTCGTCCGCGCCGATCTGGCTCACCGGGACGGCGCAGGGGTTGAAGGCCTTGCCGTTGATGTGGCTGGTGCAGGCCTTGCAGACGTTGATGCCGCAGCCGTACTTGGGTCCGGTGACCCCGAGGATGTCGCGGATCACCCAGAGCAGGCGGACGTCGTCCTCGACCTCCACCGTGACGGACTCGCCGTTGAGGGTGAACGTGTGGGTGGGCATGTCGGCTCCTAGAAGGTGAACTGCAGCCCATTGGTGGGCGACTGCGGGACCGGCGGCACGACCGGCTTGGGCTCGTACGGGAACGGGTCCTTGTGGTTGATCGGGAAGAACTCGGGCGTGATGCCGGTGGCGCGCCGGTAGGCGTTGGCGACCGCCGCCCCGGTGGAGGCCACACCGGCCTCACCGATGCCGCCGGGCTCGGGGAAACCGGAGTCGACGATGTGGATGTCCATCTCGATCGGGGTGTTCCACTGCCGGGTGTAGAAGTAGTTGTCCCAGCTGGCCTCGACGAAGTAGCCCTCGGTGAGATGCAGGCTGGAGGTCAACACGTTGGCGATCGCGTCGTTGATGCCACCCATCATCTGGGCCTCGACGCCGCGCGGGTTGATCACCAGGCCGGGATCGATCGCGAAGGTCACCTTCGTCACGCGGGGCCCGGTGACGCCCTCGCGGATCGGCCGGTTCACCGTCTCCGGCCGGCAGTCGATCTCCACCAGGCAGGCCGACACGCCCTTGTACTCGAAGTGGAAGCCGAGGCCCTGCGCGGTGCCCTCCGGCATCGACTTGCCCCAGTCGCCCTCCTCGGCGACCTTGTCCAGCACCCCGCGCGCCCGGTCGGACTTGAGGAACTCCCGGCGGAACTCGTAGGGGTCCTTGCCCATCTGCTCGGCGATCCGGTCGACCATCAGCTCGCGGGCGGCCGTGACGTCGGGCGAGTAGATGTTGCGGGTGGACTGCGTGTTGAACCGCAGGTCGACCTCGTTGAGCAACCGGGTGCTCACCCCGAAGTTGTAGTGCGTCACCTGCGTCAGCTCGAAGATGGACTGGGACAGCGTGTAGTTCGCGGCCGGCAGCTTGAACACCGCCGCGGTCAGCGGCTCGCCGAGACCCGGGTTGGTCTCGGTCGCCACGCTGGCGTGACGCTGCTCGAAGCTGACCACCGTGTCCCCGGCGATGACGGCGCGCACGCGCGAGGTGCACAGCGGGTGCACGCGCCCGACGCGCGAGTCGTCGGCGCGGTGCCACATCAGCTTGACGGGCTTGCCCATCTTCTTCGAGATCTCCGCGGCCTCGAGCGCGGCGTCGAAGAACAGCTTGCGGCCGAACGAGCCACCGCCCTCGATGACATGGAAGGTGACCGCGCTCGTCGGCAGGCCGATCACCTTGGCGATCTCGGCCTGCGCGGCGATCGGGTTCTTCGCCGGGCCCCAGATCTCGGCCCTCCCGTCACGCACGTCGGCGATGGCGGAGTTGGTCTCCAAAGAGGCGCCGCTGCGGAAGTAGAACGTGTGCTCGCTCTCCAGGCTCTCGCCCACCACCCCGGCCGGGACGACCAGCGGCAGCTCGGCCGCCTTGATCTCGGCGAGCACCGAGTCGTCGTTCGCGCCCTCGGCGGTCCCGGGGCCCCACCGGGCCCGCAACACCCGGATCGCGTCGATGCACTGGCCGAAGGTCAGCGCACGGACCGCGATGCCGGTGCCGACCACCTCGACGTCGGTGACGCCGGGCATCCGCCGGACCTCGTCGATGTTGTCCACCGAGTCGACCGTGCCGTTGAGCGTGGGTGCCCGGCAGACCATGGTCGGCAGGGCGTCGGGGATGTCCAGGTCGGTGACGAACTTCTTCGCACCGGTCACCATCGCGAGCTGGTCGGACTTGTTGCGCGGCTTCCCGACGACCGTGAACTCCTCGCGGGGCTTGAGGAGGACCTCCACCTCCTCGGTCACGTCGGTGCCCGCGACCTCGGCCAGGTCACCGATCGGGATCACCGCCCCGACGGTGCTGGTGATCAGGCCCGCCCGGCTGGTGAGCAGGCCGACCTCCTGCTCCAGCTGGGCCGCCGCCGCGTCGAGCAGCCGCTTGTTGGCGATCGCGGCCGCCACCCGGATCGGGGTGTAGGTGGTGAACGTGGTGCTCGACCCGGCGGTGATCTGGTTGAACAGCAGCTCCGGGCGGGCATCGGCCAGGGTGACGATCACCTGGTCGGGATCGAGGCCCATCTCCTCCGCGATGATCATCTGGGTGGACGTGATGATGCCCTGCCCGTTGTCCGAGCGGGGGAGCGCGAACGACACCGTGCTGTCGCGGTTGACCGTGATGCGGATCAGATTCGCCGTCGCGCGGGATGTCTCGCGCAGGAGATCGAGCAGATCGTAGGCCTCCGGGACCTGCGGGGGCGACACGAGCGGGCTCGCGACTGCGGTCGGGCCCAGCCCGAGCGACTGGCGCCCCATCTCCGCGGCCACCACCAGCGTCGGGGCAGCGATGACGAAACCGAGGAACTTCCGTCGACTGACGTCGACACGCGGGCGAGCAGGTCGCGGTGTAGCGGCAGTGCGGTGGTGGGCCATCCGGTGGTCCTCTTCCTGGCAGACGACGGGCTGGAGCCGGCCCGGTGGGAGCCGGGCGGTGAGCGGTGAGCGGGCACTGTCCTGGTCCTGGGCACGGCGACCCGAGGCACAAGCACTTTCCACGGAGCTAACGATTCACCGGACCGGAAGGTTCGCCCCCGCTGTCGACACGGCGCCGTTGCCCTACGAGCCGCAGCTCTCCGTCGCCGAGCGCCTGCACGAGGACCCGGGTCTTCCACGCTGAGGCGCTGGGCCTGCCGATACCGCGAACCGGCGGTTCCGCTCACGACCGCCACCGACCCGTCGCTCACCTGCGGTCGTAACGGCAGCCTGGTGCGCCCGTCACCTGGACCGACGGGGGATCCGCGCAGAGACACCCCTGCCGCCTGGTCCTGGACGCGATCTTCTACCTGGTGGTCGGCGGGATCGCCTGGGCGGCGTTCCCGCACGACTTCCCGCCCGCCAAGACCATCTACGGCTTCTACCTCCTCTGGGTCGAGACCGGGGCCTGGCTCCCCATCCACGACGCCTTGCGCGACCTGGTCGTCGCCTACACGAGGGCCGCGACCCCGCCCCGGCCGCTGCGATCATCGGCTCCCAGAGCCTTCTCGGCGTCGACATGTCACGGCGCCTCGCCCGCACCGGCGACTGGTGACCGAGTTCCGAGCCGCACTCCTGGCGATGGACGCGGTCGGCACCGGCCCGGGTGTGGCTGTCAACGAGCCCGCCCGCGGTGACGGCAGCGGGTTCGCGCCGTCCTCCCGGGGCGCGTGGCGTGCCCTGAACGAGGGATCCCGCGCCGGGGCTGGCCCCCGGTGGGGTGCTGGTCAGGGCGCCAGCCGCTGTGCCAGCGCAGCCAGCCTGTCGACGCCCTCGCACTCCAGGGCGGGCAGCGCGGCGGCCTCGCGGCGCACCGCCGCGAGGCGGTCGGAGGCCGGGGCCCCGCCCACGGCAGCCGAAGCGGTTCGCGACCACGTGTCGGCGAGCCGCCGGTACACCGCGGCCGCCGCGAACACGGCCGGATCGTCGACCCAGCCGCCGAGATCGGTCAGGAACTCCGCCTGCAGCCGCCGGAACAGCCCGCCGCCGGTTCCCGCTTTCTCCACGAACACCTGCAGGCTGAACAGCGCACGATCCAGCGCGTCCCCCGGGAACTGCTCGGCCCAGAGGTCGAGGTCGGCCACGAACGCAGCGACCCCGGCGGTCCCGGCGACCGCCGTCGCACCCATCGCCGGGACCGGGTCGGACATCCCGTGCACCGCCTCGGCACACGCCCTCGCCGCCGCCGCCCGCAGGTCGGGCAGTGCGTCGGGGAAGCCGAGCCGGAAGCAGGTGTGCCGGGTGGGCACCGGGAAGCCGACGGCCGAGCGGGCCCGCGCCAGGTCGTCGCGGCCGATCGTCTGCGGCTCGGCCCGGTCGTTGTCCACCACGACAACCGTGCCCGCGTCGTCGTCGTAGCCGATGACGACGATGTCGTGGCGACTCATCCGCATCTTCACCCGCAGGTAAGGCAGCTCGGCCATCTCGGCCCAGCACAGGACCGGGCGGCCCGCATCGAGCTCGTCGCGCACCCACTCCCAGCCCAGCACCGGATCGTCGGTCGAGCGCAGCTCCTGGGCGATGCCGAGGTTCGCGCTGAACTGCTCGGTCAGTGATGCGCCCCGCCCGACCAGGTAGATCGGGGTCCCGAGGCCGGGGCCACGAAGGTAGCTGAAGCTCAGGCTGCCGCCCAGCCCGAACACCGCCCCCTCGCCCATCGGCACGTCGCCGTAGCTCAGGCCGGCCCATTCGAGCAGGTCACGCAACGAGCCGGACCCGCAGTGCCCGCCGATCCGGTGCGGGTACCCGGCCACCATCGAGCCACCCATCAGGCACCCCGGGCGATCGTGCCGGGCACCGACGGGCGGGGCGGTCCGGTGTCCGCCGTCGCCGGGTCGGGTCGTGCGACACGGAACCTGCTGACCACGTCGGCCCCGTCGACCGCGCCGAACCGCTCGAAGTGCGCGAGGTCCACCGTGACGAACACGGCGCGCGCGGAGAACCGCACCGCACCGTCGGCGGCGCGCCCCTCGGCCACCATCGTCAACCGACGACCCTCCTGACTCACCAGTCCACCCACCAGCCGGTGCGGCTCCCCCACCGGCACCGGTGCCAGGTAGTCCATCTGGAGGCTGCGGGTCACGGCCGGCTGCTGCAGCACGTAGAGCAGGAACGCCACCAGGTCGTCGCACGCCGACGCCAGCACCCCGCCGTGCACGACACCGTGGGCGCCGGCGTGCTTCGGCGCGAAGGACACGTCAGCCAGGACCTCGTCGCCGACGCGGTAGACCTGCAGCGCGACCCCGGCCGGGTTGTCCGGGCCGCAGCCGAAGCAGCGGTCCCCGTGCGGGTCGAGCAGGACAGCGTCCGCTGGCCGCGGAGGAAGCTCCGTCATCGGTGGACCCTTCGTTGCGTTGTGTCCGTCTTCTTGACAGCGATGCGCCATCTGTCAGGCTGCCATCATGGCACAAGGGCAGCACCGATTCCCGGGTGTCACGCGCCACCTGCTGCGCGAGGTCGTGATCGACGCCGCCGCCCAGGTTGCCGGCCGATCGGGCTGGGAGTCGCTGCGGATGGGCGACGTGGCGGTCGCGGTGGGCATCAGCAGGCAGACGCTCTACGCGGAATTCGGCTCGAAGCCCGCACTGATCCGCGCGGTCGTGCTCCGCCGTACCGACCTGCTCCTCGGTGCGCTGTCCGACGTCCTGGCGGGCACGGAAGGCGACGAGCAGGAAGCGGTCCGCACCTGCTGCCGGTTCCTGCTGAACGCGGCCCGGGAGGACCCGATGGTCACCTGCCTGCTCACCGGGGCGGAGAGCGGCCTGCTCGACCTGGTCACCACCGACTCGGCCCCGATCATCGACCGGGCCACCGCGGCCCTCACCGGCCACGTCCTGCGACGCCGTCCCTCCGCGGACCCGCGCCAGGTGGCGGTAGCCGCCGACGCACTGGCCCGGCTGCTGGTCAGCCACGTGGTGCTGCCCGACCGCGACGTGGACACCGTGGCCGGTGAGATCGCCGAACTCATCGGGCCCTACCTCCGAGAGGTCCTCTCGACCGGGTGACCCGTGCGGGGGTCCCGGATCCGTGCGGTGTCAACCCGATGCCGAAAGACGCGCACGTCGGGATCCACGGGCTGCGACCCGCCCGCTATCGGCTCAGCACGTCGGCGATGCGCCACCGCCCGTCCACCAGCTCGGCGGTGACGACCAGCCGGGCGCCACTGGCGGCTCCCTCGGGCAGCTCGAGGTTGCGGATCGTCTGGTCCACGAACACCAGCACCTCCGCGCGACTCCCCCGCAGGCTCTGCACGGCCGACTCCCGCACGGTGGCGGTGACCGTGGCCTGCTGGGCCGGGGCCAGCTCCCGCACGGTGGCGAACTCCTCGCGGAACCGGTCGGCGAAGGCGCCGACGACGGCGTCCTGCGCGGCGCGCTCGTCGGCGTCGAGCGAGTCGAACGCGTAGCCGTAGGTCCGCTCGACGGCCGCGTTGACGTCGCCGAGCAGCCGGGCGGTGCTCTCCTGGTCGACCAGCGCGGTGTTCGCGGCCGGGCCGCGCAGCTCGTCCGCCTGGGCCGCCATCGCCACCGCAGCACCGAGGCCGAGCAGGCCGACCACGGTCGCGACGACGGTGGTGCGCACCGGCCTCGCCATCATGCCTCGCCACACTTGGACCGCCTGCGCGCGCGCCCGCTCGCCGCGCACCGCCGTGCCCCTCGGTCGGCCCGGGCCGCCGCTGGGCGCCGGGTCCTCGGGGACGGCGGGAGGGTCGCCGGCGGCCCGGTCCTCCGGCTCGGCGGCGGCCGAGGTCTCCGGATCGGTCCCCGACTCCGCCGGAACCGGCGCAGCTGCGGTGTCGGGGACAGGCGCGCTCGTCGCAGCAGGACCTGCGGCGGCAGCGGGCCGGCGGCCGCGGGTCACGGGTTGAGCCCGATCACGCGCACGCCGCTGGCCTTCCAGCCCTCGTCGGTGCGGGTCATGACGACCTCCAGTCGTTGCCGGTTGGTCACCGGCTCCCCGTCGGGCGGGGTGGTGAGGATGTCGGTGGACACCAGGACCGTGGCGGTGCCGCCGGCGAGGTCGAGCGTCGCGACGGCGGAGTCCAGCGGGCGGGCCTCCGTGCTCCGCCGGGCCTGCTGGATGGTCTCCACGAACGCCGCGCGGCTGCGCGTCAGCTCGGCGAGCAGCGGCCCGGTCGCCACCTCCTCCCACCGGTCGATGCCCTCCTCGGCCGTGTCCGGGGACAGGGTGTTGAGTACCGCCGCGGCGTTCTCGGCGTCCAGCCGGACGGTGTCCCGGGCGCGGGCCACGCCCGCGTCCTCCGACCCGGCGGCCAGGGCGAGCGCCACGCCGAACCCGGCGGCGCACAGCACCCCGCACACCGCGAGGACGAGCGCGCCGGTGGCGAGCCGACGCCACAGCGGGCCGGCCGCCCCGGCCTCGGGTGACCCGCCGGACGGGTCGAGGGCGGGCTCGATGTCGGTCACGGTCATCGCTGCGCCTCCAGTGGTCCGGCGATCGTCGCCGGGGGGCCGGGGAGCCCGGCGGCGCCGGCCAACCCGGGGACGTCGTCGTCCTGCCCGGCGGACAGGCGGGTGCCCGTGGGCCGGAACCCGCCGGGCTCGGTCGGTTCGGGGGCCGGACCGTAGTCGGGGGCGTTCCCGTCGCCCCGCACCCCGATGGGGCTGGGGGAGGTCTCCGCGCAGCGCGCCTCGTAGTTGGCGGGCATGTCGTCGGAGGTCTCCGACCCCGGGCGGCGCACCGTGCCCTCGTAGCCACGGGTGCACACGGGCGGCTCGGCCAGGTTGAGGTCGAGCTGGATGTTGCCGATGCCGTCCTCGGGCACCACGCTGAAGCTGCCCGCCGACATCACCGGGAAGGTGACCAGCAGCTGGCGCAGCCCGTCGGTCCGGGGCTCCAGCAGGCGCGAGGTGGTCAGCAGGTCGGCGAGCAGGCCCTCCAGGGGTGCACCGGTGTCGGTGAGCACGTTCCGGACCTCACCGGCGAGCTGCGGCAGCGTCCGGACCAGCCCGCGCAGGTCGGGGTCGGAGGTCCGCAGCTGCTCGGCGACCAGCCGCAGGTCGTCGCTGAACGAGCGGACCTGCGGAGCCAGGTCGTTCTGGGTCTGCAGCACGGTGCGGGCGTCGCGGATCAGCTGCAGCGTCGGGTCCTTCGCCTCGATGGCCGCCCGGGTCAGGGCCTGGCCGTCCACCACCAGCGACCGCAGCGCCGGACCGGTGTCGGAGAACGCCAGACCCAGCTCCTCCACGACCGTGCTCAGGTCGTCGAGCGGCACCGATCGGACGAGGCCGTCGGCACTGGCCACTACCTGCTCGATCGGCAGCGGGACGCTGGTCCGGCCCACCGGGATGATCGATCCGTCCGCCAGGGCCGGGCCGCCGGTGGCGTCCGGGCGCAGGTCGAGGTACTGCTCGCCGACCGCCGAGCGGTTGACGACCACCGCGGACGCCGAGGCCGGGATGTCCGGACCACCGCGGTCCATCCCCAGGACCGCGGTGACCCCGCCGGGGCGCAGCTCCAGCCGGTCGACCCGGCCCACCGGGACGCCGCGGTAGGTGACCTCCGCGTTGGCGAAGATCCCGCCCGACTCGGCGAGCTCGACGTCGACGCGGTAGCCGTCCAGGCCGACGAACCGGCCCAGGTCGGCGTAGCGGATGCCGGTGTAGGAGACGCCGAGCACGGCGATCAGCAGGAAGACCGTGACCTGGATCCGGACGGTGCGGGTGAGCATCAGCCACCTCCGATGACGGCGCCGAGGAGGTCGCCGAGGCCGCCCTGCCCGCCGCCGCCGGGCAGGGCGGGGATCGGGACGGGCGGGATCTCCCCCGGTGAGGCCGGCGGTGGCTGCTCGACGCCACCGGCCTGCGGCCCGCCCAGGATCTCCGGGTCGAGGATCGGCTGCTGGGTCCGGCCGAGGTTGCCGAGGATGTCGGTGAGGTCCCCGCTGACCCGGATGAATCCGTCGACGTAGTCGCCCTGCTCGGCCCGGATGTACTCGTCGTGGAACGGGTAGGTGGGCACGACGGAGAGGCTGACGGCCAGGTCCTCGGCCGAGACGGCCAGCTGCTCGAGCGTGGGGGTGAGCAGCCGCAGGTCCTCGACGACGTCGTCCTGGCTGCGATTGATCACGTCGACCCCGACGTCGCTGAGCCGGTCCAGCGACGCCAGCATGCCGACCAGCTCGGTGCGCTGGGACTCCAGGACGGCGAGGCCCGGGCCGATCCCCTCCAGCACCGCGGCGATCTGCCCGGTGCGGGCCTGCAGCTGCCCGCCGAGCGCGTTGAGCGAGTCGAGCGCGCGCACGATCTCCGCGCGCTGCTCGTCGAGCCCGCCCACGAAGGTGTCGAGGTCTCCGAGCAGGGCCCGGACCTCGGTCTCGTTGCCCTCCAGGGCCGCGTTCACCTCCTGGGCGATCGTGCGGACCTGCTCGACGGCCCCACCGTTGAGGACCATGGACAGCGCGCCGAGGACCTCCTCGACCTCCACCCCGCGGTCGGTGGCGGCCAGCGGGACGACGGTGCCGGCGGCGATCCTGCCCGTCGCCCCCTCGGGCACGGAGATCGACACGTACTTCTCGCCGAGCAGGCTCGTCTGCTGCAGGCTGAAGGTCGCGTCATGGGGCACCGCCACGTCGCCGGGCAGGGTGACGAGCACGTCTGCGGTCCACCCGTCCGCGGCCAGCGCGACGGACTCGACGCGGCCGACCTCGACCCCGTCGACCTTGACCATGGACCGCGGCACGAGGTCGAGCACGTCCTGGAACTGGACCGTCACCGTGTAGGGCCGGTCACCGACGTCCGCGCCGCCGGGCAACGGGAAGTCGTACACGCCGCCGCTGCCGCAGCCGGCGACCAGCACCGTGAGCGGGAGTGCGACGAGCGCGGATCGGAGCCGACTCATCGGCTGCCCCCTTCGGGCTGGTAGAGACCCGTCCGCTCGTCGCCGGGCTCGGGGAACAGCGACAGCGGCAGCGACCCGAGGTCGCCGGTCTGCAGCGCCGTGAGCACCTCGGTCCCGGTGGGCAACCGGACGACGTCGTCGAGCACGTTCTGCACCGGCCGGCACAGGTCCTCGACCTCCTCGGTGACCTGTCCCTCGGGCTCGGGCAGGATCCGGTCCACCAGATCGCAGGCGGTCAGCAGCGGCGGGTAGGCCAGCTCGTTGACGTTGAGCCGGGCGTGCAGGGTGCCGCTGGACGGGTCATAGGTGTTGAGCAGGTTGTTGAACGCCATCGGCCCGACGTCCAGGATCTCGGCGAGCGCGTCGCGTTGCTCGACCAGTACCCCGGTGACCGACACCAGCTGCTCGACGTCGGTGTCGAGCGCCTCGCGGTTGTCGGCCACGAACCCGGCCAGCGTGCCGAGCGCGGCCGCACCCTCGCGCAGGGCCGCGTCGAGCTGCGGGCGGTCCTCCTCGAGGAAGCCGCTGACCTGCGCGAGCTGCTCGGTGAAGGCGCGGACGTCGTCGTCGTTCGCCGCCAGCGTGCTGGTGAACTCCTGCAGCCCGGCGATCGTCCCGAACAGCTCCTCGCGCGACCCGGACAGCGTGGCGGTCGCCCCGGACAGCTCGGTGATCGTGTCGCCCAGCAGCGCACCGTTGCCGTCCAGGTTGTCCGCTCCCACCTGCAGCAGCTCCGACAGCGCCCCGTCGCGGTTGGCACCCTCGGGGCCCAGTGCGGTGGTCAGGTCGTCGACCGACGAGACGATCTCGTCCAGCTCGACCGGCACCGCGGTGCGCTCCAGCGGGATCACCGCCCCGTCGGCGAGCCGCTCGCCGCCGGTGTAGGCCGGGGCGAGCTGCACGTACCGGTCGGCCACGAGGGTGGGGATGACCACGGCCGCGAGCGCGTCCGCGGGGACATCCCATCCGTCGTCGAGCTCCAGCTCGGCACGGACCCGGTCACCCTCGGGCACCACCTCGGCGACCCGGCCGATCGGGACACCCAGCACCCGCACGTCAGACCCGGTGTAGAGCCCCACCGCCGAGCCGAAGTAGGCGGTGACCCGGCGCGGCTCGGGCCCGCCGAGGGCCGCGGCGACGCCGAGCGCGACCAGCACCGCGATCGCACCGACCGCGATCGGGCGGGAGTGCTGTTCGATCCAGGACCCGGCGCTCACAGCGTGCACCCCTCGGAGTTGATCGGGCCCACCGACGGGGGCGCGATGTTGCAGAAGTACGCCTCGAACCAGCGGCCGTTGCCGATGATGTTCGCGCCCACCCGGATGACCGGTGCGAGACGCTCGATCCCGAGGGCGAGGTTGTCGCGGTTGCGCTGCAGGATCGCGGTGATCCGCTCCAGCTCGGCCAGTGCCGGGCCGATCTGCTCGCGGTTGTCCTCCACCAGCCCGGTGAACTGCGCCGACATCCGGCGCGCGCCGGCGAGGAAGGAGTCGATCGCCTCCTGGCGCCGGGACAGCTCGGCCAGCAGGAGCTCGCCGTCGGAGAGCAGCCGCGCGAAGGTCTCGTCCCGGTCCGCGAGCACGCCGCTGACCGTGTTCGCCCCGTCGAGCAGCGACGCGATCTCGGCGTCCCGGCTGGAGATGGTGCGGGAGAGCCGCGACAGCCCGTCGAGTGCCCCGCGGACCTCCTCCGGGGAGTCGGCGAACGTGTCTGCCACCACCCGCATGCCCTCGGCGAGCTGCGCGGTGTCCAGCTCACCCACCGTGTCGCTGAGGCCCTCCAGCGCCTGGGTCACGTCGTAGGGCGAGCGGGTGCGCTCCAGCGGGATCGTCGCGCCGGGCTCCAGGGCGGCCGACCCCGCGGGCTCGACCGCGAGGTACTTCTGACCCAGCAGGTCCTTGATCTCGATGGACGCCGAGCTGGCGTCTCCGACCCAGGCCTCGTCGGCCGTGAAACCGACCCGCACGCGGTCCCCGGCCAGCTCGATCGACTCCACGCGGCCGACGCTGACCCCGGCGACCCGGACCTCGTCGTCGTCGCGCAGCCCTGCCGCCTCGGAGAACTCGGCGTGGTAGCTGGGACCGCTCCCGATCACCGGGAGCTCGTCGACGAAGAAGGCACCGAGGATGAAGGCGACGATGACCGTCAGACCGATCACCGCCGTGGGGATCCGGTTGCCCTCGAGGAGGAATCTCATTGCACGCACCTCGGCTGCGGCGCCAGCACCGTGGCGTCCGGGTAGATGTCGGTGAGCTGGACCGGCTCGATGCCCATCGCCGACCAGCCGATCTGGGTGGACACCGAGCACAGGAACAACGAGAAGAAGCTGCCACCCTGGCTGAAGTTGCGCACCATCTTCTCCGCCTTGATCGGCAGGTTCTGCAGGGCGGGCTCGATCTCGCCCTCCTGGTCGGCCAGCCGGCGGGACAGGTCACCGAGCGCGGCGATGTCGCTGCGCAGCGCGGGACGGGCCTCGTCGAGCAGGCCGGCGGTCGTGTCGGTCAGCTCCCCCAGCGCCGCCACGGCGTCGCCGATCGGGCGGCGGTCCTCGGCCAGCCCGCTCACCAGCTGCTGGAGCTGGGTGAGCACCGCGCCGAGCTCGGTGTCCCGGTCGGCGACCGTACCCAGCACCTCGTCGAAGTTGGTGATCACCTCGCCGATCACCGCGTCGCGGTCGGCGATCGCGCCGGTCAGGTCCGCGGTGCGGGTGAGCAGGCTGCGGATGGTGCCGCCCTCACCCTGCAGCACCTGGATGATCTCGTAGGAGAGCTGGTTGACGTCCTGCGGCGAGAGCGCCTGGAACAGCGGCCGGAACCCGTTGAGCAGGGCGGTCAGGTTGAGCGGGCCGGTGGTGCGCTCCAGCGGGATGGTCGCGCCGGGTTCCAGCGCCGGTCCGGGGGCGGCGTCGCCGCGCCCGATCGCCAGGTAGCGCTGGCCCACCAGGTTGCGGTACCGGATCGCGGCCGTCGAGGTCCCCGGCAGCGACCGGTCGGCGAGCACCGTGAACCGCACCTCGGCCAGGGTCTGCTCGACCACCCGGATGTCCTCGACGGACCCGACGCGGACTCCGGCGATCCGCACGTCGTCGCCTTCGACCAGCCCGGTGACGTCGGTGAACCGCGCTGTGTAGCTCGTCCGGTCCCCGGGGCTGTAGTTGGTGATGACGATCGCCAGACCGGTCGTGGCCACGGCCGTGACCACGATGAACACGAGCATCTTCACCAGCGGTGCGACGACCCCACGCAGGTCGACACTCATCGTCCGCCTCCGATCAGGTTCGCCACGGGGTCGGTCTCGCTCTGGTAGCGCGGGGGCAGCGGATGGTCGGACCCGTCCTCGATCGGCCCGCCGGGCAGCGAGTACTCCGGGTGCTCCCCACCGGCGTACTGAGAGGCGTTGATCCCCTCCGGCGGTCCGGGGACGCAGTACGGGGCCCGGTCGTCGACGTAGCGGGCCTCGTCCTGGCCCGGCACGTACTTGCCTCGGCTGCCACCGACCTCGATGTCGAGGTAGAGGCCGGGGAACTCGCGCCCGCCGCCCCACAGGCGGGCGAGCCGCTCGTCCATCACGGCGAGGTTGTCGAAGGTGCAGGCGAACACGGGTGAGTACTGCGCGAGCAGGCCAAGGGTCGGGTTGGCCGCCGCCGCCAGCTCGACGACGGTGGTGCCGTTGAGGTCGAGGAACTGCGTCAGGTCGTCCGACGCGGTGGTGACCATGGGATAGAGCGCGGCGAGCTGCGCCTCCAGCTCGGCGACGGTCCGGCTGGTGACGGTCAGGTCCTCGGCGGCGTCGAGCAGGTCCGGGGCCGCGTCGGTGTAGAGGTCGGCGGTGTCGGCCAGCCCGCTGATGTCGGCCTGCAGGTCCGGCAGGACGGTGTTGAGCTCGGCGACGTAGTCCTGCAACAGCACCGCTGTCTCCCCCAGGTCCGCGCCGTTGCCCGACAGCGCCGTGGACACCGCGTTCAGCGTCATCGCGAGGTCCTGCGGCTGGACCTGGCGCAGCAGCGGGAGCAGGCCGTCGAGCAGGCGCTGCAGCTCGATCGCGCTCGATGAACGGTCGAGGCCGATGACCGCGCCCTCCGTCAGGGGCGCTGTCGTCGACCCGGTGGTCGCGAGGTCGACGAACCGCGGCCCGAAGAGGGTCTTGGGCACCAGCCGGGCGGACACGTCGGCCGGGATCTGATCCACGACTGCGGGGTCGAGTCCGAGCCGCACCTCGACCAACCCGTCGCGCTGGGTGATGGACTCGACGGCGCCGACGATCAGTCCGTCGAGCTTGACGTCGGCGGACTCCTCGAACTGGTCGGGGAGCTCCGTGAGCTGCAGCGTCACCGGCACGACCGGGGTGAAGGCCTTCTGGTACAGCGCCACGGTGAGCACCACGGCGCCGATGACCATCGCGATGAACCCGACTCCGAGCATCCGGATCGCGGTCCGGCTCCATTGCCCGCTCATCCGGCGATCCGGACGGTGGTCGTGGAACCCCAGATGGCCAGGCTCAGCATCAGGTCGAGCAGCGTCACCGCGACCAGCGAGGTGCGCACCGCGTTGCCGACGGCGACGCCGACGCCGGCCGGCCCGCCGCTCGCGGTGTAGCCCGCCCGGCAGTGCACCATGATCACCACCACCGCGAAGAGGAGGACCTTTCCGAAGGACCAGAGCACGTCGCCCGGCGGGAGGAAGAGTTCGAAGTAGTGCTCGTAGGTGCCGGCCGACTGTCCGTAGAACAGGGTCGTGACGACCTGTGAGGAGCCGTAGGAGGACACCAGCCCGATCACGTAGATCGGGACCACCGCGACCAGACCGGCGACGACGCGGGTGGTCACCAGGAAGGGCAGGCTGGGCACGGCCATCACCTCGATGGCGTCGATCTCCTCGGAGATGCGCATCGCACCCAGCTGCGCGGTGAAGCCGCAGCCGACGGTGGCCGAGAGCGCGATACCGGAGACCAGCGGCGCGATCTCGCGAGTGTTGAAGTAGGCGGTGATGAAACCGGTCAGCGCCGCGGCACCGATCTGGTTGAGCGCGGCGAAGCCCTGCAGGCCCACGACGCTGCCGGTGAAGAAGCACATCGCGGTGACCACGCCGACGGTGCCGCCGATCACCGCGAGCGCACCGGAGCCGAAGCTGACCTCGGCCAGCAGCCGGATCACCTCGCGCTTGTAGCGCCGCACGGTGCGCGGTCCCCAGGCGAGGGTCCGCAGGAAGAACAGCATCTGGCTGCCGAGGTCGTCCAGCCACCGGACGGGGGCACCGGCAGCACGCCGCAGCCGCGGGTCGACGAGCAGGCGCAGGTTGTCGCGTTCGGCGGACATCACGATCCCTTGGGCGGGACGACCTGCAGATAGATCGCCGTGAGGATGAGGTCGAACAGGAACAGCAGGAGGAAGGAGATGACCACCGACTGGTTGACCGCGTCCCCGACGCCACGTGGGCCCGGCGGGGTGTTCAGGCCCCGGTAGCTGGCGACGATCCCGGCGATCAGCCCGAAGAGTGCCGCCTTGATCTCGCCGATCGCGATGTCGGAGAGCTGCGAGAGCGCGGAGAACGACGCGATGTACGCCCCGGGCGTGCCGCCCTGCAGCACCACGTTGAAGAAGTAGCCGCCCAACACGCCCACGACGCTGACCATCGCGGAGAGCACGACCGCGACCAGCATCGCGGCCAGCACCCTGGGGACGACGAGCCGCTGGATGGGGGAGATGCCGAGCACCTCCATCGCGGCGATCTCCTCGCGGATGGTGCGGGCGCCGAGATCGGCGCAGATCGCCGAGCCGCCCGCCCCCGCGATCAGCAGCGCGGTGACGACCGGCGCCGCCTGCTGGACGATCGCCAGCACGCCCGCCGACCCGGTGAACGACTGTGCACCCAGCTGCTCTGTCAGCGACGCCAACTGCAGGGCGATCACCGCACCGAACGGGATGGACACCAGCGCGGCCGGCAACATCGTCACGCTCGCGACGAACCACGACTGCTGGATGAACTCCTTGGTCTGGAACGGGGGGCGGAACAGGGCACGGCCGACCTCCCGCGCGAGCGCCAGGAGCTGCCCGATCTCCTGCAGGGCTGTGCTACCAGGGAATCGACCTGCTGCGGTCACCGCGTCCCCTCGTTCCGCTCGTGGCCCGGAGATGGACCGTGATGCTGGTCTCAACGGGCCGGGCAGGCAGAGGTAACGGTCATCGCCCAAAATAGTTAGCCGCGGTTAACGCCCGGTGCGCTCGGCGACAGTTGCGCGACGGGGGAAGTCGCGTCAGCGCACCGCGGAGCGCGGGTCGACGTCCGAGCCGAGCCGGGCGCGCAGAGCCGGGTCCGTACGGGCACGGTCGAGCAGGTCGAGAACCAGCAACGGGTCGGCGTCGAGCCGGTCGACCGGCAGCGGCAGCCCGCCGTTCCAGGTCGGGACCTCCTCGGCCGACCACGGCCCGTCCGTCCCCCGTCTGCGCATCGCGGGCGCGCTCGTCACCACCCCGATCAGGCGTCCGCGGTACGGCGCCCGGGCCACGATCGAGACGACGGCGTCCCACTCCACAGCCACCGATCCGGACGGCGAGCGGTACTCGAGCCCGGCCGGGACGACGACGAGCTCCTCGACGCCGTGCAGCCGGCGGACCGCCGCCGCGACCGGCCAGGCGACGCCGAGCAGCCCGAGGCATGCCACGACCCACGCCGGGCCGGGCGCCAAGAGCAGAGCCCCGGCGGTGAGGGCGACCGCTCCCGCCGTGACGGCCGAGGCGACGGCGACGCCACGGGCCCCGGGCACGGCGACGCCGTTCTCGTCGAAACGCTCGGAGCGCCCCCGAACCACGGTCAGCCGCCGCGGGCGGTGCGCCGCCGCGGCGACGATCCCGATCACCGCGGAGCCGACGAGCGCCACCCCGGCGAGCACGAGCACCGACCCGATCACGGACCCGACGTCGTCGCGACCGATGCTCACCACGCCCGTCCAGAGCAGCAGCGCACCGAATCCGAGGACGCACCCCGAGCGCAGGACGAGCCCGATCATCGACCGCTTCGGCCACTCCGCGGGCCAGCGCACCCCGGCCACGGCTTCGGACATCGCGCCTCCCCCGCTCGGATGTCGACACCGTATCGGACCCCGGTCTCGTGCCGGATCGGGTCCGGCCTCGTTCAGAGCGTGCGCGAGATGATCTCCTTCATGATCTCGTTGGTCCCGCCGTAGATCTTCTGCACCCGCTGGTCGGTCCACGCACGGGCGATCCGGTACTCGCTCATGTAGCCGTAGCCGCCGTGCAGCTGTACACATTCGTCGATCACGCGCATCGCACGCTCGCTGGTCCACCACTTGAGCATCGCGACCGTCGGGATGTCGAGCTCCCCGGCGAGGTGCTTGGTGATGCAGTCGTCGAGGAACACCCGGCACACCCGGGCCTCCGTCGCGGCCTCGGCCAGGGTGAAGCGGGTGTTCTGGAACGAGAAGACCTCACGGCCGAACGCCGAGCGATCCTTGGTGTAGCGGACGGTCTCCCGCACGGCCATCTCCATCGCGGCCACCGAGGTGATCCCGATGAGCAGCCGCTCCTGGGGAAGCTGCTGCATCAGCTGGACGAAGCCCTGGCCCTCGGTACCGCCCAGCAGGTTCCCGACCGGGACGCGGACGTCGTCGAAGAACAGCTCGGCGGTGTCCTGGCCCTTGAGCCCGACCTTGTCCAGGATCCGCCCGCGGCGGAAGCCCGCGCGCTCGGCCTCCACGACGAGCAACGAGATACCCTGCGCACCCGCCGCGGGGTCGGTCTTGGCCACCACGAGGACCACGTCGGCCTGGCCACCGTTGGTGATGAACGTCTTCGCGCCGTTCACCACGTAGTCGTCGCCCTCACGAACCGCTTTCGTCTGCACGTTCTGGAGATCGGATCCGGTGCCGGGCTCGGTCATCGCGATGGCGCCGACCCACTCCCCGCTGGCCAGCTTCGGAAGCCAGCCCAGCTTCTGCTGCTCGGTCCCGTAGGCGAGCACGTAGTGCGCCACGATCGCGTTGTGCAGGGCCACTCCCCAGCAGCTGTCCCCGCAGGCGGCCTGCTCCTCGATCAGCACGGCCTCGTGCGCGAAGTTGCCGCCGCCGCCGCCGTACTCCTCGGGGATCGACAGGCACAGCAGGCCGACCTCCCCCGCCTTGTTCCACAACTCCCGGTCGACCTGCTTCTGCTCCATCCAGCGGTCCTGGTGGGGAGCCAGCTCCTTCTCGCAGAACGTGCGGGCCATGTCGCGGAAGTCGTCGAGGTCGGTGTTCATCCACGGGGATCGGGTGGCGCTCATGGTTCCTCCGGAAGGGCTGGTTCGGACGTCAGGCCGGACGGCCCGGCGCGACGGGAAGGCGGGCGAGGCCGCGGAACGACAGGCCGGGACGCCAGGTCGCCGTGCCTGCGGTGGCCAGCTCGGGGAACCGGGCCAGCAGGCGGGGGAAAAGCTCGACCGCCTCCAACCGGGCCAGCGGTGCCCCCAGGCAGAAGTGCAGGCCGCCGCCGAAGGAAAGGGGCGCGGCCTGACGGCGGGTGATGTGCAGGGAGTCCGGATCGGTGTAGACCTCCGGGTCACGGTTGCCGGCGCCGAGCAGCATCAGGACGACCTGGCCTGCCCCGACCTCGACGTCTGCGACCGCGGTGTCGACCAGTGCCGTCCGGCCGTCGGTCTGCACCGGGGCGTCGAACCGCAGCATCTCCTCCACGGCGTGCCCGGCCAGGCCGGGACGCTCACGCAGCAGGGCGGCCTGCACCGGCGCCCCGAGCAACGCCGCCAGGCCGTTGCCGATCAGGTTGGTCGTGGTCTCGAAGCCCGCCGCGAACAGCAGGATCGCGGTGCCGACGCACTCGTCGTCGTCGAGTTGGTCCTCGCCGCGCGCGGTGGCGAGCCGGCTGAGCAGGTCGTCGCCAGGGCGTCGTCGCTTCTCGGCGAGCAGGTCGCCGACGTAGGCCGCGAGCTGGTCCTCGGCGTGCACCGCGGCCTCCACCGCAGCGACGTCGGCGCTGGGCTCCAGCGGGGCCACCAGGTGCCGCACCCACGGCGCGGCGACCGCGAGGTCGATGTCCGGGACACCCAGCAGGTCGCCGATCACCCCGACCGGCAACGGCAGGGCCAGCTCGGTGACGACGTCGAGGACGTCACGCCCGGCGAACCCGTCGAGCAGCGCGTCGATCCGCCGCACCACCGCCGGGCGCAGCGCCTCGACGTGCCGAGGGGTGAACACCGACGACACCAGCCGCCGCAGCCGGGTGTGGTCGGGCGGGTTGCGGAACAGCATGGTGCGACGGAACCGGCGCAGAGCCTGCCGACGCAGGTCCTCGGGCACGGCGGCGAGTTGGAAGCCCAGCGACTCGTCCATCTTGCCCAGCGCCCGGTTGCGTAGCGCCGCCTCGCAGTCGCGGTACCCGCTGAGCACGAGCAGACCGGCGGCGGTCCGCAGCCGCGGTGCCCGTTCGCGCAGGCGCCGGTACCCGGCGTACGGGCCGGGGGCCCCGTGGTCGGTCAGCAGCACCTCCATCAGCGTCTGCTCCGCGTCCGGGTCGGCCCCCGCGAGCCCCTGTGCGATCACGCGGTGAGCCGGGTCAGGCGCACCGGGAGCCCGTCGGCCGGGACGGGCAGCGAGGTGTTGTCCCAGCGGGGCCGGTACCCGGGCTCGACGCTCCACCGATGCGTCCGCAACATCTCGTGCAGGATCGCGGTGACCTCCAGTGTGCCGAACGCCATCCCGATGCACTTGTGCACGCCACCCCCGAACGGGATCCAGGCGTCGCGATGCGACCTGTCCTCGTTGCGGGGCTCGGCGAACCTGTCCGGGTCGAAGGTGTCGGGGTCGGTCCAACAGCCGGGGTCGAAGTGATTCACCGCTCCGGCGACCAGAACCAGCGTGCCCCGGGGGATGTGGTGGCCCAGCAGGGCGGTGTCGGTGACCGTGCGGCGCATGACGACCGGGACCGGCGCGACGAGCCGCAGCGACTCCTTGACCACCAGATCGAGCGTGCGCAGGGTGCGCAGGGCGGCCATGTCCAGGGGCGCATCACCCAGGGCGAGTGACTCCTCGCGCGCCCGTTCCTGCCACTGCGGGTTCGCCGCGAGGTAGTAGGCCGCCGCGGCGCTGGTGATGGTGGAGGTGTCGTGCGCCGCCATCATCAGGAAGATCATGTGGTTGATGACGTCGGCGTCGCTGAAGGCCTCCCCGTCCGGTGTACGGGCCTGGCACAACGCCGAGAACAGATCGTGGCCCGGTTGCGCGCGTTTGCCCGGCAGGTTCTCCGCGAAGTAGCTCTCCAGGACCGCCCGGCCACGCAACCCCGCGCGCCAACGGGTGCCGGGCACGTCCCACTTCACCAGAGCGCTCGCCGCGCGCACGCAGTCGACGAACGCTCGGTTGATCCGCTCGGTCTCCGGCCCCGTGCGCTCGTCCATGAAGACCCTGGTCGCGACGTCGAGAGTCAGACGCTTGAGCTCGGGGTAGATCCGGACGGATCGGTCGGTGGGCCAGGTCGGAACGGTGTCGCGGACGCACGGAACCGTCTGGTCGACGTAGCCGGCGAGCCGGTCGGCCGTGAAGGCATGCTGCATGACGCGGCGGTGCGCGCGGTGCTCGTCGAAGTCGAGCAGCATCAGTCCACGCCCGAAGAACCGGTCGATCAGGTAGCGCCACCCGTCCTGCGAGTAGGCCTTGTCCGCGTTGGCCAGCACCGCACGGGTGGCTTCCGGGCCGGCGGCCATCACCACGCGCTCGCCTAGGAAACCGGTCCAGGACACCGGCCCGTAACGGGCGTGCCGGGCACGGGTGAAGTCACTGCCGTACCGGATGTACTCGAGCGTGCGCCCGAGCACCGGCAGACCCTGGTGACCCGGAACGGCCGCCAGGCCGGGCGGCGCGGTGGCGAGATCGACCGGGCGACCGCGGACCGCACCGCGCAGCACTGCGGCATCGACGGAAGCCGGCAGCGGCGCCAGCAACACCGTGGACAGCCGCTCGCGAGCCGCCCGGACCATCTGCGGGACCATGAGTACCTCCGAAGGAATGAATGGCACCACGTTAGACACAGATGCAAAATGTGTCCAGCGCCTTGACTCAGTAGGCTCTGGCGTCGAGACTCCGTGCATGGTCGCCCGTTCCCTCGCCGAGCGGACCCATCGACTCATGCGCGATGAGGCCCTCGACGTCGCCGCCCACCTCCTCGTCGCGGGTGGGTGGCGGGGCCTGCGGCTGCAGGACGTCGCCGACCGGGTCGGGGTAAGCCGGCAGACCCTCTACAACGAGTTCTCCAGCAAGCAGGGCCTGGCCGGAGCCCTGGTCCTCCGACTCACCGAGCAGTTCCTCGACAGTGTGGAGGTGGCGCTCGGCGGCGAGCGGGATCTCTACACGGCCTGGGTCGCGGCCGTACGGATGACGGTCCGGCGTGCCGGCGACGATCCCCTGCTCCGCGCCATCCTGACCGGCCACGGCAGCGAGGAGCTCCTCCCCCTGCTCACCACGCAGAGCGAGCCGGTCGTGCAGGTGGCGCGCGACCGGGCGAGCACCTTCCTGCTGCAACGCTGGCCCGAACTGGACCCGCGCGACGTCACCACCGCGTCCGAGGTGGCCACCCGGCTCGCCATCAGCCACGTCGTGACCCCCCTGCACGACGCGTCGACGGTGGCCGAGCAGATCGCGACCGTGGTGACACGCTTCCTCGGCCAGGATCCGGAGCCCGGCCCGGCCGCGTGAGTCCTGGATGGACTCCATCCGCCGGTTCACCTCGTCCAGCGCGGTGGGCGGCGTGCGGTCGCGGCCCCCGGTGGCAGCCCCGAGCGCGGCAGCGACGGGGATCCCGGGCCCAGCGGGCCGGAGCGGGTCAACGCCTGCCGCGGCCCAGCGCCCATGCCCCGCCGACCGCCGCCATGAGGAGGGCCCGGTCACGGCGGCGGGCCCGCATGTCGGCGCGGTCCTCCTGCAGCGAGCCCCGGCGGTGCGCGTCGCCGATCCGGAACGTCAGGTCCTTGTCGACGACATCGGCGAGGAACGTGCGGGCGGCGTGCGGGACCTCGGTCGCCGCGAGCAGGGTCTCGACCCCGGTACGGATCGCCAGGTTCGGCGACAGGTAGTCGCGCGTCATCGCGAACAGGATGTCGTTGAGCTCGTCCTGGAACACGTCGACCATGGACAGGTGCGGCGCGAGGTAGCGCACGCAGCCGTCGATGTTGGCGAACGACTTGGTGATCAGGGCGATCATCGGGCTGGTCGCCACGCCGCGGGCGGTCGCGAACCGAAGCACGTTGGTCAGGGAGACGCCGAGGTTGAGGTTGTCCATCGACGCCCCGCCAACGGTGGGGAGGTAGCGGGTGACGTCGCTGGCGAAGCCGGGCAGGTCGGCCCACGTGGTCGCGCGGCCGAGCTCGAGCCAGGAGCGGGCGAACCCGGCGCCGTCGTTGAGCGCCATGTTGAGCAGCAGCAGCGCCAGCGCGACCGACGTGCGGGTGTCGACCTTGCCGACCATGCCCCAGTCGATGATGTAGGCCGGGGAGCCGGGCTGGACGAAGACGTTGCCGGGATGGGGGTCGGCGTGGAACACGCGGTCGACGAAGAAGCTGCGGTAGGACCACGCCAGCAGCTGGCGGCCGATCTCGTCGCGCTCGTCGTCGGCGAACCGGTCGCGGTTGACGTCGCGGATGGACCCGCCCGAGGCCACCGTCTGCACCAGCACCTGCGGGGTGTCGTGCACGACCTCGGGGATGCGGAGGCGGTCGAACCGCGCCACGGTCGGTCGCCCGAGCTCCATGTTCTCGGCCTCGATCCGGAAGTCCAGCTCCGGGCGCATCGCGGTGAAGATGACGTCGAGGATGGCCTCCATGTCGATCACCTCGTTGAACCGCGCGGTGCGCTTGGCCACCATCCGCACGGCGCGCTGCAGCACGACCATGTCGTCCTGCATCGCCTCGCGGACGGCGGGCCGCTGGATCTTGAGGACCACGTCCTCCCCGTTGCGCAGCGTGGCCTTGTACACCTGCGCGAGGGAGGCCGCGCCGAGCGGCCGGTCCTGCTTGATCTCGGCGAACATCTCGCGCCAGGCGGGGCCGAGGTTGGCCTCGAGGACCGGCTCGAAGTCGGCGAAGGGCCGCACGGTGACCTGCTCGTGCAGGTTCTGGAACTCCTCGATCATGGCCGGCGGGCAGAGGTCGGGCCGGGTCGAGAGCATCTGGCCGACCTTGATGTAAAGCGGCCCGAGGTCCTCCAGCGCGGCCCGCACGGCCCGCGCGCGGCGCCGCGAGCCGTCGACGTTGCCCCTGCCGCCGCGCCGGATGCCGACCGAGCCGGCCACCTCGCCCGCCACGAGCCCGGCGAGCACCCGCGCCACCAGGCGGACGCGGTCGCGGGTGGCCATCAGGAGCGCCGGTGCGGCGCACCGGAGCGCCCGAGCAGTGCCTGCTCCGCCTGGTAGGAGCGTTCGGCCTGCCCCACGATGCCGTCCAGGACGAGGTCGACGTGGTCGACGAGGATCTGCCGGAGCAGGAAGTGCAGGCGGGCGATCATGCCGTGCTCGCAGGTGATCGCGCCCCGGTAGCCGACGCGCACGGCGCCGGAGCCGACGTCGGTCAGGGTGAGCGTTCCCGCGTAGCCGAGAACCAGCTTCGGCGCGGTGAGCTGCACGGCCACCTCCCGTCCCGGGACCACGGGGGTGACCGCGGCGCTGCCGGGGATCTTCCACTGCACCGGACCGACCTTGAGCCGCGCGTCGAAGGCGGCGGTGAGGTCCGCGGAGTCGGTCTCGTAGGCGATGACCTCGGGGATGCAGTCGAGGTACCCGTGCACGACGCTCACCAGCGGCCAGACCCGCTCCGCCGGGATGGCGAACGACCGCGTCTCGTCGGCCTCAATGCGCATCGTGTTCCATCCCGTTCCGATCGTCGGATCGATCGCGCCGGTCACCCGGCGCCTCCCTGGCCCGCCGCTCGGCCGGCCGGTCCGGGCGGATGGCGCCCGCCCAGGGGTCGCGGGTCGACGGGCCGCTGCCGAGCACGGCGGGCAGCAGTGCCGTGACGGCATCGCGCAGAGTACCCAGACCCTGGGCGAGGGCGCCCGAGGACTGTTGCCGCGCCTGGTGGCGCAGCAGGTCGGCCAGCACCAGACGCGTGCAGTCGGTGCCGGTGTCGTGCGCGACCGCGGTGAACGTGCCGCCGGACCGGACGTGGTCGGCCAGGCGCTCGAAGGCGACCACGTGCCGCCCGTCGAGGTCGTAGAGCCCGGCCTCGTCACGCCGCAGCCGCATGGGCGGACACTCCATCGTGGTCCTCCTACGGAGCGGCGGTGGGCCGCCGGGACGGCCCACCGCCGGGGGGGTGCACCGATCAGCGGGTGGCCGTGGTGGCCGGCTTCGCCTTGGCCAGGGTGTCGACCTTGGCGCTGAGCTCCGCGAGCGAGGCCTGGAGCCGGGCCAGGTCGGCGTCGGTGTGGTCGTCGTCCTCGTTGGACACGGCCTTCGAGACACCGGTGCGGACGTCGGACTCGACGTCACGGCCGCGGTCGATGAGGTCGTCGACGAGGTCCTTGCTGTTGTCGACGACGTCCTGCAGGAACTTGGTCAGGGAGTTGGAGCGCCGAGCCATGTGATCTCCTTCGTCGGGTCGTGCCGGCGGCAGGATGCCGTCGGTTCCCCGGCCGCGGTGGCCGGAAGTCGTTGCGCGGGTTCAGACCGCGGCGGGTGAGGTGGCGGGGAGGGCGTCGCTGGAGTGGCCGGGGGCGAGGGACGCGTCGGGGTCGAGGGCGACCGCGGCGTTGTTGACCGCCGTGGCGACCTCCCCGAACCCGACGGAGATCAGCTTCACCTTGCCGGGATAGGTGGTGACGTCACCGGCGGCGTAGATCCCGTCCAGGTTGGTGCGCATGGCGGTGTCGACGCGGATGGACCGGCCGTCCAGCTCCAGTCCCCAGTCCTTGATCGGCCCGAGGTTCATCAGGAAGCCCAGCGCCGCGACCACGACCTGGGCCGGGAGCACCTCCGGCTCCTCGCCCTTCGCCTGGACCTCGATGCCGTCGACGGCACCGTTGCCCCGCACCGCGTTCACCGTGGCGTCGAGGATCAACCGGCAGGCGCTGGCGCGCAGCAGCTGCACGGAGTGCTCGTGCGCGCGGAACTGCAGGCGACGGTGCACCAGGGTGACCGAGGTGGCGCGGGGCAACGCCGCGAGCGCCCAGTCCACCGCCGAGTCACCGCCTCCCACGACCACGACGTCCTTGCCGTCGAGCACGTCGAGCTGCGGCACGAAGTAGCGCAGCCCGCGGTCGAGGAAGTCCTCGGCCGAGCACGGCAGCGGCCGCGGGGTCACCGCGCCCACCCCGCTGGTGATCACGACCGCCCCGGCGTGGATCCGCCGTCCGGTGGCCGTGCGGATCGTCCACCGCTGCCCGGAGCGCTCCAGCTCCACCGCCTGCTCACCCAGGACGTAGGTCGGGTCGAACTGCGCGGCCTGGCTGGCCAGGCCGTCGACCAGCTGTTGGCCCCGCACGGCCGGCAGGCCCGCGACGTCGTAGATGTTCTTCTCGGGGTAGATCGCGCTGACCTGTCCACCGAGCTGCGGTTGGGCGTCGAGGACGGCGGTGCGGAGCCCGCGGAAGCCCGCGTAGTAGGCGCCGTACAGGCCGGCCGGGCCGGCGCCGATCAGCAGCAGGTCGACGTCGATGTCGTCGGGCATGGCAGTGGCTCCTTCGCGGACCTCAGTCCTCGTCCTTCTCGAATCCGGCGACGAAGCTGGTGTCGGTCAGCACGTCGACGTTCGAGGAGCCGCCGGGCGACCCCACCTCGTCGAACAATGCCTTCGCGGACTCCTGGAACGGCTTCCACTCAGCCGTGACCTTCTGGCCCGGCACGATCGCCTCGACCGGGCACACCGGCTCGCAGGCGGCGCAGTCGATGCATTCCGTGGGGTGGATGTACAGCATCCGGCCGCCCTCGTAGATGCAGTCGACCGGGCACTCCTCGATGCACGACTTGTCCATGACGTCGACGCACGACGGGCCGATCACGAATGCCACGGGGACTCCTCGGGGGTAGGTGGGACGGCGCCGGGCGCGCCGCGTGGACTGCGCCCGGCGCCGGCGTCGTCAGGCGTTCGCGCCGACCAGCGCAGCCTTGATCTCGCGCTCGTCCGAGTCGCCGAAGTGGTCTTCCATCTCCATCGGCGAGTAGTCCTCGTCGATCTCGTAGACGTCGCGGCCGCGCGCGCTCTCGATCGACTCCATCCGCCGGTTCACCTTGTCCAGCGCGTAGTCGCTCATCTCGTCGATGGAGATGCCGAACGGCGTGGGCTTGCCCTCGCTCTCGTACTGGTCGAACAGGGCGACGATGAGCTGCAGGGCGGGCGGCAGGAGCTCCTGCATCCGCTCGTCGACGACGTCCCAGTTCTTGTCGTCGGCCGCGACGTGGCGACGGCAGGTGAAGGTGCCCCACGCCATGTGGCGCCGCTCGTCGTCGCCGATGAGCTTCACCAGGCGCTGCATGCCGGGGAGGATGTCGCGGCTCGCACACACCTTGGCCCAGGCGTAGTAGCCGGTGAGCGCCAGGGTGCCCTCGACGACGTGGTTGTAGGTGACCGAGGCCCGGATCTGGTTGGCCGGGGTCGGGTCCGTCATCAGGGCGTACATCGAGTTCGGCAGTTCTTGCTTGAAGATCGTGTCGTAGGCCGGGCTGTACTCGACGTGACTGTGCAGGTCTGCGCTCAGGCCGACCGCGTCGAACCACAGCCGGAAGGCCTGCATGTGCTTGGCCTCCTCGAAGATGAACTGCGTGACATACGCCTCGTCGGCCAGCCGACCCTCGGCCGCCATCGCGTGCGCGAACGGCTGCATGTCCTGCGTCACCGACTCCTCACCGGCCATGAACTGCGAGGCCAGGACCAGCGTCATCCGCTGCTCGTCCTCGGTCATCGCCTCGAAGTCGGCCCTGTCCTGCGAGAAGTCGATGTCCTCGGGGTTCCAGAACTTCTTGTTGCCCTTGCGGAACAGGCGCATCGGGAACGACTCCATGCGGAGACCGTCGTGGGACAAGCTGCCCCAGCCGTTGCGCTTGTTGTGCTCGATGATCCGGTCGATGGCCATGTCCGGTCTCCTTCAGGTCGTAGCGGTGGGGTCGGTTCGCGCTGCTGTCAGTAACGGATGAGGCCGCGGATGTTGAGCCCGGCCCGCATGTCGTCGTAGCCCTGGTTGATCTCCTCGAGGCGGTACTCACGGGTGATCAGCTCGTCGAGCTTGAGCTGTCCGTTGTTGTAGAGCTCCAGAAGCCGGGGGATGTCGTGCTGGGCGTTGGACGACCCGTAGAGCGCGCCCTTGATCGTCTTTTCGTAGAGGGTCATCTCCAGCAGCGACGCGGTGATCGTCGTCTCCTCCGGATGACCGATCGCCGTGATGACCACCCGGCCGCGTTTGCCCACCAGGGCCAGCGCCGAGCCGGTCTCGGCTCCTTCGGCCACACCGGTCGTCACGATGCAGGCGTCGGCGAGCTGACCGCGGGTCAGGCCGCTCACGATCTCCCAGGCGGAGTCGGCGGACTCGGCGACGTGCGTGGCACCGAACTCGGCGGCCCGCTGGCGCTTGTACTCCACCGGGTCGACGGCGACGATGTAGCGGGCGCCCGCGATGCGTGCGCCCTGGATGGCGTTCATGCCGATGCCGCCGGCACCGAGCACCACGACGGTGTCGCCGGCACGCACCTCGGCGGAGCGCACCGCGCTCCCGTAGCCGGTGGTGACGCCGCACCCGATCAGCGCGGCCTTGTCCAGCGACGTGCCCTGGTCGACCTTGACGACGGAGGCGACCGGCACGACCGTGTATTCGGAGAACGTGCCGAGCAGGCACATCTGCCCGATGTCCTCGCCGCGGGCGTGGAAGCGGTAGCCCCCGTCGAGCTGCGGGCCCATCATGACGGCACCGCCGAGGTCGCACAGGTTCGTCATGCCGCGGGCGCAGTAGGAGCAGCGGCCGCAGGACGGCAGGAAGGTCAGGACGACCGAGTCGTCGACCTCGAGGTCCTCGACCCCGGCACCGAGCTCGACGATGGTGCCCGCTCCCTCGTGCCCGCCCACGACGGGTAGCGGGAACGGGAGGTCGCCGGTCACGAGATGCTCGTCGGAGTGGCACAGGCCGCTCGCGGTCAGCTTGACCAGGACCTCGCCGGGCCCGGGCGGATCGAGGTCGATCTCCTCGACCTCCCACTTCTGGCCCAGGCCCCAGAGCACTGCTGCCTTCGTCTTCATTGACTACTCCTCACCATCGAGATGCTGTGCACAGCGTCACAACGATCTGCCGCTGCGTCACCGGGCCGGCCGCGCCAACGGTGGCCCGGGTGGGCCACCGCGGGACGCGCCGGCGGCGACGCACGGACCGCGCGGGCCGCTACGATCCTCGCCATGTCCTCGCCCAGCGGGCCCGTCCCGCACCGCTCCCGCGGCGCCATGCGGATCCCCGGAACCCTCTGGTTCGCCGCCGTCGCATGGATCGGACTCGCACTCGTCGAGCTCTACGCCGCAGCCGACTCACTCGCAGCCAACCGTCTCGACTCGGAGGCCGACCGGGTCGCCACCCAGCTGGGCCCCGACGCCGTGAGCGGGCCGCCCGCCGTCGCCTCGACCGCGGTGATCGCGATCCTGGCCGCGGTGTCGACCGTGGTGCTGACCGCGGCGCTGTTGTCGGGTCGTGCGTGGCCCCGGTTCGTCCTCGTCGGGCTCGGGCTGTTCGTCGCGGTGGTCTTCGCCGCGGGCGGCACCTGGCATGCCGTCGCGGCGTTCGTCCTGGTGACGCTGGGCGCGTTCGCGATGGTCCTGCCGAGCGCGCACCGCTTCCTCGCCGTGCCGGATGCTCGCTGACCGCGACACCCCACGATCCGGGCCTGACGACCTGATCGTCATCGCGGTCCGGATCGGCGTGGTCGCGTCCCTGGGCGCGCTGGCCGTGCTGACCGACCCGGCAGTCCGCGCGTCGCTGGCGGTGGTGTTCGCCCTGGTCGCCGTCGCCGCCGGCTACGCGGTGCTGCTCGCCCTCGCCCGGCTGGCCCGCGGGAGCGGACCGAGACCGATCGTGGTGTCGGGTACCGACGCCGTCCTCGCGCTGCTGGCCGTCACACTGACCGGAGGCGTGGTGAGCCTCGCGGTCGCCGTGCTCCCACTCGTGGTCATCGCCAACGGTTTGCGCACCGAGAGCCGCCGCGGCGAGCTGTTCGCGCTGCTCGTGGGCGGTGCGTACCTCGGAGCCTGCATCGTCGGCAGCCCGTCCACCACGACGGTCGATGCGCAGATCTCCGCGGGGCTGTGGTGGACCTTCTACCTGGTGGCGGTGGCCACCCTGACCGGGGTGTTCGTGCGGCGGCTCGACAGGCAGTACCGTGCGGTGGCCGAATCCCGCGCCGAGGTGATCGCCGAGCACCAGGCCGTCGTCGAGGAACGCGACCTGCGTAGCAGGCTGCTCGACTCCCAGCAGGCACGGCTCGACGGCCTGCGCGTGATCCTGCACGAGTTCCGCGCACCGGTCTCCGCGCTGACCGCGCTCGCCCGGGCCGCCACCCGGTCGGCACCCGATCCGATGCTGGATCTGATCACCGCGAATGCCGAGCATCTCCAGGACATGCTCGACGGGCTCGCCGAGGTGGCGGTGACAGAGGGCGGGGCGGTCGGCAGGGTCCGTGAACGGTCCGTCCGCCTGCAGGACCTTGCCCTGGCCGCTCTCGCCGGCGCGGGGCTGCCCGAGGAACGCCGCTCGATCGTCGTCCGCCCTCCTGACGCGACGGTGCGGTGCGACCCTCAGCGGCTGCACCGCATGATCGGCAACCTGGCCGGGAACGCCGCCCGGTACAGCGGGAGCGAACCGGTCGAGGTGTACCTCGCCCGGGAGCGCGACGACCTCGTCGTCGAGGTCCGCGACCGTGGGCCCGGCCTTTCGGTGGACCAGCTCGGCCAGGTCACCCAGAAGTACGTGAGTCTCGGGGACAAGCGGGGCACCGCGGGTCTGGGGTTGTGGATCGTCAGCGAGCTGACGACGTCGATGGGCGGGACGCTGACCCTGTCCGCACGTCCTGGGGGCGGGCTCGTCGCCCGGCTGGCCCTGCCCGTCCGGGCGTGAGACGCGGCCGACGCCGGTTCAGCTCTCCCAGTTCTGTCCCGGGTACTTCTCGGGCAGCAGACCCTCGCGGACCGCACGCACCACGGTCTCCGCGCGGGTCGCCGTGCCGAGCTTGCGCATCACCCGCGAGAGGTACTCCTTGACCGTGTAGGACGACAGGTGCAGCTCCTCCCCGATCTGCCGGTTGGTCATGCCGTCGGCGACCAGCGACACGATCGACAGCTCGTGCGCGGTGAACCGGCAGCTCGGGTCACCGCCCAGCACCGCCTGGGCCAGCCGCGAGTCGATCACGAGATGGCCCTCGGCGACCCGGCGTAGACCCGCGGACAACTCGCCGCACGAGGAGTCCTTGAGGAAGAAGCCCTTCGCGCCGGACTGGACGGCGGCCACCGCCGCGACCCGATCCTCGAAGCTGGTCAGCATCGCGACCCGGACGTCCGGGCGCAGCCGGACCACGTCCTCGACCAGGCCGATCCCGGAGCGGCCACTCAGCCGGAGATCGACGACCACCAGGTCGAGCCGGGTGTGTGCGGCCATCTTCCCGGCCAGGAACTCCAGTGCGCCCTCCCCGTCGAGGAATGCCCCCACGACGTCGATGGCGTCTCGGGCAAGCGCTCGCTGCAGCCCCTCCAACACCAACTCGTGGTCGTCGACCAGTACGGCGGTGAGCCGGCCCTCCTCGAAATGCATCCGTGCGGGGTCCGTCGCCTGCCGCTGCCCCGGTCTGATCACCGCCGTCTCCCCTCGGGCCGACCCAACGGCCGCCGAACGGCTCGGAGGGATGTTCGCACGCGCGTCGTGCACGGTTCGCTCACAAGAGGGTGGAGACGACACCGACGGAGATCAGGAGTACCCCGGCGATCTGGCACGCCAGCGCCCCACGGCGATACACGACCACCTTGCGCCGGCGGTGCTCGGTGGGCAAGGTCGCCGGCAGCAGGCTCGCGGCGTTGCGGCGTCCCCACACCCCGACGAGGAGCACGGCGGTTCCCAGCACCACCGACCCCACCAGGTTGACGATCACGACGCTCACCGTGGCGCCTGCGTGCCCTCGGCGGGCGCCGGCGACCCGAACGACGGCGCAGCGTCCGGATCGGCCGGGCGGAAGTGTTCGGCGTAGACCACGTCGGCGTCCCGCACCTGCTGGGCGATCCAGTCCTGCCAGATCGCCAGGCTGCGCTCGACCTGCAGGGCCTGCCGCAGCCCGTCGGCGACCTGGTCGAAGGATGCGGGGACGAAGGGGATCACCGCATCCACCCGCCCGACGTTCCATCCGAACTGTCCCTGCACCGGCCCGTACAGCTCTCCGGGCGCCACGGCGAACGCGGCGTCGCCCACGGGAGCCTCCAGCTCGTCGCGCGCGAGGTCGCCCAACAGCCCCCCGGTGCCACGGGTGCTCTCGTCCCGGCTGCGGTCGGCGGCAACCTGCTCGAAGGCGACGCCACCCCGGATCTCGTCGAAGGCGGCCCGGGCCTGCTCCTCGGACTCCACGACGATGTTGCGCAGCGTTCGTCGTTCGGGGGTGCCGAGAGTGTCCTGTCGATCGGCGTAGGCGGCGCGCAACTCCTCGTCGGTCACCGTGACGGTGCCGACGACGTCCTGCATCAGCAGCCCGACCGTCATCTGCCGCCGGATCTCGTCGAGCACCGACTCCTCCGACGTACCGACGTTGCCCAACGCCCGCACGAACGCGTCGCGGCCGCCGGGGCCGAACTGCTCCTCGATGTAGCGATCGCGGGTGTCGGTGACCTGTTTGTCGGCGACGACCACCCCACGCTCCAGGGCCTCACGGTCGAGTATGTCGCTGAGCACGACCGACTTGGCCACGTCGCGCCGGAAACCGTCCGCGGCCGCAGGGTCCTCGGGGGCCTGCACCCCGTAGAGCGCTTGGAGCGCGACGACGCGCTGGTCGAGTTGTTCGACCGTGACGGTGCGGCCGTCGAGCCGGTAGGCGGCATCGGCGGGCAACGCGGAAGCCTGCCACCACACCGCACCCGCAGCGGCGGCCGCCACCACCACGACCACGGCTGCGGCGGCCGCGCGACCGGCCCATGTGGTGGGCAGCCGGAGCCCGCGCCGATTCGGCCCGGTCCCCGCGGACTCCGCGGACTCGGCGTCCTCCGCCGACTCGGGACCCTCCGCCTCGCCGGCGTCGGCACTCTCCGTGCCGGCCGGCTGCTCGGCGCCGTCGGAAGCGGGATCGCCGGCGTCGGGGACGGGATCACCACCGTCCGCGGAATCACCCGGCACCGGTTCGGCACCGGCCCCGCCCTCCGGTGCGGACCCGCCCTCGCCGGCCACGTCGGGAGAACCCGATGAGCCGTTCGCCGCGGCCACCGGTGACTCCGGTGCGGCGTCCACGTCCGCTGTCTGAACTCCGGTGGCGTCGTCGATGTCGACACCTTCCGTGCCCTGCTGGCTCATCACTGCACTCCCACGAGACGGCGGTCACGGTCCATGGTGTCTAACGGCTCGGCCGGCCCCGAGATGCGAGCCAGCCATACGGCGAACACCGCCGCACCCATCGCGACACCCACCGACACCGCGAGGAGCAACCCGAACTGGGCCACCACCGACAACCTGGAGAACATCAGGACGGCGTAACCGGTGGCCGACGCGGCGGCCGCGAGCAGCACCGCACGGTGCAGCGATCGGTCGTTGCGGCGCGCCGCCTCCGCGGCCAGCACCGTGAACTCGCAGCCGACGGCCGCGGTAAGCGACCCGATCGCGATCGTGACCGGGGTCAGCCCGATCCCGGCGACCCAGATCGCCGCCAGGCCCCATCCGGTGGCCAGCGCGGCTGCGACCACGGCGAGAACGGCGTCGGAGCGCTTTCGTAGACCGACCGCGAGGACCAGTCCGGCGACGACGATGCCCAGCACGTTCGCCAGGTACCGGTCCGCGGAGATCGTCTCGTAGGACCCCACGGCCACCATCGGCAGGCCGGTCAGCTCGACCTGCATGCCCGCGGGAGGCGGCGGGAGCACCGAGCGCACGGACTCCCGCAGGTCCAGCAACTGCTCCGCATCGTCGAGCCGGGTTCCGAAGGTGATGACCGCGAGCGAGCGATCGGAGTTGATCACGCTACCGGTCAGGTAACGGGGCAGCAGCCGCAGCGCGGAGGCGAGCTGGCCGTCGGTCGGCGTCTCGCCGAGGAAGCCCAGCAGGCCGGGTGGCGAGATGATCGGCCGCAGCCGGTCCCCCTCGGCGGTGATCACCGCCTGCTCCGCGGCACGCATCCACTCCAGCGCCTCCGGCGTCGCCGCGCCGCCGCCGGAGAGCAGGATCGTGAACTCCCCGCTCGACCCCAGCACGTCCTCGACGTACTCGGCGTCGTCGACCACGGACAGACCTCCGGCGAACCCCTGCAGGTCCGCGCGCAAGGGCAGATCGACCAGCGCGAACCAGCCCGCCCCGGCGAGCACCACGGCCGCGGCTGCTGCGGCGATCCGCGTCCGCGTCGAGCCCCGCGGCGCCGGCGTGCGCGCCGGCTCCGGCTCCGGTCCCGCCGCGACGGGGGCGCCCCGCCGCCAGGTCACCGCCACCCCGGTCAGCACGGCGACGGCGATGCCCACAGCCAGGGTGACCCCGAGGTCACGCACGGTCGGGATCGGGCTGACCGTCAGGGCGCCGAAGCTCGCGGCGGTCGCTGCGCCGACGACCAGCACCAGCCTCCGCGACGCACCGGTGGCGAGGTAGGTGGTGAAGTCGCTGCCGACACCGATCAGTACCGGGAGGAAGGCGATGACCCCCAACGACAGCGGGCGGTCGACCCAGCCGAAGACCCCCAGGGTGATCACCGTGCCCACCGCGGTGGCCGCCAGCGGCAGCACCCGGTGCCGCCGGTCCGCCCAGCGCACGGCGAGGAACCAGGCCCCGACCGCCAGCAGGGCGATGCCCCCGAGCAACGGGACCTCCGTGCGGACCCGGTCGCCCAGTGCGGCCGCGACGGCCGGCACCCCGGACACCGTGACCCGCTCGGCGTCCAGTCCCGCCACCGCGACCGCGCCCCGGACGTCGGCGACCAGTCGTTCCACGCCGGCCTGATCCAGATCCTGACGGGGCCTGACGAGCACCGCGACCGCCGAGGCCTCCGGCACCACGAATCTCCACTGCGGGCGCGGCTCGCCGCCGCCTCCGAAGATCACCGAGCTGACGAACTCGTCGTTGCGCAGCGTGGGCAGCCCGCCCGGCAACCCCTGCACGATGAACGCCCCGTAGCGCTGGTCGAACTCGGCCACGGCGGCCGCCGCGGCATCCTGGGCCGCAGCCTCGGACCCGCCCTCGGCGATGACCCGCTCGGCCGCGGCGGCACGCACCCCGTCGCGGTAACCCGACAGTTCGGCGAGGAGCTCCTGCGCCCGCCCGGCCACCTGGTTCAGCACCGTGGCCGGGCCGTAGACCGCGGCCACGTCCGGGGTGCGGGCGAGCTGCCCCTCCAGCTTCAGCAGGGCGGGCAATGTGTCGGCGGACAGCAGCTGCCGAGGCTGCACAGACTCCAGCAGCACCACGACGGGGTCACCACCGAACGACGACCCGACCTCGGCGAGCGCGATGGCGGCGGGGTCGTCGGGCACGACGACGGAGTTCACGCCGGTGTCGACCCGGAGTTTCAGCAGGCCCATCAGCACCGCACCGACCAGGCCGGCCACCAGGAGCCCGGCCACCCATCGGCGCCATCCGAGCCGTGCCACCCACCGGGCGGGCGAACGCGGCGACCCGAGACGGCGGGGCGGGCCGTCCCCGAATTCCTGCTCGCGTGGGCCCGTCACCCTGCCGGCCTCGTCACCGTCATCGCACCATCATCCTCATCACGTGATGGCGGTGACCCGGGGGCCGGGTCACCGCCAGTGGGCTCCTTCCCCTCAGTTCTCGGGGACTGGATCCCGCTCGACCCGCGGGTACTCGCCGTCGAAGGACCGGCGTGGGTCGGAGTTGTCGCCCGCCTCGGGGTACGGGTTGTACTTCTCCAGCGGGCCGAACTGGGTGTTTAGCGGCTGGTTCACCGATTTCTCGTTGACGACGACGAAGGCGCGCAGCGCCGTCCCGTTCCCGTCAGCCGAGACTCCGAGGGTCTGGGACAGGCCTGCGAACCACAGCGCGGTGTCCTTGCCGTAGGGGCGCAGGTAGGCCAGCGCTGGGTTCAGGTCCGACAGGTTGACCTGCAACGTCGGGACGAGGTCCCGGGTCACGTCGGTGAAGCCGCCCACCCGCGTCAGGGTGTCCGGCGCGCGTTCGAGAGTGGTGTCGAGCGACGGCAGGAGGCCCCTGAGGTCCGCCGACGTCTCGGGCAGTTCGCGCAGCGCGGCGGACAGGTCGGGCGCGGCGGCCTCCAGGTTCGCCGCCACCGGGGCGAGCGAGCCGGCGAGCGTCTTCAGGCTTCCGCTGGCGTCCCGCGCGGTGTCCAGCACGCCCGGCAGCTCACGCAGCACGGCCTCCAGATCGGTCCGGTTGTCGGTGACCACCTGGGTGATCCGGTCCGCGTCGCGGACCAGGTCGGTGATCCGGCCCTGGCCGGTGTCGAGCGCCCGCAACAGGGCGGTCGTGTTGCCGGTGACCTCCACGAGGTCCTCCGACTGGGCGGCCAGCGCGTCGAGGGCGCTGCCGCCCTCGCGACCCAGCGCACCGAGCCCGGCCACGGCGTCGGCGATGTCCTCGCGGGACCCGTCGGTGACCAGCGCCGCGGACCGGATGGTGCTGCCCAGAGCGTCCCGGGTGGGCTGGTCGAGGCTGGTCAGCACGTCGTCGAGCTGGACGCTCGACCGGGCGGCGCTGCGCGGCAGGATCGCTTCGGTGGCGATCTCCGCGCCGGAGCCGTCGTCGATGTCGGCGTAGGTCTCCTCCACCAGTGTCTTGTTGCGGATCGTCACCGTGACGCCCTCGTGCAGCGGCCCGGCGTCCTTGTCTAGATCCAGGGTGACGACCGCGGAGCCTCCCTCCACCTGCACGTCCTGCACCCGGCCGACCACGACACCGGCCTGCCGCACATCGGACTGCGGCACCAGGTTGTCCACGTCGTCCATCGCCAGCGTCACGCGGTAGCCGGCCTGCGAGATGAGCGGGATGGTGCCACCGGAGTTGAGCCAGAGGAATCCGAAGATGGCTGCCGACAGGCCGACGAACGCCAGGACCACGAGGGTCCGCAGGATCGGCACCAGGAACAGTGGTATGCGCATGTCCGGCACCTATCGAGGGGTCGGGGTCGCGAGACCCTGGAGCGGAAGCGGGAGCGAGGTCGGTGTCACCTGCAGCAGGCCGCGCAGGATCCCCCGGTTGGCGTCGCGCAGGCTGGTCACGGAGTTCGTGTTGTAGACGAATGCCTGCAGGTCGGTCAGGTACGGGACGAGGCCCGCGGTGACCGGTTCGAGCCGCTCGGAGATCGGCACCAGGTCGTCGAGGCTGGCGTTCAGGTCGCCGACCACGGGCCGCAGGTCACCGACCACCGGGCGCGCCGCGGCGATCACCGGGGTGAGCGTGTCCAGGGTCGTGTCCAGCCGCTGGACGGAGTCGTTCGTGCGGGAGAGCGCCCCCGGCAGCACGTCAGTGGCCTCCCGGAGGTTGACCAGCGCGGGGTCGAGCTCACCGGCCAGCTCCGTGACGCCCTGCGTGGCCGCACGCAGCTGGGCGTCGAGGTCCGGCAGCTGGGCGAGCGCGTCGTCCAACGGCTGGCTCTGCCCGGCCACGGTGGTCAAGGTCGTCTGCAGGCTGGCAGCCAGCCGCGAGATCCGCTCGTCGTCGCGGCCCAGCGCGGAGGAGATCCGGCTCAGCGCAGTCACCAGTCGGGCGATCTTGTCCCGCCGCACGTCCAGCTCGGCCACGACCGGCTGCAGGTCGGTGAGCACCGCGTCCGCGCCCCGCAGCCCATCGGGCAGCGTCGCGGGCGCGTTGGCCAGCGCCGTGTCGGACTCCGACAGCAGGCTGGTCAGGGCGTAGCGGGCGTTCTCGTCCAGGTAACCCGTCACCTCGTCGATCTGGATGGGCTCCGAGGACTGCCCCACGGGCAGTACCGCACCGTCCTCCAGCGGGATGCCGGGCGGGCCTCCCGGGCTGACCTCGACGTACATCTCGTTGAGCGGGCTCTTGGGCCGCAACACGACCCGGGCGTTGTCGTAGACCGGGTACTCGGCCGCCACCGCGAGGGTGAGCACCGCGTCGCCCTCGTCGGAGACCCGCGCCTCGCGGATGTCGCCGACCGCCACGCCGGCGATCCGCACCTCCTGCCCGTTGCCGGGGCTGATCGCCGGTGTGGCGTCGAAGGTGGCCTCGAAGATCAGCACGTTCTCCCACGGCGGGTTGAACCGTTGCTGACTCAGGATGTAGCCACCCACCCCGAGGCCGAGCACGATCAGCGCGGCCATGACCACGATGTTGCGGAACAGGCCCGGCTCGCTGCGGGCGTGGGCCCACATGCGGGGCAGCCAACCCTGTTTGTGGGTCGTGGCGCTCATCGCTGGATCTCCTGGAACTGGGCGAGGTTGGCGAACAGCTGCTCGACGCTGACCCCGGGCAGCCCCGCGACGCTGCCGCCGTTGACGCCCGGGTTGAACCCGATGACCGCACCGTTCTCGTCGGTGAGAGCCGAGACGCTGTCGAGGTTGGTGACCATGTAGGCCAGCTCGGTGTAGAACGGGTTGTCACCGCCACCGCCCTCGTAGGGACCGGTCCCGTCGAACCCGGAGTTGATGGTGTCGAGCACCGGTCCGTTCACCCGGTCGAGGACCGGGCCCTCCAGGTTGTCCAGCACGGTGGTGAGGCCCTGGGTGGCCGGGACGAGGTCGTCGACCAGCGGGCGAGCGTCGACGAGCAGACCGCGCAGGTCGGCGACCACCGGTCGGGCCTCCTCCAGGACGGGCTCGGCCGTGTCGAGCAGTTCGTCGAGCTCCTCGACGACCGGCAGCGCCGGTCCCGCGGTGTCCCGCAGCTCGGCGAGGGTCCCGTCGAGGTTGTGCAGGCCGGTGTTGGCGATGCGCAGTGTCTCGGGTGCGTTGCGCAGCGACGCGGCGATGTCACCGCCGCGCCGGTCGAGCACGCCGGAGAGCGAGTCGAGTCCGGTGACGACGTCGTCGAGCTGGCCGTTGTTCTCCGACAGCGCGCGCGACGCGGACTCCAGTCCCTGGACCAGCTCGGTCAGATCGACCTCCGGCCGGGTGCCACGCGCGGCCTGCAGCACACCGCCGGCCGGCCCGAGGGTGCCCGGGGCGGTCCGCGCCAGATCCTGCAGGGCCTCGGACCCACCTCGGGACAGGGTGTCGTCGAGGTGGCCGGTGCTGCGCTGCAGCCCGAGGAGAGCGTCCGGCTGCAGCGCCGCCGCCACCCGGTCCAGCTCGACCGGCACCGAGGCGCGGTCGACCGGGATGTCGTCCTGCACCTCGCCCCGGTCGCCGCCGGGTTCGAGTTCCAGGTAGTAGCTGCCGCCGAGCAGGGTCGTGGCGCGGATCGCCGCGCTCGGCGCGGAGCCGAGCTTGTCCTTCTCACCCGGGTCGAGCTTCATCTCGACCAGGGCGGAGCCGTCGTCCGCGCGCTCGACTCCGGTGACGACGCCAACCGGGACACCGGCGATCTTGACCGGCGTCTGGTAGGCGCGCATCCGGTAGTCCTGACTGAAATTCGCCCGGATCGTGTCCCCGGGGCTGAGCCAGGTGAGGATCTGCGCCTTGCTGAACAGCGCCACCCCCAGCAGCAGCAGGACGATCGTGACCAGGATGCCGATGCCGACCGGTGACAGCGGCTTGCGTTGACGGAACGTAGGGGTGGCCATCAGTTGCGCCCCCCCAGCAGCGGCAGCGGCTGGCGGTCGGTCTCGAGCTCGCCGGGCTCCGGGTCACCGTTTCGGGCGACCGTCGGATCCTCGACCGGCAGCACCCCGGACGCCGACTCCGCCGAGACGATCGGGAAGAAGCGCAGCCAGTGTCCCGCCGCGTCACCGTTGCTGAGCGCGCTCGTCGCGTTGGTGAAGAACTGCGAGATCTCCGGGGAGAACGGCGCGGCGTCGGCCAGCAGCGGCGCGGCCTCCCGCAGCGTCTGCACGAGCCTGGGGGTCAGCGGCCGCGCGTCGGCCATCAGCTCGGTCAGGTCCACCACCGCGGGCTCGGCGACGTCGGCGACGCCCGGCACCCGGTCGAGCGGCCCCACGCCCTCGCGCAGCACGCCCCGGACGTCCGGGGTGGCCCGCCCGAGGGCCTCCGCGCCCGGGCGCAGCTCGGTGACCGCCACCCGTGTGTCGGCGAGCGGGCCGTTGAGCGTGTCCAGGGCGGACCGCACGTCCCGCAGGGTGCCCGGGGCCCGCTCGAGGGTCTGCTCGAACGGCCCGGTGTCGTCCACCGCCACCGCGTCGAGAGTGTTGCTGAGGCTCGTCATGAGGGAGGCGATCTCCTGTTCCCGGCCCTCGAAGCGGCCGGCGAGGGTGTCGGCCGACTGCAGCAGGCCGACCAGGTCGGCGCCGTCACCGGCGCTCAGGGACCGGGACACCGTGCCCAGGTCGGGAAGCAGTTCCGGGGAGGTCCGGAACGCGTCCGCCAGGTCCTCGGACCGGCCGGCGAGCCCGCCGCCGAGCTCACGCAGCGTCGATCCCAGCGCGGTGCGGGTCGGCTGGTCGAACACGTTGAACAGGTCGCTGACCTCCTGCGCGCCGCGGGTGATCCGCTTCTGGATGACCTCGTCCTCGCCGAGCAGGCCGGCGTCCTCGCTGCCGGGGTCGAGGTCGACGAACTTCTGGCCCAACGCCGAGCGGGCGCCGACCGACGCCGTCGCCGCGCTGGAGTTGCGGTAGATCGGGCGGTCCCCGTCGAGCTTGAGCACGGCGACCGCGCCCTGTGCCTCGGAGTACTCGATGGCGTCGACGGTGCCGACGCGGGCACTGGCGATCCGGACGTCGTCACCACGGCGCAGTGCGCCGACGTCGTCGAAGGAGGCTCGGACCATCGTCACGGTCGCGCCGGGGATGCCGTACTGCGCCTGGAAGGCGAACACGACGGAGGCGACGAACAGGACCACGACCGTGATGCCGATGAACAGGGCCGAGGAGCGGGAGTTGAAGGCCTTCTGGAGGAGCCTCACGAGCCGCCTCCCAGCAGCGAACCGAGCATGCCGCTCTCCTGTTCGGGGGTCAGTCCGGTGGCACCGTCGTCGTCGGGGCCGGGCGCCTGCAGCAACGAGCCGCCGACCGGGGGGCTGGTGGGTGTGCCGGGGACGTCGCTGCCGGGCTGCTCGCCACCGATCAGCGGCGGAGTGCCGAACAGCGGGGGAACGGGCACGGCCTGGGGCAGGAAGTTCGTCGCCGAGTCCTGGTTGACGATGATGTGGGCCCGGAAGTAGTGCGACAGCCCGTCGTAGCCGTTGGTGGTCAGCGCCCAGTACCGGACGAAGTTCAGCACGTTGTCGAGGTTGGCGGTGAGGTCTTCGACGAGCGGGCGGGCGTCGGCCGACGCCGTGCGCAGGTCGGGTGAGGCCGTGCGCAGGTCGGCCGCCACCGGCTGCGCCTCCTCCAGGAGTTTGCGCGCCTCCTGGAGCACCGGCTCGGCCTGGGCCAGGGCGGGGTCGAGCGAGTCGGCGAAGGTCCGCAGCTCGCCGGAGATCTCCGAGAGGTCCTCCGTGACCGGCCGCAGCGTGCGCAGCGTCGGGGTCGTCTCCTGGGCGGTGCCGGCGAGCTCGCCCAGCGTGGTCCGCGCGGAGCGCAGCGCACCGGGCAGCTCGGCCAGGGTCTGGTCGAGTGCCTCCTGCTGGCGGCTGCTCGCCGCCAGCAGCCGATCGGCGGACGCCACCAGCCGGTCGAGCGACGCGCCGCCGTCGGTGGCCAGCGCACCGGCCACCGGCTCGACCCGGTCGACCAGCGACCCGAGCAGGACGTTCTGGTCCTCCAGGACGGCCGTCAGGCCCTCCGTGTCGCGCAGCGCCGGGGCCAATGCCTTCAGCGCGGCGTCGACGTTGCCGCCGTTGTCGCGCAGCCCGTCGCCGAGCGTGGTGACCAGGAACGCCAGCGACTCGCCGGTCGGCTCGTCGACGGTGTTGAGGATCTCGTCGAGGTCCACGTTGGTACCGGTCCGGTCCCGCGGGATCGTACCGCCGGTGGCCATCGTGGCCGTGCCGGGCGTGCCGCGTTCGATGTCCACGTAGCGCTCACCGAGGAGGCTGATGGGCCGGATGGTGGCCGTCGCATCCTGGTAGAGGGGCAGTGCCGAGGGATCGAGGTCGAGGAGGACGTCGGCGTGGTCGCCGTCGACGACGATGTCGCCAACCTCACCGACGACGACACCGTCGACCTTGACCTCGTTGCGCGTCAGCAGCGGGCCGGCCGAGTCGAACTCGGCCACCACGACCATGCCCTGCGCCGATGGGTTCTCCGCGGCCAGGCCGCTCATCGCGCCGGTGGCCCCGATCGCGGCGACGAGTCCCACCGCGAGCGCGCGGGGCGTCGAGAGCTTCATCGCATTCCCTCTCCGAAGGCGTCCGTCCAGGGCTGGTCGACCAGCTCACCGGGCAGCGGCGCCAGGTTCTTCGTCGTGCCCGGGGGCAGGACGCCCGGGTTCACGTTGACGTTCTCCGCGCCCGCAGTGACGTAGATGCGGGCGTAGTGACCGTTGCGGTCGAAGTTGGCGTTCGCCGAGTTCCAGTTGGTCAGGAAGCCCGCCAGCTCGGGTGTGTACGGCCGCAGGAAGGCCAGCGCCGGGGTGATCCCGGCGACGGTCTCCTCGATTGCCGGAACCGTCGCGGTACCGCTGTCGAGCAGCCCGGGGGTGAACTGCAGCAGCTCCGACGCGGAGTCGAGGGTGGGCCGCAGGTCGGCGATGGCCGGGCGGAGATCGCTGAGCAGCGGGCGCAGGTCGGCGGCGACGCCCGGCAGCCGCGCGGTCGCCGGTTCGAGCGCCTCGAGCAGTGGGGTCACCTCCTCGACCGTGCCGGGCACGCTGTCGAGCGTGGTACGGGCCTGCCGGAGTGTGGGGGGCAGCTCCCGGAGGGTGCCGCCGAGTGCCTCACGCTGCGCGACGATCTGGTCGACGGCCCCGCCGAGCTGGTCGACCACGCGCGACACGTCACCGTCGCGGCGGGCCAGGATCGTCATCGTCTCGTTGAGCCGGGTGACCAGCTGGCGCACGGCCTCCCCGTCGGTGCCGAGGCCGCGCAGCACGTCACCCAGTGCGCCGATCGCCGGGCCCGCGGTCTTCAGCGTGGCGTTGAGGTCGCCCTCGCTGCCCGCCAGCGTCTCGTCCAGGTTGCGGGTCAACGAGTTGAGCTTCTCCCGGGTCGGCGGGTCGAGCGCGGCGAGCACGGTGTCGAGCTCGACCGGGGAGGGCTGGTCCCCAGTCAGCATCCCGCCCGAGGGGATCTCCGCGTTGTCGGCGGGCCCGTCGGTCAGGTTGACGAGCCGCTCGCCGAGCAGGGCCTTCCAGACCACGCTCGCGGTGGCGCCGTCGTGCAGCGGCGCGAACTCTCGGTCGAGGACGAGCGTCAACTGGGCCCGGCCGTCGACCACTTCCAGATCCTCGATCTGGCCGGCGTCGAAACCGTTGACCTTGATCAGGGTGCCCTCGATGAGGTTGGCCGCGTTGTCGAGCACGACGGTGACCCGGTACGGGCCGCTGAAGGACATGACGCCGGCTGCGGTGGTGGCCAGGACCAGTACTGCAACCACCACCGCGGTCAGTATGCGTTGCACGTCAGTCCATCCCCAGGGGTCCGGCGGACTCGCCCGCGAGGAACTGGCGGACGAACGGGTCGTCGGATCCGAAAGCCCCCGCGGCGTCGCCGTAGTGCACGACGTTGCCCTGCCAGATCAGGCCGACGTAGTCGCTGACCTTCCTGGCCGATCTGATGTCGTGGGTGACGATCATGTAGCAGCCGCCGTGCTCCGCGTGGATCTTGAGGATCAGGTCGCAGAGCAGGCTGGTGCGGACCGGGTCGAGGCCGGAGTCCGGCTCGTCGAAGAGCACGATGTCGGGGTTCATGACCAGTGCGCGGGCGAACCCGGCGCGCTTGCGCATGCCACCCGAGACCTCGCTGGGGAACTTCCCGACGGCCGCCTCCAGGCCCACCTCCACGAGGTTCGACATCACGATCTCGCGGATGTCGCCCTCGGACATGTCAGTGTGCTTGCGCAGCGGGAAGGCCGTGTTGTCGTAGACGTTCATGGAGCCGAACAGGGCGCCGTCCTGGAACAGGACCCCGAACCGCTTGCGCAGCTCGTAACGTTCACGTTCGGTGATCCGCCACATGTCCTGGCCGAAGATCACCACCTCGCCCTGGTCGGGCTCCAGGAGCCCGACCAGGTGCTTGATGAGGACGCTCTTGCCGGTACCGGACGGCCCGAGGATCGTCGTGATCGCGTTGTCCTGGAACTCCAGGTCGAGCCCCCTGAGGATCTTGAACGACCCGAAGGCCTTGTGCAGGTTGCGCACCGACATGGGAGGCGGTCCGGCGGCACTGCCGACGTCCCGTCCACGTTGCCCGTGAAGGCCTGCTGGAGGATGGGCACCGACTGGTTCGGCTCTCGGGGACATCGGAGACCTCCGGGGATGGGGCGGCGTCGCCCCGACGTGGTGGACTAGTTGGCGATCGGCGCGTTGGCGGCGAGACCCCAGAACAGCTGGGTGCCGAGAACGCCGACGACGTGGATCAGGACCATGTTGAGCATCATCGACTTCGCGGTGTTTCGTCCCACGCCGACCGGGCCACCGCTGGCGTTGTAGCCGTAGTAGCAGCCGACGAAGATGATGACCGTGCCCATCGCCATGACTTTCGAGAGCGAGTAGACGAAGTCGAGTGGGTTCTGGTAGAGCCAGAAGATGAAGGAGTAGCCGCCCGCCGAGACGCCGCCGAGCTGGATGACGACGGTCAGGTACTCGGCGATGTACATGATGCCGAGGCCGACGACGTAGAGGAACGGCATCGCGATCCAGGTGGCGATGATGCGGGTGCCCACGAGGTAGCTTCGCGAGCGGACCCCCATGACCTCCATGGCGTCGATCTCGTCGGAGATCCGCATCGAGCCGAGCTCGGCGACCAGCCCGCATCCGACCTTCGCCGCCAGGATGTAGCCCCACATGTAGGGGCCCATCTCACGGATGGCGCACCAGGCGGAGAAGATGCCCGAGTAGAGCGGTGCGCCGATCTGCTTGAGGGTGTAGTTAGCCTCCAGGCCGCACTGGTAGCCGATGACGAACATCATCAGCCAGATGATCAGGCCACTGGAGAGGATGAGGACGCCGGACTGCCGGAAGACCTCGGACGCGTAGTGCCGGACGTCGGGCAGGTCCCGGATGATCCGCGTGGAGAACTTGGCGATCTCGCCGCCGGTGGTGAAGGCCTCCTTGACCTTCTGCTCACCGAAGGTGATCTTCGGTCCGAGCTTCTTCGGAGGTCCGGGAGGCGGGCCCGCGGGACCGGGACGATCCATCGTGCTGGTCATGTCACGCGCTCCTCTACTTGTAGACCTGGATGTCGGGGTTCAGACCGAGCAGGATCGTCGTGAACACCATGTTGAAGATCCAGATCGCCGCGAACGCGATGACGACCGCCTGGTTGACCGCGCTGCCGACACCGATCGGGCCACCGCTCGCCTTGAGGCCCTTGTAGCAGCAGACGACCCCGATGATCAGGCCGAACAACGCGGTCTTGACCACGCTGCCCCACACGTCGGTGGCGGAGAGGTTCGCGAAGAGACTGTCGGCGAAGGCAGCCGGGTTGGCACCGAGGATGGGCACCGCCGCGATGTAGCCGCCGAGCAGGCCGAACATGATGGCCACCAGGTCGAGCAGGCCGGTCATGATGAACAGCGCGACGACCCGAGGGAGCACGAGGGTCCGGATGGGGTCGACGCCGAGGACCTCCATGGCGTCGATCTCCTCGCGGATGCGCCGGGCGCCGAGGTCGGCGGTGATCGCCGTACCCACCACGCCGGCGACGACCATGGCGTTCACCCAGGGAGCGAACTCCCGGACACTCGCCATGACGAAGAACGAACCGAGCCGCTCGGGGATGCCGAAGAGGGCGAAGAGGTTGCCGCCCTGCAGGCCCGGCGCACCCAGCCCGAAGGCGGTGGTCGACACCGCCATCGGGATCCAGCAGAGCTTCAGGATGTCGAACATCTGGTCCCGGACGTCGGACCAGTAGCCCAGTGGGTGGCGCACCGCCATCCAGAGGACCTGGAACATGAGCCGGGTCATCTCGCCGGCCTGGACCAGCGGTCCTTCAAGACCCTTGAGCGGGTTGGACACCCGGGGTAGACGTCTGGTCGAGTCCTTGGGGATCGAGACTGTCGTCGGCGAACTCACGGTCGGTTCCTTCCTGATCGATCGAAGTCGGCTCACATCGAGCGGCGCCGGGGCAGCAACTGTCGACAGTGGCAACCGTCAGTCGTGTGCGATGAAATCGCCCGCGTGATGCAGCTTACGATCGCGTTATCTGGGTAACGCGCGAGGAATGGGGGGGATACGCCGACAACTGGGGGGGAAGAAGTCCCCCCGATCGGGGGGTCGACCGGTCGACCGCCGTCAGCGGGCGGTCAAGGGAACCGCAACGCCCAGTCGCAGGCCGTGTAGGCGCGGCGCGTCACTCACCCAGATGCGTCCGCCGACCCGCGCGCATTCCTTCGCCAGGCTCGGCAGGCCGAACGAGTTGTTCTCGTGCCCGCTCAGAACCCGTCGAACATCGACGGCATCGCCCGACCCGTCATCGTCGATCTCGACGGTCCACCACGATCCGCCCCGGCGCAGGTGCACCGCGATCTGGGTGGCGTGCCCGTGGTGCCCGGCGTTCGCCGCGCCCTCCCGCACCGCCCGGACGAGCAGGTCGGCCGACACGGCGTCGGGCTCGGGCCCTTCGCCGGTGACGTCCAGGTCCGGGGTCGGCCCGCCACCGGCCCCGACCCGGGCGAGCACGCTGCGGATCCTGGACGCCACCGCCTGGTCGCCTTCCTGCGTCCCGCGGTCGTAGGGCACTCCCCCGCTGGCGATCTCGACCAACGCCACCCGCAGTTGCTGCAGGGCGGTACCGAGACGGTCCGCCAGCCGCTCCAGACCGACGGTCGCCTGCTCGTCCAGTGCCCCGCCGGCGCGAAGCTCCTCGACCTCCAGAGTGGCGGCGAACAACTGCTGGGTGACCCCGTCGTGCAGCGCGGCAGCGATCCGGGACCGCTCGCGCAGCTCCTGCAACGAGACCGATCGTCGGAGCAGCAGCGCCTGCTGGAACGCCAGGGCAGCAACCTCGGACAGCTCGGTGAGCGTCGCGAGGTCCGCCGCACTCGGCCGGAAGCCCGACGTCGCACCGTGATCACAGAACACGACCCCGAGCAGCCCCAGCCGGTCACTGCGCAGCAGCTGGACGGCGATCGGGCCGTGCACGTCGAAGAGCCGCAGACACTGGCCGGGCACCATGTCGGCCACGTCGGAGGTGGGTACCACCAGGGGCACAGCCGAACCACTGAGCTTCGAGATCACCCGGTAGTCCCCCACCGGTCCGCCGGCGGCGACGACCTTCGTGGGGTCGACGCCGAAGCCCGCACGACCATGCACAACCCCCCGGACCGGGTCGACAGCCATGATCACCGACCGTCGGAACGCGGTTCGCTCACACACCGCCCGGGCCACCGCGTCGAGGACCTCGGTCGGTTCGGTCGCCGACAGGAACAGCCGGGCGAGCTCGACACGGTCGACGCTCACGGCCGGGTCGGGTGGCGCCTGCTTGTCGGCCGGGTGGCGAGGAGCCATCTGTTCCTCCGAACCGTGGTGCCGTCCGGTGGCCGGCCCGGCGGGAACTGGGGATCGCCCACTGTAGACTTCTTGTGATGAGCAACTCAGCAGGCCGCGCGTCGGCGCGAGGTCCAGCCCCCGTCCCCGTGGACGTGGCAGCGGCCGTCAGAGCGGCGTCGACGGGTCTGACGGTCCTACTCCTCGGCGGGCTGATGACCCCAATCGCGCAGGCCTACCTGCCGGTGGTGGGCCAGTTCTGGCTGCTACTGGTCTCGGTGGTCGCCTTCGCCGCGGCGGGCAGCCAGGTGGGCGATGCGGAACTCGCCCCTGTGCACGGAGCCTGCGCAGCACTCGGCAGCTTCCTGCTCGTACTCCCGCTCGTCTTCTGGTTTCCGCCCGCCGGGGCCGGTCTCGACTTCGCGCAGATCGTCTCCGCGGCCGGAGCGGCCCTGGTGGTCGGAGCGCTCGCCGGACACGTAGCCGGGCGGCGCCGCGACGAGGTTGGCTGACCCGTTCGGACGCGGCGAAAAGTAAACCGTCGAAATGCGATGTTGCCCCGGAGTCCTCATCGACTCCGGGGCATCCATCGTGACGGCGGAAACCGGTTGTAGATCAGCCGGATACGTTCTCCACAGAAAGCTCCCCGTCGCTGTAACGCTTACGGAGCACCTTCTTGTCGTACTTCCCGGTTCCGGTCAGCGGCACCTCGTCGATGAAACTCCATCGCTCCGGGAGCCACCATTTCGCGACCTTGTCGGCGAGATAATCGTTCAGCTCGCCGGGCGTGACGGACGACCCGGGGCGGCGCACGACCGCGGCCAGTGGGCGTTCCTGCCACTTCTCGTCCGGCACCGCGATCACCGCCGCCGACAGGACGTCCGGGTGGCCGATCAGCTCGTTCTCCAGTTCGACCGAGGAGATCCACTCGCCGCCGGACTTGATCACGTCCTTGGCCCGGTCGGTCAGGGTGATGAACTGGGCCGGATCGATCAGCCCGACGTCGCCGGTGCGCAGCCAGCCCTCATGGAACTTCTCGGGGTCCTCGTCCCCGTAGTAGGAGGCGGTGACCCAGGGCCCGCGGACCTCGAGCTCCCCCACCGACTTGCCGTCGTGCGGCAGCGGCGTGCCCTCGTCGTCGACGATGCGCGCCTCCACCCCGGCGACGACACGACCCTGCGTACCGCGCAGGTGCATCTCCTCCTCGGGGGTCGCAGTGGCGGGCGGGAGCGCGACCGAGGCCAGCGGCGAGGTCTCGGTCATCCCCCAGGCCTGCACCATCCGGACCCCGAGCTCGTCGAAGGCCTGCATCAGCGAGCGCGGCACCGCGGAGCCACCGCAGGCCACGAACTTCAGCGAGCTCAGATCGTGCCCGGGGTTCTCCCGGACGTGGTTGAGGATGTCGTTCCAGATCGTCGGCACCGCACCCGACATCGTGGGCCGCTCCGACTCGATCATCGCCACCAGCGGTGCGGCCTGCAGGAACGGGCCCGGCAGCAGCAGTTGGGCACCCGCCATCATGGCCGCATAGGGCAGGCCCCAGGCGTTGGCGTGGAACATCGGGACGATCGCCAGGATCGTGTCGTCGTAACCGACGCCCAACGCGTTCGCCGTACAGGCCGCCTGGGAGTGCAGCCACATGGAACGGTGGCTATACACGACCCCCTTCGGGTTGCCGGTGGTGCCCGAGGTGTAGCACATCGCGGCAGCCGAGTTCTCGTCCACCTCGGGCCAGTCGAACACCGGGGACTGCGCCGCGAGGACCTCGTCGTAGCGCAGCACCTGCTTGCCGTGGCCCTCCAACGGCGCGAGGTCTCCGCCGCCGGTGACCAGGACCGTGTGCACCGTCGTCATGTCGGGCAGAGCGCGGGCCAGCAGCGGTGCCAGCGAGTCGTCGACGATCAGCACGCCGTCCTCGGCGTGGTCGGCGATGTAGGACAGCTGGTGCGGGGGCAGCCTCAGGTTGAGGGTGTGCAGCACCGCGCCCATCGACGGGATGGCCGCGTACCCGTCGAGATGCTCCTGGTTGCTCCACTGGAACGTGGCCACTCGCTGGTCGCCGGTGACACCGAACCCGCGCAGCGCGTTCGCCAGCCGCGCCGCCCGCTCACCGAGCTCGGCGTAGCTGGTCCGCCGGGTCGACCCCGGCGCGACGGCGGTGATCGTCTCGCGGGCACCGTGCACGGTGGACGCGTGCCGCAGCACCGATCCGACGGTGAGCGGGCTGTTCTGCATCGTGCTCAGCACGGCGGCACTCCAATCTCGACGGGCACGCGGCGGTCAGGCGTTGACGAGATCGTCACGGCCGGCTTCGGTGAGCATCTTCTCGTACTCCGGGAAGAGCTCCTTGGCCGTGGGGATCAGCTTGAGCAGCTTCGGCACCGGCCCCTTGGCACGCACCGTGCCGCGTGCCATCGCCACCGAGAGGTTGACCTTGCCGAGCCAGAACCTGTTGCCGGTGTCGGCGGTCATGAACAGCTCGACGTTGGGCTCCTTGGTGCTGCCGGCGCCGGTCTCGACCTCCTTGTTCGGCATGTCGACCGTGATGGTTGCGTCGGGATCGGTGTAGTGGATCCGCAGGACCACCCCGGACCCGGCGAGCTTGTCGGACAGCCCGTCCTTCTTGGTCGCCAGCTCGAAGATGCCGCCGAGGTAGGTGTAGACCTCGGACTCGTCGGTGAACACGCCCATGTGTCTTCTCCTTCTGTGGTGGAACGGTGTGCGGCGCCGGGATGGGTCGGCCTCAGTCGAGGCTGACCCACACCGACTTGGTCTGGGTGAAGCCGAGCAGCGACTCCTCGCCGAGGTCGCGGCCGTAGCCCGAGGCCTTGTAGCCGCCGAACGGGGCTGCCGGGTCGAGCATGTTGTACTGGTTGATCCACACCGTGCCCGCCTGCAGCCGGTGGGCGACCCGGTGGGCCCGGGTGACGTCCGAGGTCCACAGGCCCGCGGCGAGGCCGTACTCGCTGTCGTTGGCCCGGCGGACCACCTCGGCCTCGTCGTCGAAGGGCAGCACGGTCAGGACCGGGCCGAAGATCTCCTCCCGGGAGATCCGCATGTCGTCCCGGACGTCGCTGAAGATCGCGGGGGTCAGGAAGTTGCCGCTCGCGAGGTCGCCGTCGGGCCGCTGTCCACCGCACACGAGGGTGGCGCCCTCCTCGGAACCCGACCGCAGGTAGCCCTCCACCCGCTCGCGCTGGGCGGGTGAGATCAGCGGGCCCATCTCGGTGCCGTCGGCGAGACCGTGCCCGAGCTGGATCTCCCGCGCCGCGGACTCGAGCTCACCGAGCAACTCGTCATGCACGCTGCGGTGCACGAACAGCCGTGAACCGGCGCAGCACACCTGGCCCTGGTTCAGGAAGATCCCGGTGAGCGCGCCCTGGGCGGCGCCCTGCAGGTCCGCATCCGGGAACACGATGTTGGCGGACTTGCCGCCCAGCTCGAGGGTGAGCTTCTTGAGGCTCGCCGCACTCGCTGTGACGATCTTCTGCCCGGTCGCGGTCGAGCCGGTGAAGGAGATCTTCGCGACGCCCCGGTGCTCGATCAGGGCCTGCCCGGCCTCGTGCCCGTAACCGGTGACCAGGTTGACCACGCCGGGGGGAATACCGGCCTCGTTCGCCAGCTCCACCAGCCTCAGCGCGCTGAGCGAGGTCATCTCCGAGGGCTTGAGCACCACGGTGTTGCCGGCCGCCAGCGCGGGAGCCATCTTCCAGGACGCGATGAGCAGCGGGAAGTTCCACGGCACGATCAGCCCGACGACGCCGAGCGGCTCGCGGCGGGTGTAGGCGAACGAGGTGCCGACCGGCGGTGACACCGGCAGCGTCTGCCCACCGATCTTCGTGCACCAGCCCGCGTAGTACCGCCACACCTCGGCGGCGATGCCCACATCGAGGAACATCGACTCGGTGAGCGGCTTGCCGTTGTCGAGCGTCTCGAGGGTTGCCAGCTCCTCGGCGTGGGCCTCGATCAGCGACGCGATGTCGAAGAGCACCCGGGCCCGACCGGCGGCACTGAGGTCGCCCCACGGGCCCATGGCCCGGGTCGCCGCGGCGACGGCGCGGTCCACGTCGGCCGCGCTTCCCGCGGCGATGGACGCGATGGCCTCCCCGGTGGCCGGGTCGCAGGTCTCGATGAGGCGGCCGTCGGAGGCCGGGGCCGGCTTGCCCCCGATGACGATGCTCTCCCCCGCTCGGGAGAGGACGTCGCGGACGCCGTCGATCGCCTCGGACACCGCGGAAGTCATCGTCGGGTTCTCCTCACTGCACTGTGACCGGGACTACAACGCAACGGAGTGTGCACGAGACGGACGGTGACGTGGACGGGCGCCGCGGGCCATCGGTGGCCCGGGCGGGCCGATGTCGACAGCTCTGCCGCGGACCGTCAGCTCGTCGTGTGCACGATGAGGACGTCCGCACCGGCGGTGCGGGCCGCGGCCGACGGGACCGATCCCAGGACGCGACCGGTGAGGGTGTTCAGACCGCGGTTCCCCACGACCAGAAGGTCTGCGCGATGGTCGAGGACCGCCTTGCGCAGGACGTCGACGGGGGCACCGTCCACCGCCTGGGTGAAGATCTCCTCGACACCCAGCTCCTTCGCCGCGGTCGCGGCGACGCGCAGGTTCTCCTCCGCCGGCGTGGATCCGCGGACGAGGAACGACTCGTCGCCCAGAGCGTCCTCGGCAACGTCGACGTCCTCGCGACTCGCGGGCGTGTAGGCCGACACGATCACCAGACGGGCCTGCGCGTCCCGCGCGACCTGCGCCGCACGCTGCACCGCGCGCAGGGCGGTGGTGGAGCCGTCCGTGCCGACGACGATCGACCGATAGGCGGACATGTGTGCCTCCCGAATCCGTCGGACCGTCTGGTGACCGTCCGTGCGCGGAGGTTACATGCCGTCACGACAGGCCTGAACAGTCGAGACTCGGGTTCGTGGACCGGTCGACTGCGCCATTCGGGGTAGGGCAGGATGCGCCCATCCGTCCGTCCGTACGGGCCGGTCGGCTGTGCGAGCCATCGGAGGTCATCCCGTGCCCGACAGCGCAGCGCCCGACATCCGGTTCGAGAACATCTCGACCTCGCTCGGTGGCGAGGTCGTCCACCAGAGGTTGCGGGCGGAGATACCGGCCGGCCAGATCACCGTACTGATGGGCCCCTCCGGAGGGGGCAAGACCACGCTGGTCCGTCATCTGGTCGGCCTGGTCCCCCCCGACACCGGGCGGGTCCTGGTCGGCGGACGATCGGTGTGGGATCTCGACCCGAAGTCGTTGAAGGCGCTGCGCGCGGAGATGGGGGTGCTGCTGGGCGGGGCCACCCTGTTCGAGCCGTCCGTGTTCGGGTCGCAGACGGTGCGCGAGAACCTCGCCCTGCCACTGCACCTGCGGAACGTGGACGAGGAGTCGATCTACGCCACCACGGTCTGGTGGCTGCAGACACTGGGCCTCGACACGGTTGCCGACCAGCTACCCGAACAGCTCTCGGCCCGCATGCGGCGACGGGTCGCCCTGGGCGCCGCGATGGTGGGAGACAGGCCGCTCATCGTCCTCGACGATGTCGACCTCGGCCTGGACGCCCCCACCACCGCGCGCACCGTCGAGGCCATCCTGACCAGCCAACGGCGCAGCGGCGCGACGATGCTCATCACCACCCACGACATCGACCTGGCGAAGGCCCTCGACGGCCGGCTCGCGGTCCTGGCGAACGGGCGGATCGTGGCGAACGGCCCCACCCGCGAACTCCTGGCGGGGGTCGACGACGCCGAGGAGTTCGACCGGAGGTTCCACGTGCTGGACTGGATGGGACCGCCGATGCCGGAGATCGAACGGTCGGGAGGCCGATTCCGAGAGCTGACCTTCGACCCGCAACTCGTCATCATGGCGCTGATCGCTTTCGCCGCCGTCCTCGCCGTCGTGCTCGCGATGCGCGCGGCGGGGGGACCGCTCGGTCCGTAGTCGGTCCGCCAACCGGCCCTCTGCGATGCGGATCTACGACGCAGCGTGATCAGGACTAGGGGTTCGCCCAAGTCAGGGCGTGCGGTCTCAGCTCCGCACCCGACCCGTCTCTCGCACACCGTCGGCTATCGTCTCGTCGTGGCCGCACCAGAACGACGTCTGCCGCGTACCCAAGGACAACGCACCGCCGACAGCCGTTCCCTCATCCTCGACGCAGCGATCGAGGGCCTGGTCAGCGACGGCTACCGCTGTACCACCACCGTCACGATCCAGGCCCGCGCCGGTGTAACACGCGGTCGCTTGCTGCACCACTTCCCCTCCCGTGAGGAGTTGTTGATCGCGGCCGCTCAGCATCTGGCACGAGAGCGTCTGACGGAGATGGATGACTGGATCGCCCGCTCTCCGCATGGACGCGCCAGCGGTGCCGAGCGCATCGAACATGCCACCGACCTGTTGTGGGAGACGTTTCGCCAGCCCTACTTCTGGGCAGCGATGGAGTTGTGGACGGCAGCACGTACCGAACCGGAACTCCGCATGGCACTCTTCCACGCCGAGAGCAGGCTGCTCGGCACGATCGAGACCGTCGTGGACGCGATGTACGGACCGGTGCTGTCGAGCCACCCTGATTTCGCCGAGGTGCGCGACCTGGTCTTCACCAGCATGCGCGGCGTGGGGCTCACCTACGCACTGCACGACCGAGATCCGACCACAGAGCCGTTGCTGGCGCGCTGGAAGCGGCTGCTGATCCGTACTCTCGTATGAGAGTTGGGCCAACGCCTCGACATCGAAGCCGATCTACCCGGTCGACCGCTGGGCGTCGACGAGCAGCGCGACGGCCGCGTAACCCCTGACCTCCACGCTGCGGGCCCGGCCGACCGCATCCTCGCCGTTGTTCACGGATCACGACCCGGATAAGGGTCGGGGAGCTCGACCGGCCCGGCCCACGCGCTGTGAGAGCCCGGCTGAGGGGCCACCACTACGCGAATACACCCACCCGGCCCTGTAGTGGGACGACGCCGGACGTCGGCAAGGCGCTGAGCGGCACGAACACCAGGCAGGGCTCCGGTCAGCATTCCTTCGGGACGAAGAAGTCAGGTAGCGGCGGGTTCACTAAAGCCGCAGGTCAGCAGCGTGCGAGACGGTGGGGTTATGGTCCAACTCGGTCCTCGGACACACAGAACATCTCTCGAACATCGACCCCGGTCCGGGCGGGCCGGGGTCTCGTCGTGCGCGGGATCCGCGCCGAGACGTGGACGCATGCACCCGCCGATCATGCCCGGCCGATCAGCGGTTGCGTGCGGTGAGGGCCGCCGGGCGAGCTCCGACCGCACGCGGCCGGCGATCAGGCGGTGGCGAGGCGGCCGGAGGGGCGGCGGAGGACGCCGGCGAGGAGGACCAACCCGCCCGGCAGAGTGCTCACGACCGCCAGGACCCCGTAGGCGACGGCGGCGGAGAGGCCCTGCGCAGCACCGAGGCCCACCGCTCCGAACGCGACGGCGGCGACGGCCTCGCGCGGACCGAACCCACCCACGCTGACCGGCAGCCCCATCACGAACAGGGCCAGGACCAGCAGCGGGAGCAGTTGCTCGAGGGGCGCGGTCGCGCCGACGGTGCGGGCGGCCACCAGGAAGAGCCCCAGGTAGCCGGCGAGCGCCGCGAGGGAGAGCAGGGCCACCCCGGGCCAGGCGTCGCGGGCGAGCAGCCCACGGCGGGCGTCGGCGAGCAGGGTCCTCAGCACGCCGCGGACCCGGGCCACCCGAAGTCCGACGACGCCGCCGGCCACGAGCAGGCCGAGCGCCGGGACCCACACCTGGCTCGGCAGGGACAGCGCGCCGAGGACATCGGGCTCCGCGACCAGCACGACCGTGCCGACCATCACGAGCGCGACCTGCCCCGCGACCTTCTCCAGCATCACGGCGCGGGCGCCGCGGCCGACGTCGCCGACGGCGCGCCCGTGTTCGACCGCCCGACCCACGTCGCCCAGGATCCCGGCGGGCAGCATCGAGTTGAGGAACAGCGCGCGGTAGCAGTGCGCCACCGCCGCACCGAGCCGGAGCTCCATGCCGAGCCGCCGGGCCACGAGGGCCCACCGCGCGGCCCCGCACAGCGTGGTCGCGGCGCCGATGCCGAGCGCCGCGACGACGGCGGGCAGGTCGAGGGCGCGCAGCCCGTCGAGCACCGGACCCGCTCCGAGCCGCCAGATCACCACCGCGAGCAGCGCGACCGCCGCCACGGTCCGGAGCTGGGACGAGCGCACCAGCCTCGGCATCGCCGAGCGCAGTGTCGCTCCGGCCCCGGCACGCGCGACGGATCCAGCAAGCGCCACGGTTCCCGCAAGCGCCACGGTTCCCGCAAGCGCCACAGTTCCCGCAAGCGCCACGGATCGAGGACGCATCTCGGCGCCGGCAGCCGAGCGCGTCAGGGCTCCACAACGCTCCTCAGCGCCCCCGTTCGAGGGCGTTATGGCTCCATCACGCACCTCCGCAGCAGGGTCCGAGGGCGTCATGGCTCCACAACGCTCCTCAGCCCCCCCGTTCGAGGGTGTTATGGCTCCATCACGCACCTCCGCAGCAGGGTCCGAGGGCATCAGGGCTCCAGCATTCCCCTCCGGAGTGGTGGGGGCGTTCACGGGCGCACCTGCGCGAGGATCGCGGCGAGGGCGGCGGAGGGGGTCTCCCAGCCCGGGACCGTCTCCCGGCGCTCGTGGGCGAGGCGGCGGAGGCGGGCGCGCAGGGCGGCGTCGTCGAGCCACCGCCGCAGCCCGACGGCGATCTCCCGGGCATCGGGCGTCACGAGCAGCCCGGGCACCTCGCCGGAGGCGGCGGTGCCCAGCGCCTCCCGGACCCCGCCGACGTCCGTGGCGAGGACGGGGATCCCGCGCGCGAGCGCCTCCAGCACGACCATGCCGAAGGCCTCGGCGCGGGAGGGGAGGACGAGCAGGTCGGCGCTCGCGTAGGCCTCGTCGAGCGCAGCACCGGTGAGCGGGCCCTCGAGCCGAACGCGGTCGGCCAGGCCGTGCCCGTCCAGCGCACGCCGGACGAGCGAGACGTGCCCGGGTGCCCGGTCGAGCGGCCCCACCAGCCGGCAGGTCCACGACGGCGACGCGACCTCCGCCAACGCCCCGACCAGCAGGTCGTGCCCCTTCGTCGGCGTCACCGAGCCCACGCACAGCAGGGCGCCCCCGCCCGACCCCGGCGCCGGCGGTGCGGGGTCGGCGCCGGGCGTGACCACCGGGACGTCGGTCAGGCCGTGCCGCTCCGCGAGCCGCCGGGCCGACCACGCGCTCGTCGCGACGACCGCCGCCGCGGCCCGCAGCACCGTCCGTTCCCGCTCGGCGAGCGCGGGATCGGCGCCGGTCTCGTCGGCCAGCGGCAGGTGCACGAGCACCACGAGCCGCAGCCGCGCGGCTTCGGCGACCACGACCTCGGGGACGCCGCCGGCCACGAGCCCGTCGAGCAGCACCGCCGCACCGTCGGGGAGCGACCCCAGCGACGCCGCCAGCGCAGCCCGGTCGGCCGTCGACGGGTGCGGCCAGCTCCCGGCCGCCGCGATCTCGTGCACCCCGTCCCAGCCGGCGAGGACCCGGCGGTCGTAGACGTTGCCGCCGCTGGGCCGCCGCGGGTCATCGACGTCGGCGGGCAGCACGGCCGCCACCACCGGCGCGGCCACGGTCACGGAAGGGACCGCTCGTAGGTCGCCCACGCCACGTGGGACTCGTGCAGCGTCACCGCGACGCCCTCGAGGCCCCGGGCCCCCTCCCCCAGCTCACCGGCGGCGACCCGCCCGGCCAGCCGGTCGGCGACGACCTTCGCCAGGAACTCGGTGGAGGTGTTGCGCCCGGCGAAGGCGGGGTCGTCGTCGAGGTTGCGGTAGGTGAGCTCGCCGAGCACCGCCTGCAGGGCCGCGGTGGCCAGCCCGATGTCGACGACGAGGTCGTCGGCGTCGAGCTCGGCGCGCCGGAAGGTCGCGTCGACCACGAACGTGGCGCCGTGCAGCCGCTGCGCCGGCCCGAAGACCTCGCCGCGGAAGCTGTGGGCGACCATCATGTGGTCGCGGACGGTGATCCCGAACAACGTGCTCCTCCTCGGTGTCAGTAGGTGACACGGTGAAGGAGCCCGGACGGTTCACCACCCTCCCCGAGAATCCGCGGCAGGTCCGCGGGCAGCCCGGCGAAGGACCCCTCGCTCGTGACCAGGGCGTCGTACCGCGGATCGGCCAGCAGGCGCAGCGCGAGGGCGATCCGGTCGCCGAAGGTCCGGCGGGAGCGCCGGGCGGCCGACACCATCCCGACCTGGCTGCTGCGGATCGTCAGCCGGCCGGGGTGGAAGGCCTCGCCGAGCGGCACCCGCACCGGGCGGTCGCCGTACCAGGACATCTCGACCACCTCGCCCTCCGGCCCGAGCAGCTCCAGGGACCGGGCGAGCCCCGCCTCGGTGGCGCTGGTGTGCACCACGAGGTCGCAACCCGTCGCCGCCTCCTCCGGCGGGACCCACGCGACGCCGAGCGCCTCGGCGACCGCGGCACGGGCCGGCAGCGGATCGACGAGCTGCACCCGCACCCCCGGGAAGCCCGCGAGCAGGGCGGCGACGCAGCACCCCACCATCCCGCCCCCGACCACCGCGATCCGGTCGCCGACCAGCGGGGCGGCGTCCCACAACGCGTTGACCGCCGTCTCCACGGTCCCGCCGAGGACCGCCCGGGCCGGCGGCGTGCCGTCGGGGACCGGGGTCACCGCCGAGGCGGGCACGACGTAGCGGGTCTGGTGCGGGTACAGGCAGAACACCGTGCGCCCGGCGAGCGCGGACGGGCCCTGCTCGACCACACCGACGTTGAGGTAGCCGTACTTCACTGGCGCCGGGAAGTCGCCCTCCTGGAACGGTGCCCGCATCGCGCGGTACTGGCTCGCGGGCACCCCGCCGCGGAACACCAGCGCCTCGGTTCCCCGGCTCACGCCCGTGTACAGGGTCCGGACCAGCACCTCGTCCGGCCCGGGCGGGGGCACCTCCACCTCGTGCCGCGAGACACGACCGGGGGCGTCGAGCCACAGGGCGAGCTCAGTCATGGCGGGGGTGGTACCGAAGGAACACGAGATCGCCGATCTGCCGGGCGCAGGCCAGGGTCATCCGCGAGCCCGGACCCTGGGGGAAGTCCGCGGGGTTGACGAACCGCGGCGCCTCCCGCTGCCCGACGAAGAAGGGCGCGTAGACGACGTGCAGCTCGTCGACCACGCCCGCGGACAGGAAGAGGGTGTGCACCGCCCCGCCGCCCTCGACCATCAGCCGCTCGACGCCCCGGTCGCGCAGGTCGGCGAGCATCCGCGGCAGCTCCAGCGGGTCCCCCGCCCCGACGACGGTCGCGACGCCGCCGAGCTTGGAGTGCACCTCCTCGACGGTCGAGTCGCAGGTGTAGACGAAGCGCTGCGTGTCGCCGGCGGTGAAGAACCGGGCGCCCGGGTCGACCTTGCCGCACCGGGTCAGGGTGACCTTCGCGGGCGATCCGGGCCGACCCTCCTCGACGCGCGCCCGGCGGCGCTCGGCGGACCGCACGAGCAGCCGCGGGTCGTCGGTGCGGATGGTGTTGGCCCCGACGAGCACGGCGTCGGCCCAGGCCCGCACCTCGTCGACCCGGTCCAGGTCCTCCTCGTCGGACAGGATCAGCCGCGCCTCGGCGACGTCGTCGATGTAGCCGTCGAGGGACACCGCCGCGGAGGCGATCACGTACGGGCGGTCCATCACGTCCCGCATCGTGCCGTTCCGGGGGGCCGGTGTGCCACGTGATGAGCGGCTCGTGCCCCGGACGGCGCAGCACGGCTCCACCGGCCGCCGGTAGCGTCGCCGTGATGTCCCCGGGGCACCGCACACCGGGTGCGCTGGTCGTGCACCCCGACCCGGCGCTGTGGTTCCTGCTCCCGCGCGCGCACCGCCGCGGGCGCACCACCGTGGCGTGGGACGGCGACGCGACCCTCGGCCACGTGGTGCAGAGCCTCGGCGTCCCGCTCACCGAGGTCGGCGCGCTGCGGCTCGACGGCCGCCCGGCCGCGCCGCAGGACCGCCCGGCGCCCGGGGCCGCGCTCGCGATCCTGCCGGTGGACCGGCCGCAGGAGGTGCCGGGCGCGACCGGCTTCCTGCTCGATGTCGGCCTCGGGACCCTGGCCCGCCGGCTGCGGGTGCTCGGGATCGACGCCGCCTACCGCAACGACGCCGCCGATGCCGAGCTGGTCCGGGAGGGCGCCGCCCGGCACCGGATCCTGCTCACCCAGGACCGCGGCCTGCTCATGCGCCGCGCGCTCTGGGCCGGGGCGCACGTGCGGGGCGACCGCCCGGACGACCAGCTCGCGGACGTCCTCGACCGCTTCGCCCCGCGGCTCGCCCCCTGCACCCGGTGCACGGCCTGCAACGGCGAGCTCGCACCCGTCGCCGCCGACGAGGTGGCCGGCGAGCTCGAGGCCGGGACCCGACGCAGCTACGCCGAGTTCGCGCGCTGCCGCTCCTGCGGGCGGGTGTACTGGCACGGCGCCCACGGGAAGGGCCTGGAGCGGATCGTGGAGGCGGCCCGCGCCGTGGTCGCGCGCCGCCACCCGTAGTGGTTCAGTCGGCCCTCGTCGCCGCGGGACGGCGTCGGGTGCGGCGCAACAGCCAGGTCACCACGGCCGCCGAGACCATGCACGCCCCGACCACCCAGAGCCCGAGGCGGTTGCTGCCGGTGGCGTCGGACAGCGCACCGGTGACGTACGGGGCCACGAACCCGGACAGGTTCCCCAGCGAGTTGATCAGCGCGATGCCCGCCGCGGCGGCGGCGCCGGTCAGGTACGCCGTGGGCAGCGACCAGAAGCCGGGCAGCGCGGCCAGCACGCCGCAGGCGCAGATCGTCACGGCGACGATCGCCAGCCAGGGGTTCGCCAGGTACAGCGCCACCGGGATCGCCAGCCCGCCGACCAGGGCCGGCACGGCCACGCGCACCGTGGGGTTCGCCGAGCGCCGCGTCCAGACGATCATGGCGACCAACCCGACGACGTACGGGATCGCGGTGATCAGCCCCTGCTGCACCGTGGTGAACCGGGTGCCGTACTGCGCGGCGAAGCCCTTCACGATCGTCGGCAGGAAGAAGCCGAGCGCGTAGAGGCCGTACACCACCCCGAAGTACACCCAGGACAGCGCGAGCACCCGCGGGCTGCGCAGCGCCCCGAGCACGGACCCCGGGCCGGCCTCGGAGACCTCCCGGCCCTCCGCGGCGAGCGCGCGCTCCAGGGCGACCCGCTCCGGCTGCGGCATCCACGACGCCGCCGAGGGCCGGTCGGTGAGGAAGAACCACACGACGAAGGCGAGCAGCACCGCCGGAATGCCCTCCAGCAGGAACATCACCCGCCAGCCGGAGAGCCCGAACAGTCCGTCGCCGTGCTCGATGATCAGCGACGAGACGATGGCGCCGAGCGCCGTGGAGATCGGGATCGCGGTCATGAACCACGCCGTCATGCGGGCCCGCTGCGCCGCCGGGAACCAGTAGGTGAGGTAGAGGATGATCCCCGGGAAGAAGCCGGCCTCGGCCACGCCGAGCAGGAAGCGCAGCACGATCAGCACCGTGGCGTTCGGCGTGAAGGCCATGACCGTGGCGACGATCCCCCAGGTCACCAGGATGCGGGCGATCCACCGGCGGGCGCCGAAGCGGTGCAGCATGAGGTTGCTGGGCACCTCGAGCAGGAGGTAGCCGATGAAGAACACCCCGGCCGCGACGCCGAACAGCGTGGCCGACAGGCCCAGCTCCTCGTTCATCCCGTTCGGCCCGGCGAAGCCGATGTTCACCCGGTCCAGGTAGTTGACGAAGTACAGCAGGATCAGCAGGGGGATGAGCCGGCGGCCGGCCCGGCGAACGCCGGAGCGGACCAGCCGGCCCTCCGTCCCGACGACGGTGTCGGAGCTCATGCCAGGTTCCTCCCGATGCGGATCTGGGTCAGCAGGCCGTGGCCCGCGTCGAGGATGCCCCGAGGATCCGGCGGTTGCCGGGCGAGGCGGCGCAGGTCGAGCGCGGCCACCTCCCCGTGAACAGCAGGAGCCGCTCCGGCTAGTGCCGCTGACCGCGGAGGAGGGCGGCCAGGGCCTGCGCCGCCTCGCTCCGGAACCGCCCGACGGCGGCGAGCTTGATCTCCTCGTAGCCACGGACCTCGTCCGCCAGCTCCGCGATCCCCACCACCCGGTCCACGGTCTCCGGCGTCAGCGCCTCCAGTGCCGACCGCACCAGCGCCTGGTACTCGCCGACCAGAGCCCGCTCGGTGCGCCGGACGCCCGCCCACCCGAAGACGTCGAGCGGGGTGCCGCGCAGACTCTTCGCGGCGCGCAGGCCGCGGAAGGCGAGCTCGGCGGTCCGCCCGGAGAGCCGGATCTTGTTCTTCATCCCCAGCGCCCGGAGCACCGGTGGGTGCAGCAGGACCGACACCGCGGCGTCCGGCCCGAACTCCGCGGCGCGACGCGCCTGCTCGACGGGATCGAGGTGCAGCCGCGCGACCTCGTACTCGTCCTTGTAGGCCAGGAACGTGTGCAGCCCACGGGCGTAGGCGAGGGCGACCCGCTCGCCGGGCGCGCCGGCCTTCTCCGCGGCGATCGCCGCAACCCGGCGGACCTCCTCGGCGTAGCGGGCGGCGAGGGCCTCGTCCTGGAAGCCGGTGAGGTCCTCGACCCGGAGCGCGACGACCTCGGCGAGCCCCTCCGCGATCGGACCGGCGATCTCCCGGGAGCGGGTGGAGACCTCCACCGTCGCCCGGACCGGGGGAAGCGCCGCGGCCACCACGGCCTCGTGGTCGAGCACCGCGGCCCGCCCCCAGCGGAACGCGGCGAGGGTCGTCCCGACCGCGGCCCCGTTGAGCCGGATCGCCTGCTCGATCGCCTCGGCACTCACCGGGAGGCAGCCGTGCTGGTAGGCGGCGCCGAGCAGCAGCACGTTCGTGGGCATGTGGTCGGCGAAGAGCGCTTCGGCGAGTCCCTGTGCGTCGATGTGGACGTTCTCCGGGCCGGTCGCGGCGGCGATCCGCTCCAGCGCGTCGTCGGCCGAGCCGGGCAGGACGACGCGCCCGACCGTCATGGCCGCGGTCGGCACGATGGCGCTGTTGACCACGGCCACGGTGTGTCCCGGCCGCGCGACGGCGAGATTGGCCGCCTCGGCCGTACCGAGCAGGTCGAAACCGATCAGCACGTCCGCGGTGCCGCGGGAGGCCCGCACCGAGCCCCGGACCGGCTGCTTGGCGATCCGGACGTCGGAGACGACCGGGCCGCCCTTCTGCGCGAGACCGACCTGCTCCAGCCCCGCGGCGAACCGGCCGTCGAGGTACGCGGCCATCTGCAGGATCTGCGACACCGTGACCACGCCGGTCCCGCCGATGCCGGGCATCCGGATCACCGTCTCGCTGCCGTCGAACCGCGGCTCGGGCTCGACGAGCGCCACCGGCAGCGGCGGGACCTCCCGCCGCGGGCGGACACCCGGCTCCACCAGCAGGAACGACGGGCAGTCGCCCTTCAGGCACGACAGGTCCGAGTTGCACGAGGGTTGGTGGATGCGGGTCTTGCGGCCGAACTCCGTCTCCACCGGCTGCACCGACAGGCAGGTCGACTCGTCCCCGCAGTCGCCACAACCCTCGCACACCCGCTCGTTCACGACGACCTTCTCGGCCGGGGTCGGGAGCTTCCCGCGCTTGCGCAGCCGGCGTTCCTCCGCCGCGCACCGGTCGTCGTGGATCAGCACGGTCACGCCGTCGAGGGCCGCGAGCTCGGCCTCGGCCGCGGCGAAGTCGTCGCGGTGGCGCACCGAGGCGATCGGGTCGAGCGCGACGCCGCGATAGCTGCCCGGGTCGTCCGTGGTGATCACGACCCGGCGCACACCCTCGGTGGCCAGCAACGTGGTGATCTCCGGGACCGACAGCCGCCCGACCGCCTGCTGGCCGCCGGTCATCGCCACGGCGTCGTTGTAGAGCAGCTTGAACGTCATGCTCGCGCCGCCGGCCACGGCCGCCCGCACGGCCAGCGAGCCCGAGTGGTGGAAGGTTCCGTCGCCGAGGTTCTGCACGAAGTGCCGGTCGTCGGTGAACGGGGCCAGGCCGAGCCACTGCGCGCCCTCGCCGCCCATCTGGGTCAACCCGACCTGGTGTCCGCGGCCCGCGCCGTTGATCGCGATCATGGCGTGGCAGCCGATGCCCACGCCGACCAGCGTGTCGTCGGACGCGCGTGTCGAGGTGTTGTGCGGGCAGCCGGAGCAGAAGTAGGGGGTCCGCGCGGTGTCGGCCAGGGGCAGCCCGATCCGCGACGGTGCCCTCGGCTCGGTCGCGGTCAGGTGCACCGCCGCGGTCCGGGGCAGCCGGTCCGGCCCGATCCGGGTCGCGATCGCGCGCGCCACGTCGTCGGCGCCCAGCTGTCCGCGCGCGGTGAGCAGCGGACGGTCGCGCTCGTCGCGCCGCCCGACCACGAGCGGCGCCTCCGGCACCCGGTAGAGGGCCTCCTTGAGGTGCCCCTCCAGGAACGGCACCTTGTCCTCGACGACGAGCACCTCCTCGAGCCCCCGGGTGTGCGCGGCGAGCTCGGCGGGGTCGGTCGGGTAGGGCATCGCGAGCCGGATCAGCCGCACACCGAGGTCGTCGAGCGCGGCCTCGTCGAGCCCGAGGTCCTCGAGCGCGCGCTGCACCACCGCGTAGCCGGTGCCGCCGGCGAGGATCCCGAGCCGGGCCTGCCGCGAGGAGAAGGTGACCCGGTTCAGACCGGTCTCGCGGGCGTACGCTCGGGCCAGGTCGAGGCGGCGGGTGAGCAGGTCGTGCTCGGCGTCGAGCGCGGCCGGGCCCACGAGCGGACCCGCCGTGGGGCTCGGTCGCGCGGGCGGCACCGGGATCCCGACGCGCAGGCCCTCGACGTCGACGGTCGCCGAGGCGTCCGCGACGTCGGCGACGATCTTGACTCCCGTCCACAGCCCGCTCGCCCGGGACAGCGCCACCGCGTGCAGCCCGAGCTCGACGATCTCGGCCACCGTGCCCGGCGCCAGCAGCGGCAGCGCGAGGCTCTGCGCCATCGGCTCGCACGAGCTGGGCACGGTCGAGGACTTCGACGCCGGGTCGTCGCCGATCAGGGCGACCGCGCCGCCGAACGTGGCCGTGCCGGCGAGGGTGCCGTGCCGGATGGCGTCGGCGGCCCGGTCGAGGCCGGGGTTCTTGCCGTACCAGAAGCCGACGACGCCCTCGTGCCGCCGGCCGGGGAGCTGCCCGAGCAGCTGGGTGCCGGCGACCGCGGTGGCGGCCAGCTCCTCGTTGACACCCGGCTGGAACACCACGCCCGCCGGGTCGAGGAAGCGCCGCGAGCGCAGCATCTCCGAGTCCAGCCCGCCGAGCGGCGAACCCTGGTAGCCGGACACGAACACCCGCGTGTCCAGTCCCCGGTCGGTGTCGAGGCGGCGCTGCTCCAGGGTCAGCCGGACCAGCGCCTGGATCCCGGTCAGCAGGACCCGTCCGCGGTCGCCGGCGTAGCGGTCGTCGAGGGTCACGGTGGTGTCGACGCCCATGATCGGCTCCCGTCGCTCCCGGAGCACCGGTTCCCGGCGCACGTGTCGTCGAGCACACCGGACCGCCGGAGGCCACGCAAGCGAGGAGCCAGGTCTCGGGCGAAACACGCAAAGAATCTCTCGCTATGGTCGGTACGACCGGAAGAGTTTGCGTGAGGAGCGCTCGTGACCGAGATCGACGCCGTCGACCACCGCCTGCTCGCCCTGCTGCAGGAGGACGGCCGGCGCACCTACTCGGACATGGCCGGGATCGTCGGCCTCTCGGTGGCCGCGGTGAAGCGGCGCGTCGACCGGCTGCAGGAGGTCGGGGTGATCACCGGCTTCACCGCCCAGATCGACCACGCGAAACTCGGCTGGGGCGTCGAGGCGTTCACGGAGGTGCGGTACACCGGCACCACCCGCGTCGCCGACATCGTGGCCACCGCGACCACGGTGCCCGAGGTGCAGTCCGTGTTCACCATCGCCGGGGACCCGGACGCGCTGGTCCGGGTCCGGGTCCGGGACGTCGCGCACCTGCAGGAGGTCATCGACACCCTGCGCACCGCCGGCACGGTCACCGGCACCAAGACCCTGCTCGTGCTGGGGGCGTGGAACCGCGGGGCGTCGTGACCCCTTCCCCGACCGATCACTTGACCTCCTCCCGGGCCGCCGACGACGATCACGCCCGACCGCGACGAGGAGGTCCCGTGACCGAGCCGACCCCAGCACCGACCACGTTCACGATCACCGGCCGCGACGGCACGGAGGTCACCTCCTACCGGTGGGAGCCCGCCGGCACCCCGCGCGGGATCGTGCAGCTCACTCACGGCATGGGCGAGCACCTGCGCCGTTACGACCGGCTGGCCGCGGCACTGGTCGGCCGCGGCTTCGTGGTGCAGGGCCAGGACCATCGCGGGCACGGCGCCACCGCCGGGACCCCGGAGCGGCACGGCGTCCTCGGCGCAGCCGGCTGGACCGGGCTGGTCGACGACATCGGGATCCTGCTCGACGCCGGGAAGGCCGCGTTCCCGGGCCGTCCGGTCGTCCTGCTCGGGCACAGCATGGGCTCGTTCGCCGCGCAGCAGTGGGTGCTCGACCACAGCGGCGAGATCGACGGGCTGGTGCTCTCGGGCACCGCCGTGATCGACCTGCTGGAGCCGAACCTCGACCTCGACGGCCCGATCGACCTCTCCGCGTTCAACGCGCCCTTCGAGCAGCGCACCGGCTACGAGTGGCTCTCGCGGGACGAGGCGGAGGTCGACGAGTACGTCGCCGACCCCGCGTGCGGGTTCGGGCTCGACGTGCCGGGGTCGAAGGCGATGTTCGCCGGCGGCCGGGCGCTGGCCGACCCCGACCGCGTCGCGCGCATCCGGCCCGACCTGCCGGTCCTGGTCACGGTCGGCGACGCCGACCCCGTCAACGGGGGGCTCGCGCTGCTGCACCCCCTGACGGACCGGCTCGCGGCGGCCGGCGTCGAGGACGTGACGGTGCGGATCTGGCCGGGCGCCCGGCACGAGGTGTTCAACGAGACGAACCGGGACGAGGTCGTCGCCGACCTGGTGGGATGGCTCGACCGGGTGGTCCCGCCCGCCCGGACGGCGGAGGTTTCCCCCGGGGCGTGACGTTCCCGGCCGCCCGGACGATTCCCCTGTCGTCACCTGACGACGGAGGAGCCCGGATGGTCGACCCGCACGCCCGCGAGACCGATCGCGAGCCCCTCGTGTGCCTGCACGGGCTCGGCGGCAGCGTGCATGCCTGGGACCGCGTGCTGCCCGGCCTGCGGACCCGGCACGAGGTCCGGACCGTCGCGCTGCGCGGCCACGTCGGCGGCGAGGGTTTCCCGGTGCGGGTGCACCCGACCGTGCCCGCGCTGGTCGACGGCGTCGAGGCGGCGCTCGACGCGGCCGGGATCGGCCGGGCGCACCTGGTGGGGAACTCGCTCGGCGGCTGGCTGGCCCTCGAGCTCGCCGCGCGCGGGCGGGCATTGTCCGTGGTGGCGCTCTCCCCCGCCGGCGGGTGGCTGCCGGACGGCGAGGAGGTCCACCGGGTCTGGCGGCTGCTGGTGCCGGCACACGACCTCGCCCGCCGCACGGAGCGGTACCTCGACCGGGCGGTCCGGCTCGCCCCCGCGCGCCGCGCCCTGCTGCGGCTCGGGGTGGAGCACGGCGACCGGCTGGACCCGGCGGAGGCCGCGGGCTTCCTGCGGGACAACGCCCGCTGCCGCTTCCTGCGCCCGCTGCTGCGCTCGGCCCTCGGCTACGACTTCACCGTGCCCGCCCCCGAGGTCCCGGTCCGGATCGCCTGGGCCGCGCACGACCGGCTGATGCCCGCCCCGCGCTACGCCGAACGCTTCCGCACCCTGTTCCCCGCGGCCGAGCGGGTCCGGCTGCCCGGCGTCGGGCACGTGCCGATGTACGACGACCCGGCGCTGGTGGTGCGCACGATCCTGGAGGTCACCGCGCCGGACGCGGTCACCGACCAGACCGGCGAGGCGCTGCCGGCCTGCCCCTGACACCCCCCACGAACAGCCCCGGCTCCCGGCCCGTCCCGGGCTCACCGGCGAACGCCTGCCCGATCTCCACCCACTCCCGCGCCGCGGGTCCGGTGACGACGAGCGCGAGATCGTCCCGGTGCCGCCGCTGGGTGATGAGCAGCGCGAAGTCCAGGGCGGTCCCGGTGATCCGGTCCGCCGCGTCCGCCGGCCCCCAGGTCCACAGCGAGCCGTCGGGTGCGTCGAGCTCCACCCGGACCGGCGCGGCCGGGAGCTCGCGACCGTGCAGCGCGTAGCTGAACGCCCTGGCCCCGACGCCGATGTGGGCCACGTGCCGCAGCCGGGCGCTGGGCTCGCGGAGCACCCCGAGCGCGTCGGCGACGTCCTGCCCGTGGGCCCAGGTCTCCATGATCCGCGCGGTGAGCGACGACGCCGCGCTCATCGGCGGGCCGAACCACGGCACCCGCAGCCCGGGGTCGAGCCCGCGGAAGGTGTCGATCAGCCGCTCCCGCGAGAGGTCGAACCAGCGCAGCACCTCGCGGCCGGACAGGTCGCGGAACCGGGCGACCACCGCGTCGGGGTTCACGCCACCCTCGGCCCCGATGCGCTCCAGCTCGGCGTGGAAGGCATCGGGATCGGTCGCGGACTGCAGGGCGACGTCGTCGAAGTAGGCCAGGTGGGACACCTGGTCGGCGATCGTCCACCCCTCGGCCGGGGTGTCGCGGGCCCAGCCGTGGTGGTCCAGCGGCGCCAGGATCGCGCGCAGCTCCGCGGACTCGGCCGCGAGGTCGTCGGCCAGCGCGGCCATCGAGACGGGCATCGCTACCTCCCCTTCCACACCGGGTTCCGCTCGTCGCGCAACGCCGCGGGTCCGTCCCGCGCGTCCTCCTCCGACCGGTGGACCGGCACCCGGATCCCCTCCGCAGGGTCGCACGCCTCCGCGTGAGGCGGCGCCCCTGCCGGCCACCGAAATGTGATCTCGGGTTCACTCGTGGCGAACCCTACCGCCCGGCTGCCATGATGGCCGGATGTCGACCGTCCCCACCACCGTCGCCGCGTCGGGCACGGCCGGCCGGCGCAGCCGGCGGGACCCGGAGCGCCGTGAGCGGATCCTCGCCGCCGCCGCCGAACTGGCCTCCCGGCGCGGCTTCCACACCGTCGGGATGGCGGACATCGGCGCCGAGGCGGGGATCGTCGGCTCGGGCGTCTACCGGCACTTCGACAGCAAGACCGCGATCCTCGTCGCCCTCCTCGACCGGGTCATGGGGCGGCTGCAGGAGGGCGCCGCGGCGGCGCTGACCGGGCCCGGGGACGAGCGCAGTCACCTGTCCGCGCTGATCAGGGACCACATCCGGGTCGCGATCGAGGATCGCAGCGTGCTCGCCGTCTACCACCGCGAGGTCCATACGCTGCCCGAGGACGACCGGCGGCGGCTCCGCAGGCTGCAGCGGCACTACCTCGAGGACTGGGTGCACGTGCTGGCCCCGCTGCGCCGCGACCTGGCCGACGGGGAACTCCGACTGGCCGTGCACGCCGCCATCGGCGCGATCCAGTCGACGCTGTTCTTCCGCAGCGGGCTGGCCGACGAGCGGCAGGCCGACCTGCTCGACGGGATGGCGCACGCCTGCCTCGGCGTCGAGCCCGCACCGGAGCCGGATTCCGGCGCGGCCGAGTGAACCGAGGATGACTGCATTCGTGCGATCGTGACGGCGATCAGGGCCGTCGACGGGGCCTGCGGCGCGGAGCCGTTCGCCGAGGTCACCTACCGGGAGGCGGACGACACGGCCGACCGGACCGCCCGGGCGTTGGCCGCCGCCGGGCTCGTCCCGGGTGATCGGGTGCTGCTGATCTGCGAGAACTCGGTCGAGGCGCTGCTCCCCGTCGGCGGCAAGGTGCTCACGTACACGCTGCGCGCGGCCCACGCGGACCTGTACCGGTGACCCGCGCCGTGCGGCCGGTGGACCTCCCGTTCGCACCCGGCCCGGGCCCGTCGAGTCCGCCCTGCTCCGTGACGCACCTCCGGCCGGGCCCGGGTGCGCCACGGAGCCACGGGCACGCGACGGACGGGTCACTTCGCCCTGAGGGCGAAGTCCTCCGGGATGATCAGATCGTCCCGGGACAGCTCGTGGATGCCGGCCTTGCCCAGGCCGAGCAGCGTCGAGTCGATGCCCTGGCGCAGCACCTCGAGCACGTTGGTCACGCCGTGCTGGCCCGCGGCCGCCATGCCCCAGAGGTAGGCGCGGCCGATCAGCACCGCCCTGGCGCCCAGCGCGAGGGCCTTCACCACGTCCGACCCGCGGCGGATGCCGCCGTCCTGCAGGACCTCGATCTGGTCGCCCACCGCGTCGACGACCGCCGGCAGCGCGCGGATCGAGGCCGGCGTGCCGTCGAGGTTGTTGCCGCCGTGGTTGGACACCGAGATGGCGGTGCAGCCGGCATCGACGGCCTTGCGCGCGTCGTCCGGGTGCATGATGCCCTTGACCGCGAACGGGCCGTCCCACTGCTGGCGCAGCCAGGCCACGTCCTCCCAGGTCACCGGCGGGGTGCTCATCCACTGGCCGTAGGCACCGAAGAAGGTCGGCGGCGCCTCGCCGTCGATCGCGAGGTTGGGGGTGGTGAGGTCGGGCAGCTTGCCGGACTTCGCGAAGTCCCACAGCCAGCGCGGCTTGCGCAGGACCTCGGGCGCGAACTGCATCGCGGCCTTGAGGTCCACCTTCTCCGGGATCATCGGGGCGTCCCAGTCCCGGGCGGAGTCGAACGACCAGTCCAGGGTCATGATCAGGCCCTTGGCCCCGGCCTTCTTCGCGCGCTCGGCGCGGGCCAGGAGCTGGTCGCGGGTGCCGACCCAGTACATCTGGAAGAAGGTCTTGTCGTTCACGGCCGCGACGTCCTCGATGGACCGGCTCGCGAAGGAGCTCAGGCCCATGGCGGTGCCTGCCCCGGTGGCGGCGCGCGCCACGGCGACCTCGCCCTCCGGGTAGACGGCCTGCACACCCGTCGGCGAGATGATCACCGGGAACGAGATGTCCTGACCCATCACCGTGGTCGCCTGGTTCCGCTGCGGCGGCAGGTCGGCGATGCGCGGGCGGAAGCCCAGCTCGCTGAACGCCTCCACGTTGTCGGAGATCGTGACGCCCTTCTCGGTGCCCGCGACCAGCGCCAGGTACACGGAGCGGGGCAGGCGCTTCTTCGCCCTCCGCTGTGCCTCGGCGATCGTCTCGAACCAATTCTTGGTGCTGGCCATCGCGCCTGCCCCTTCGCAGCTCGGATCGGTGTGTCTGCGCGCAGCCTACTATTTCGGCACTCGGTGCCATAGTGCAGCCGGCCAACCCGTCGCGCAGCCCGTCCGACGGGGCAGGATCCGTCCTCCCCCGCGCGACGGGGCCGGAGAACGCCGACGGCCCGGGACGCGGGGCGCGTCGCGGGCCGTCGGGGCGGGCGGTCGGGTCTTCGGGCGCGCTCAGCCGGTGCTGCGCAGGTGCGGGGCCCGGCGCAGGGCCGAGCGGGTCACCGACAGCTCGTGGGCGACCTCGGCGGCGATGAGCTCCGCGTGCAGGTCGACCTGCTCGGGATCGCCCGCCAGGGCGCGGTGCCGGACGACGAGGTCCTCCAGCGCGTCGAGCAGCCGGTCGACGATCTCGGTGCGGCGATCCTCCCGGGCCGGCCTGGGCAGCCGGACGGTCGGCGGGTCGAGGCTCGCGGCCTGCTCGGCCCGCGCCGCCGGGGCGGCCTCCGGGTCGTGGATCGGGGCGGTCATGTCGTACTCCTACGGACGAACGTGAACGGCGGCCCGGGGCGTGGGGTGCGGCCGGACGCCGGCCCGACACATGGCGCTCCCGGTCCGCGGACGATCGACGGGGTGACGACCGCTCGGGAACGGATCAGGCACCGGGACGGGCACGGGGGGCGGCGCATCGGGACTCCGGGACGGGCGACGGTCGGGGAACGGTCAGTGACCGCGACACCAGCCGCGCGCGTGGCGACCGTGACAACGCGGTGAACGCGGCACGTGCGGCACCGCTCCCACCTCCCGAGTCACGATCACGGAGTCCAGAGTGCCCTCGCCGCCGCTACTGCGGCAACCGGGTTACCGTCACGCCGGGTCAACGTCACATCCCGGACCGGGCGGGAACCATTCCGCGCCTCCGCACGTCTCGGGGCAGGGCGCCCGGAACGGCGCTCACGAAGCGTGACGACAGCCCCCTCCGGGGCGCAGCGGTTCGCCGGCTGCCCGCCCCGCGCCGTCGGCGTCGCGCGGGCGGTCCTACGGCGGCACCGCCCCGGGTGGTTCGGACGCGGTGGTTCCGGCGCGCGAGGCCCGGCGCCCAGGGGGACCGGAACGGTGAGCGGTCGTCCGGTGTTCCCCGACGGTCGCCCGAGGACTGGACACGCGGGACACGCCGGTGCCGCGGCCCCGCACAGGCCGTTCGCCTCTGTGGGAGGAACAGCCGTCGACCGGTCGTCGAGCGGGCCGCACCCCTTCGCTAGCGTTGCCCCGGCAGTCACCCACAGGTGTCGGGGCACGACAGGTGGCGGTGCCCGCTCCCCCGGCCCGCTCCCCGACAGGCATGAGGAGGCGCTCGTGAGCACGCAGGTCTCGGACGGCCTGACGGTCCTGGCCGTCGACGACGAGGAACCGGCGCTCCAGGAACTGGCCCACCTGCTGAACGAGGACCACCGCGTCGGGACCGTGCTCACGGCGCCCGACGCGACCGAGGCCCTCCGCATCCTGGGCAGCAGGCCCGGCAGCGTCCCGGGCGAGTCCGGCGTGGACGTCGTGTTCCTGGACATCCGCATGCCCGGCCTGGACGGGCTGGAACTCGCCCGTGTCCTGTCGGCCATGGCCTCGCCGCCGCCGGTCGTGTTCGTGACCGCCCACGACGACCGCGCCGTCGACGCCTACGAGATCGGCGCCGTCGACTACCTGCTCAAGCCGCTGCGCTCCGAGCGGCTCGCCGGGTCGTTGGACCGCACGATCGCCACCCGGGCGCGGAGCCGGCGCCCGGCACCGCAGCAGCAGCACCCGGCGCCACCGGGCCAGCCGGCGCGGCCGGAGCCCCCGGAGGACGAGGTGATCCCGGTCGAGCTGGCCGGCACCACCAAGCTCGTCCCCCGCTCCACCGTGCGGTTCGTCGAGGCCCAGGGCGACTACGCGCGACTGCACACCACGGAGGGCGGCCACCTCGTCCGGATCCCGCTGTCGGTGCTCGAGGAGCGCTGGCGGGAGGCGGGGTTCGTCCGGATCCACCGCGCCTACCTCGTGTCGCTGCCGCTGATCACCGAGCTGCGGCTGTCGGGCTCCGGCTACGTCGTGCGGATCGGGCACGGGCCGGGCGCGCCGGAGCTGCCGGTGAGCCGCCGGCACACCGCGGCGCTCAAGCGGATCCTGCGCGGGCGCCCGCCGCGCGAGGAGGGACCGACGGGCCCGCTCGCCCGCATCCGCTGACGGCCCGTCCGGGGCCTCGCCGTCCGCTCCCTCCGGACGGGCCTTCGCGCTCGACGGGCCCGTGCGGGCCGTCGTGGTCCGCGCTCGTGACCGCTGAGCCGAGCGGTTGCTCCCCCGGCCTGCACCGCGTGTCGTGGGGCAGCCCGATCGGGAGTCACCTAGCGTGCCCGACGATGGCTGTGACGCAGCGGGGCCGGTTCCTGCTCCCCCTCCTCGCCGGCCTGCTCGCGCTCGCCGGGTGCGCGGGCAGCGCCGCCGCACCGCTCGACGCGGCCGCACCGCCGTCCACCGCGGCACCAGCGGTCCCGCGAACGACCACCACCCCCGCACCAGCGCCCGTGCCGGAGCTCCCCGGCGGGGGCCACGTCCTGTTCCCGGGCCGCACCATGGTCGCCCTCTACGGCCATCCGGGCGCCCCTGCGCTGGGCGTGCTGGGTGAGCAGGGAGTCGACGGCGCGGTCGAGCGCGCCCGCCGCCTCGCCGCGCAGTACGCGCCGCACACCGCCGAACCGGTGGTGCCGGCCTTCGAGATCATCGCGACCGTCGCGAGCTCGGCCCCCGGGGCCGACGGCGACTACTCGGCAGGGTCGGCGCCCGAGGACCTGGTCCCGTGGGTCGACGCCGCCGCGGCGGCAGGCATGTACGTCGTGCTCGACCTGCAGCCGGGCCGCAGCGACTTCCTGACCCAGGCCCGCCGCTACACGGACCTGCTCCGGCGACCGAACGTCGGACTCGCGCTCGACCCCGAATGGCGGCTGCGGCCGGGGCAGAAGCACCGTGTGCAGGTGGGCTCGGTCGACGCGGCCGAGGTCAACGACGTGTCGAGCTGGCTCGCGGACCTGACCCGAGAGGCGCGACTGCCGCAGAAGCTGCTGATGCTGCACCAGTTCCAGCCGCAGATGATCCGGGACCGGGAGCAACTGATCACGGAACGTGACGAATTGTCCGTCCTGCTCCATGCCGACGGTTTCGGCACGCGCGCGGAGAAGATGAACACCTGGGAACGTCTGCACCAGGGGGCCCCGCCTGGCGTCACCTGGGGCTGGAAGAACTTCTACGACGAGGACCGGCCCCTGTTCGCACCGGTCGAGACGCTCGCCGTCGGACCCGCACGACCGGTGTTCGTCTCCTACCAGTAGGGGTACCCCCAGCCGGGCCGTGACGGGCAGTATTCTCCCCGGGATCTCGCCGCCGAGATCCCGCGTGCCGGCGGTGGACCCGGTGCTCCCGAGACGGGGCACCGCACATCCCCGCCTCACGCACCAGCACGTACGGTCCCGGGTCGTCCGAAGGAGAGGGGGTGTCCGACGTGGTCGACGACGCACGCACCGGACGCTCCCGCGAGGACGTGCGAGAGTTCCGCGACGCCCGGGATCTGCGCGACGCCCCGGATCTCCGCGACTCCCGGGATCTCCGCGACGGCCGGGGTGGCGGGGACGTCCCGGACCGGCGCCGTCCCTCGCCGCCCGCCGAGCCCTGGCCCCGGCGTGCCGAACGGCCCCTCGCGCAGGAGCCCGCGCCGCCCCGGCGGCCCGCCGACGGATCGGGGAACGGAGCGCTCCGCGGCTTCGGGACCGGAGCGGTGAACGAGGCTCCGAACGGCTCTGGCAACGGCTCCGGCACCGGTGCGGCGAACGGCTCCGGCGAGACTCACGTGGGCACGCCCGGCCGGCCCCACAGCGAGACCCCGGCCCCGCGGAAGCCCTGGCCCTCCCGACGACACGCACCCGGCGACCCGCGCCCGGATCTCCCGGAGTCCGCGCCACGCGGTTCGGCGGGCCGCGGCGCCCCGCCGGTGCCCGGCCCCGGCGCTCCCGGACCCATCGGCCCCGACGTGACCTCCCGCAGCAGGCCCGGCGCGGGCGTTCCCGGCGGCCGCGGGGCCGCCCTCGATCCGCGGGGCGGCCCCGATCGCTTGGGCGGCCCCGATCGCTCCGGGGGCCCGCGCCCTCCCGACCGGTCCGGCAACCCCGGCCGACCACACGATCCCGGCCGATCCGCCCGGCCCGGCAGCGCCGAGCGGTCCGCCGGCTCCGACCGGTCCGATCGCTCAGCGAGCGGTCGCCCGCCCGCGCGCGCGGGCGGACCTCCTCCCGGTGGGTCCCCGAACGGTTCCCCCGCCCGGCGTCCCGAGGGCGGGCGGCCGCCGCAGGGCCGCGGCCCCGGCCGGCCTCCCGGTCCCGGCTCCCCGGCCCGCCCCCGCGATCCCGGTCCCGGGGACCGCAGCGCCGGCGCACCGCCCGGCGGAGGCCCGGGTGCGCCCGGTGGGTCCGGGCACGTTCGCGATCAGGCCCGCCGCGCCCCGTCCGACCCCGGACGTCCCCCGGCCGGCGCGGGGCGACCCGGCCGACTCGACCCGTCCGGGCGGCAGGACCGGCCCGATCTGGGCCGGACCGATCAGGGCCGGACCGATCAGGGCCGGACCGATCAGGGCCGGCAGGGCCGGTCCGGACAGCCCGAGCAGCCCGGCCGGCCCGCACAACCCGGCCAGCAGGGACAACCCGGCCACCCGGGACAGCCCTCTCGGTCCGGGCAACCCGGCCAGCAAGGGCAGCCCGATCGGTCCGGACAGTCCGGCCACCAGGGACTGCGCGATCGATCCGGGCAGGCCGGCCGCCAGGGGCGGCCCGGGCCCGGACAGCCCGGCCCCCAGGGAGGGCCCGATCCGTCGGCGCAGCCCGCCCAGCAGGGGCGGTCCGGCGACCGTCCGGGCACGCGGCGGCCACAAGGTGCCGCCGCGCACCGCACCCGCGCCGCCGTCGGCTCCGACGGCCGGTCCCCCGATCAGGCCCCGCGACGGCGCGGCACGCTGCCGCCCGACGGCCGGCCGGGTGGTCCCGGCGACACCCGCATCGACGGCCGTCCTGCCCGGCCGGACTTCCCGACCGGTGCACGATCCGCATCCGCGGCGGCCGGAGCAGCCGTACTCGCGGGCCCGGGCTCGGCACGCGCCGCCGCGACCCGGACCACCGACCGCGAAGACCCGGCCGCGACTCGTACCGGGCTCGGGGCCGGGACAGGGGCGGGCACCCGCGCGGCCCCCCGCCGCACCCCGGCCACCGAGGCGGCGGCGGACCGCGCCGCCCGCCGGCGCGCCGAGGCCGAGGTCGGCGCCACGCGGAGCGGCGGGAACCGTCCGCACACCCGCAGCGGCACGGCCCGCCGGACCCTGCGCGCCGCGCTGGCGACCACGGCGGCGTCGACGCTCGTCCCGGGCTCGGGCCACCTGATCCTGCGCCGACGCCGCACCGGCGGCCTCATCCTCGGGCTGTTCCTGCTGGTCGTGGGGGTCGGCGTCCTCGCGGCACTGACGATGAGCCGGAGGGCGCTGCTCGAGAACGCCGTGTCGACGACGGTCCTCGCCGTCGGCGCGGTCGTCGCCCTCGTCGCGGCGATCGGCTGGATCGCGCAGATCGCGCGGACCTATGCCCTGGCGCGCCCGCGGAGCATGGGCACCGGGCGGAAGGTGCTGGGCGTGACCGTCGCGGCGGCCCTGTGCATGGCCGTCGCGGTGCCGTTCGGCTACGCGGCGGACCTGGCCAACTCGCAGCGTTCGCTGCTCAACGACCTGTTCGGCGGCGGTGCGGGCGGCACCGCCGCCGCCGAGGCGATCAACAAGCCCCGGCTGAACGTGTTGCTGCTCGGCAGCGACGCCGGTCCGGACCGCACCGGCACCCGCACCGACACGATGATGCTGGCCAGCATCGACACGAGGACCGGCCGCACCACGATCTTCGGGTTGCCGCGCAACATCCAGCGGGCGGAGTTCCCGCCGGGCTCGGCGATGGCCGAGGAGTTCCCGGACGGCTTCCACGACCCGTCGAGCCCGTTGTCGGGCGACTACCTGCTCAACGCGGTGTACGCCTACGCGCACAACCACCCGGTGCTGGCGCCCACCGGCCCCACGGACGACATCGGCCTCAACCTGTTGCAGTCGACGATCTCGTACATGACGGGCCTGCCGATCGACTACTTCCTCGAGGTCAACATGGCGGGCTTCTCGACGCTGATCGACGCGGTCGGTGGCGTGACCGTCGATGTCGGCCCCGTGCCGCTGCCGATCAACGGCGTCACGGCCGATGGCCGACACGTGCGGCCGGACGGGTACATCCAGCCCGGGATCCAGACGTTGAACGGCGAGGAGGCGCTCTGGTTCGCGCGCTCCCGCCGCGACGGCAACGACTACCAGCGGATGAGCCGCCAGCGCTGTCTCATCCAGGCGGTGCTCGACCAGCAGAGCCCGACCGCCCTGCTGGCCAACTTCCAGCAGGTCGCGCAGGCCACCAAGGACAACGTCGACACCAACATCCCGCAAGCGGTGCTCCCGGCGCTGGTCTCGCTGGCCGGCGAGGGCTTCTCCCTGCAGAGCATCTCGTTCGACCCGAACCTCCCGGACCCGGGCGAGCCCGACGGGAGGTTCGACACCTCGCGCCCGGACGTCGAGTACATGCAGAAGGTCGTGCAGGACGCGATCGACCCGCCCCCGGCGGCCGCGACCGCGCCGACGACCGAGGCCGCACCGGGCCCCGCCGCGACCCCGGGGTCCTCGGGCTCGGACGAGACCACGGCGGGCACCGCGGCCCCGACCTCCCTCGCCGACTCCTGTGCCGCTGCGGCGGCGCCGGTCGACGGGAGCGGGCACGAGGCCGGCGCCGGGAGCGGCACCGGCGGGAACTGACCCCTGCCGGGCGACGGGCCCCCGCGGCCCGCCGACTACCCTCGTCGTGTGCGGTCCTGCGACGACGCCCGGGCTGCGGTACACCAGACACCGGCACGTTCCGGGCACCGGCACCCCCGGGCCCGGGGACCGGCGCACCGGGAGGGGCAGACGTGAGCACCACTGGGGACACCCCCGCCCGCGAGGGCCGGACGAAGGTCGTCGTCGTCGGCGGCGGGTTCGGCGGGGTGCGCGCCGCGAAGGCGCTGGCCCACGCCGACGTCGACGTGACGCTCGTCGACCGGACCAACCACCACCTCTTCCAGCCGCTGCTCTACCAGGTGGCCACCGGGATCCTCTCGCCCGGCCTGATCGCGCCTGCGCTGCGCCGGGTGGTGAAGAAGCAGTCGAACACCCGCACCCTGCTGGCCGAGGTGGTCGACATCGACGTCGAGGCGAAGGTGGTGCACGCGCTCGCCCCAAACGAGCAGCACATCGACCTGCCCTACGACTACCTCGTGGTCGCCGGCGGCGCCACGCACGCCTACTTCGGGCACGACGAGTGGAGCCACTTCGCGCCCGGCATGAAGAGCATCGAGGACGCGCGGATGCTCCGCAGCCAGATCCTCGGCGCCTACGAGCTGGCCGAGGTGGCGTCGGACGAGAAGGAGCGGGACGCGTACCTGACCTTCGTCGTGGTCGGGGCCGGCCCCACCGGCGTCGAGATCACCGGGCAGCTCGCGGAGCTCGCCCGGTACGTGCTCCCGAAGGAGTACCGCACCATCGACACCCGCTCGGCGAAGATCATCCTGCTCGACGCCGCGCCGTCCGTCCTCCCGCCCTTCGCGCCGAAGCTGCAGAGGTACACGCAGCACCGGTTGGAGAAGATGGGGGTGGAGGTCCGGCTCAACACCGCCGCCACGGACATGGACGCGGACTCGATCACGGTGAAGTCCCCCGAGGGCGTCGACACCATCACCGCACGGACCAAGATCTGGGCGGCCGGCGTCCAGGCGTCGCCGCTGGCGGCGATGCTGGCCAAGGCCACGGGCACGGAGACCGACCGGGCCGGGCGCCTGGCCGTCGACCCGGACTGCAGCCTGCCGGGCGCCGAGGGCGTCTACGCGATCGGCGACATGGTCACCACCGTGGACCGGCTGCCCGGCGTCGCGCAGGTGGCGATGCAGCAGGGCACCTACGTGGGCAGGCAGATCGCGAACCGGGCCAAGGGCGACACCACCACGCCCGCCCCGTTCCGCTACTTCGACAAGGGCAGCATGGCCACGATCGGCGCCCGCCAGGCGGTCGCCGACGTGCGCGGGTTCAGGATCACCGGCTACCTCGCCTACCTGCTGTGGTGCTACGTGCACGTCATGTTCCTGATCGGCTGGGGCAACCGGCTGGGCACGCTCTACAACTGGGTCCGGTCGCTGCGCTATGCGCGACACCGCGGGCACCGCCTCATCAGCATGACGGGTGCGAAGGCGGTCGCGAGACACCACGAGGAAGCCGCGTAGCGGACCGTCCTTGGCGATCTACGGGCCGCGATCTACCGTTCGGTTGTGACTCCGGCCATGCAGGTCCTGATGCGCGAGGTCGAGCGCGTCTGGGACGACTTCTGGTCGGCGGTGTACGAGCGGGGCGACGCGGCTTCCGCCACAGCCCTGCTCGCCCCGGAGGCGGTGCTCGTCGACATGCCCGCGATGTCCGGCGGCAACGACCGGGCGGAGGTCGAACGGCACCTTGCCGGGACCGTCACCCCGTACCTGCCGGCCGACCTGGCGCGCCGGCGGATCTCCCGCACGGTCGACACCCGCGGTCTCGTCGACGAGCTCCGCTGGACCTTCACCCACGACCGCGAACTGCCCTGGCTGCTGCCCGGCGTGCCCCCGACCGGGCGCCCGGTGCGGGTCCTGGCGGTCTCGGTGGTGGCCGTCCGGCAGGGCCGGATCGTGTCGGTCCGGACGCTCTGGGACGACGTCCGGCTGCGCCGCCAGCTGACCGCCTGACCCGCCGAACCGCCCGTTCGCGGTGCCATGACGCCGTTATCGGCGCTTTCGGGCCTCTGAACTGGGGGTTCTCGCGTGGCGCCCTGGGCGTTCTGCCAGGCTATGGGCCACGCTGTACCAGGAACGACCACCGACGCACCCCCCGAGCGGGTGGTCGATGGCGACAGGAGAGGAGCACTCACCATGGCACTGCCCACCCTGACCCCCGAACAGCGCCAGGAGGCGCTCAAGAAGGCCGCGGCCGCCCGGACGGCGCGCAAGGAGCTTCGCGACAAGATCGCGAAGGGCGAGGAGACCATCCCCGCCGTCCTCGACCGGGCGAAGTCCGACCAGATCGTCGGCAAGACCAAGGTCGCGGACCTGCTCAAGAGCCTCCCCGGCTACGGCCCGGCCAAGGTGTCGGCGCTGCTCGAGCGCACCGGCATCGACGCCTCCCGCCGCGCCGCCGGCCTCGGCGAGCGGCAGCGGCAGGCCCTGCTCGACGCGCTGAAGTGAGCCGCCGGGCGCGCTGACGCCGGCGGTCCGCCGCACCCGGTCCGGCCATCGTCCGGGCCGGGTGCTCGCGTACTCCAGGGCGCGCCCGGGGCACCGGGACCGCGTTGCCCGGGCTCACCGTCGGGAGCGTCGGAGCCATCGTTGCGCACCACACGGACGCAGTCGACTCCGAGGAGAAGGGACTGCCCAGAAGACGGCATCACCCCGGGGGCCACACCCGCTGCGCCGGCCAGGGCGGGCGAGGGCGTCGACCGCCGCGCGCTGTCGGTGGCCCCGACGTGGCCACCCCTGGCCCGACGAAGCCCCCGTGACGATGGCTACCCTGCCGCTCAACGATGTCGCGGACCATCTGCTCGAGCATCTCGATCGGGATTCCCGCCGGGTGCAGCCGCTCGAACCCCCGCAGCGGGACGGGGAAGAGCATGACCGCCATGCTCGTGCCCGCGCAGAAGGCGGCGGTGTAGTCGTAGACGTCCCGCAGCGACGACGGGTAGAAGCTCGGCGGGTAGGACAGCAGCACCATCTCGGCGCCCGCGTCCTCGGCCCGCTTGGCCTGCTCGATGTTCTCCTCGAGGGTGTTGAAGCTGGCGTGGAAGAACAGCACCTGCTCCCCCGCCGCCTCGTCCACCGCGACCTCGACGAACCGGACGTACTCGTCCGTGGTCAGCGCGGTCTCGGAGACGAGCAGGGTGCCCCTGAAGCCCAGCTCGATGTTGCGCCGGACGTCGTGGCTGATCCCCGCCTCGTTCAGCCCGCGCAGGTCCGCGGTGTAGGACGGGATGATGACGTTGCAGACGCCCTTCATCTCCGAGCGGACCACTCCCGGGCCTCGGCCGTGCTGTAGCGCGCCACGTGCGGTTCTCCTCAGGTCGTGCGGGGATGCTGGGTCGGTCAGGCGGTCGCCGAGGTCTCCTCGGCGATCGTGCGGCGGATCGCCTCGCGCAGCCGGAACTTCTGGACCTTGCCGGACTGGGTCTTCGGTAGCTCCTCGACGATCTCGAGCCGTTCGGGCAGCTTCTGGGGCGCGATCCGGTGCTCGCGCAGGAAGTCGGTGAGCTCGGCGAGCGTCGGAGCCACGCCGTCGGGTACGACGTAGGCGCAGGCGCGCTCCACCATGACCGGATCCGGCATCGCGACGATCGCGACCTCGCCGACCCGGGGATGGCGGTGCAGCAGGTCCTCCACCTCGGTGACCGGGATGTTCTCCCCACCGCGCAGGACGATGTCCTTCTTGCGCCCACGGATCGACACGTAGCCCCGAGCATCCGCCTCGGCGAGGTCGCCGGGCCCTGGATCTGGTCGGAGATGGCCGCGCGATCCGGACCGCCCCTGGACCACGCCGCCGAGCGGTCGCGGACCGGCTGCTCGCGAGCGCCGACGTGTTCGTGACCAACCTGCGGCCCGCTGCGCTGGCCCGGCTCGGGGCTGGACCCGCGGCGCCAGCGCGACCGGAACCCGCGGCTGGTCTACGGCCAGATCACCGGCTACGGGCTCGGCCCGGCACAGGACGTCGCGAGCTACGACCACGGCGCGTTCTGGTCGGCCTCCGGCCTCGCGGCACTCTACGCGGACGGTGACGGGGTGCCGCCGCAGCCTGCGGGCGGCATGGGCGACCGGGCCACCGGGACGGCACTCGCCGGGGCGATCGCCGCGGCGCTGTTCCGCCGCGAGCGGACCGGGGTCGGCGAGCACGTGACCGGCTCGCTGCTGCGGACGGCCATGTGGCTCATGGCCTCCGACGTCGCCGACGCCCTGCGGGAACCGGAGGGTGAGCGCGTGAACGACCGTACCCGGGCCCCCGTGCCGACGGTCAACTGCTTCCGTTGCGCCGACGGCAGGTGGCTCTGGCTGCAGTGCATGCTGCCCGACCGCATGTGGTCCGCGCTGCTCACCGCGTTGGACGCGCACTGGCTCGACGACGACTCACGCTTCCGCTCCGGTGACCGGCGTTCACTGGCCAAGGCGGGCCCGGCCCTCGTGGAGGCACTCGACGAGCTCTTCCGCCAGCGCACGCTCTCGGAGTGGTCCGCGCGGCTCACCGCGGCGGGCGTCCCCTTCGCGCCGGTGCGGTCACTCGGCGAGGCGGTGGCCGACCCGGGGACGGCGACCGCCGGGGCGTTCCTGGAGATGGAGCATGCGGGCACCCGGTACCGCACGGTGAACACCCCCTGCACGTTCGAGGGGACACCGGCGGCGGCACGCACGGCCTCGCCCGGGGTCGGGCAGCACACCCGGGAGGTGCTCGCGGAGCTCGGGGTGCCCGCTGCCGAGATCGAGGCGCTGGACCGCGCCACCGCGGCCACGGTCTGACCCCCACCACGAGGGCGCCGCCCGGGTCCGACCCGGGCGGCGCCGTCGTGCTGGGGAGGGGCTCAGTGCTCGTGCACAATGATCCCGCGGATGTTCTTGCCCGCCTCCAGGTCCGCGTACCCCTGGTTGACCTCGTCCAGGGTGTAGCGGGCGGTGACCAGCTCGTCCAGCTTCACGATCCCGTCCTCGTAGAGGGCGAGCATCCTGCGGATGTCGTACTGCGGGTTCGACGAGCCGAACAGGCTGCCCCGGATCTGCCGCTCCCAGTTGACCAGGAAGAAGCCGGGGACCTTGATGTTCACCGCCTCCGGTGAGGACAGGCCGATGATCACCTCGACGCCGCCCTTGCCGAGGACGTCGAAGGCCGAGCGGACGACCTCCTCCTCCAGCACCCCGACGGTCACGATCGACTGGTCGGCGCCCTGCCCCCAGGTCAGCCGGGTGATCAGCTCCTGGGCCTCCTCGGCGCTGCCGACGGCGTGCGTGGCCCCCAGCTTCAGCGCCGTGTCCCGCTTGTACTGCAGCGGATCCACCGCCACGACGTGCCGGGCTCCGGCGACGCGGGCGCCCTGCACCGCGTTGATCCCGATCCCGCCGATCCCGTACACGACGGCCGTGTCGCCGGGCCGGACCTCGCCGGCGTTGATCGCCGCACCCCACCCGGTCGGCACCCCGCACCCGACGAGCACGGCCACCTCCAGCGGGAGGTGCTCGGGGACCTTGACCACGGAGTGCTGCGACAGCACCCCGTACTGGGCGAACGACCCGACCAGGCACATGCGCCCGTAGTCCTGGCCGTCCCCGTGGGCGCGGAAGGTCCCGTCCGGCATGCAGCCCTCGAGCGCGAACGCGCCGAGGTCGCAGAGGTTCTGCCTGCCCGTCGAGCAGTAGCGGCAGCTGCCGCAGCTCGGGATGAAGCTGCACACCACGTGGTCACCGGGCTCCAGACCCACGACGCCGGGCCCGACCTCCTCGATGATCCCGGCGCCCTCGTGGCCACCGATCATCGGCAGCCGGGGCTGGAACTCGCCACGCCGCGAGTGCTCGTCGGAGTGGCAGAGCCCGGCGGCCACGAACTTGATCAGCACCTCGCCCTGCTTGGGCGGGTCGAGCTCGACCTCGACGAGTTCCCAGTCCCGGCTCTTCCCGGTCAGGACGGCCGCACGTGACCTCATCGGGCACCTCCCGCCACCGGGAAGGTGACCGGCAGCTTGTGGTAGCCGTTGGTCGGCCACGACGACCGGTCGCCCTCACCGTCGAGCTCCCAGTCCGGGATCCGCCGCAGCAGCTCCTGCAGCACGACCCGCACCTCGAGCTTGGCGAGCTCCTCGCCGATGCAGCGGTGGATGCCGGTGCCGAAGGCGAGATGGCGGCGGTTGTCCCGCGCGGGGTCGAACGCGTCGGGGTTGTCGAAGACCTTCTCGTCCCGGCTGCCCGCGCCGAACATCAGAGTGACGGGCTCGCCCGCCTTGATCAGCCGTCCCTCGACCTCGGTGTCTTTCACCGCCGTCCGGGCCAGCGCCCGGATGGGCGCGGCGAGACGGATGAACTCCACGGTGGCCGCGGGCAGCAGGTCGGGGTTCTGCGCGAGCCGGTGCCGGTCCTCCGGGTTCTTCGCCAGATAGATCATCGACGTCGTCAGTGCGTCGGCGGTCGTCTGGTGCCCGGCGGAGAAGATGAGGGTGAAGGTCCCGCGGATCTCGTTGTCCGTGAGCGGCCTGCCGTCGACCTCGCTGCGCAGCATGGCGTCGACGATGTCGTCGTGGGACTCCTTGCGGCGCCGCGCGATCCACTCGTCGGCGAATGCGGTCACCTCCTGGAAGCAGGTGCCGATCGCCGCGAGGTCACCCACCGCGGAGCTCTCCACGATCGTCGTGGTCCAGCGGTAGAAGTACTCCCAGTCCTTCTCGGGGAGCCCGAGCAGCAGGCAGATGCCCATCGCCGGGAGCGGGATGTTCAGGTCGAACGCGAGGTCCGCACGTCCCTTGTCGGCGAACTTGTCGATCAGCTCGTTGGTGAGCTCGGTGATCCGCGGCTCGAAGCTCGCCACCCGCTCGCCCCGGAAGAAGGGCACGAGCGGCTTGCGGTACTGGCGGTGCTGCGGCGGGTCCGACTGCAGGGGGAGCCACGGCGCGCCGGTGTTCATCGGCGGCCAGGTCTGGGTCGGTGCGGAGACGAAGGAGTCGGTGTCCCGGGTGATCTGGGTGATGGCCTCGTGCGAGAACGCGCCCCAGAACCCGTCGAACTGGTCGGACCAGGCGACGGGGCACTTGCTGCGCACCTCGTTGTCGTGCTCGGCGGGGCACTTGACGCTGTACTCGCTCAGCGGGTCCCATTCCGACGTTCGCTGTTCCACGTGACCTCCTCGTCAGGGGCGGGTTTCCCGGCGGGCGCGCGGAGACGTCCCGCGCGCCCGGGTTGTGACGGCACTCTCATCAGACCCGTATTACCGGCGCCGTTACTCGGCGGCCGCAGGCCGCGCGGTAACGCCACCGCTAACCCTCCGCGCCCGAGCCTCCGACGGGGTGCACCGAAGTCCGGGGCCCCCTCGAGGAGGAGCACGATGACCGAGCTGCGGGCCCGTGAGCAGGAGCTTCTCGTCGAGGGGCGAGCCTCCCGAGTACGACACGAGCTTCTACCGTCCGCGGTCCATCGCGGTGGTGGGGGCGCACGACACCCGGGCCTGGCTGGCGGGGACCACACGGAGGGCGCTGCTGGACCAGTGGCGCGCGGGCCGCTTCCCGTTCGACCGGCTGGTGCCGCCTTCGACTTCGACAAGACCGACGACGCCATCGGGGCGACGTGGCCCCACTCGGTGATCAAGCCCGTCCTCGTCCTGAACTGAAAGGCTGCAATGACCCGCACCGACATCGAGATCACCAGCGAGGGGCAGACCATCCGCGGCTGGTACTACGCTCCGGACGGCGCAACCGGCCCCACGCCCGCGGTCGTCCTCGCGGGCGGCTGGTGCTACGTCCGCGAGCTCGTGATGCCCTACTACGCCCAGGAGTTCGCCTCCCGAGGCATCGGCGCCCTGGTCTTCGACTACCGCAACCTCGGCGTCTCGGACGGCGACGTCCGCCAGCACCTCGACCCCTGGATGCAGATCCGGGACTACCAGAACGCCCTGAGCTACCTCGAGCGCCGCGACGACGTGGACGCCGCCCGGCTCGGGGCGTGGGGCATCTCCTACTCCGGCGGACACGTCCTGGTGCTCGCCGCGACCGACCCCCGGGTCAAGGCCGTGGTCTCGCAGATCCCCGTCGTCGACGGCTACGAGAACATGCGCCGCGTCCACGGCACCCGCGGGTACCGCACCCTGTGGAAGACCATCCTCGAGGACCGCGCGCTGCGCTACGACGACCCGGACAAGCGCCTGTACCTCCCGCACGCCAGCCCCGACCCGGACAACGAGATCTCCGCCTGGCCGTTCGTGGAGACCTACACGACCTTCAAGGCGCTCAAGGAGACCGAGGCGCCGCTCTACCAGAACCTGTCCACGGTGGAGTCGGTCGACCTGCTGCTGAACTACGACATCATGCCCTTCGTCCGCCGGATCTACGACGTGCCGACGAAGATGCTCGTCGCCGAGCACGACGACCTCACCCTCTGGGACCTCGAGATCGGCGCCTTCAACGCGCTGCCGACCACCAAGAAGGACCTCACCGTCCTCGGCGGCACCACGCACATGACGCTCTACAGTGACCAGGACCGCCTGGCCGTCGCCGCGAACGAGGCGGGCGACTGGTTCGCCCGGCATCTGCGACCCTGAGCGGGCGTCTCGAGGGCGAGGTCGCCCTCCGCACCGGTGCCGCCCGCGGCATGGGCCGAGCGAGCGCACTTCGGTTCGCGGCCGAGGGCGCCACGGTCGTCGGCTGCGACCTGCGCAAGGAGAACCTCGACGCGACGGTCGCGGAGGTCACCGCCACCGGCGGGCGGAGGACCGGCACCGCGCCGGTCGACCTCGGCGACTCCGGACAGACCACCGCGTGGATCGACGCGGCAGCGGCAGAGCACGGCGGCATCGACGTGCCGTTCAACAACGCCTCGGCCCCGAGGTTCGCCCCACTGACGGAGATGTCCGACGAGGACTGGCACTTTGACGTCCGCAACGAGCTCGACCTCGTCTTCTTCGCCTGCCGCGCCGCGTGGTCGTGGCCGTCCGCGCGTCGGCCTCGAGGACGGCCGGGTCGACGCCGTCGGCGTGGAAGATCCCGTGGCTGCCGGGCACGGTCGTCACGTACCCCGGGTCGAGGGCCGGTGCCGCCGCCCCGGTCCGCGGATCGGATGCCGCAGGACGGTCCGCCGTCTGCCGCTTCCGTCGCGTCGTCGGCCGGGCCCGGTCCCCAGCGAGGGGGTGCCGGATGTCGTGACGTGATTCCATCCATCTAGATGTCTCCGCGTCAAACAGGATTCACCCGATCGGAGATGGTCTCGTCACTTTCGTCTAGATGAATGGCGTGGTGACCACTTCAGCTCCTCTGCGCCGGCTCCCGGTCGGCGCGACCTACAACCTGCGTGATGTCGGCGGCTATCCGATCGGCGGAGCCGCTAGGACCCGGTGGGGTCGGCTCTTCCGATCCGACGCCGCCCGTTTCACCGCCGACACCGACCTGGCCGGGCTCGGGCTCCGGACCGTGATCGACCTGCGGGACGACGTCGAGGTCGTCGCGCTGCCGACCGGCCTGGACGCGGTCGTCCCGACCGTGGTCCGCCGGCCCCTCGACCCCCGCGCCCTGCTCGGGACGCTGGACGACGGTTCCTCCGACCCCCTCGGCGAGCTGTATGTCGCCCTGATCCGCGAGCGTGGCCCCCGACTGGCGGAGATCGTTTCCGATCTCGCCGCGCCGGGCGCGCTGCCCGCTCTGGTGCACTGCGCGGCGGGCAAGGACCGGACCGGCGTGGTGATCGCGCTGGTGCTCTCCGCGATCGGGGTGCCCGACGACGTCGTCGCGACCGACTACGCCTTGACCGCCGAGTACCTCACGGCCGAGTTCTTCGCCTCGGTGCACGCCGAGTCCGGTGCCACGGACTCCGCCGACGAAACGCTGCGCGGCGCCCGCCCCGAGTCGGTCACTGCGCTGCTGCGGGTGCTCGCGGACGAGTACGACGGCGCCCGCGCCTACCTCGTCGGGCACGGCGTGCCCGACGAGGCGATCGACCGTCTCCACGCCGCCCTCACCGACTGACCAGCAGGGAGAGTCCCATGAAGATCGTGCAGATTTCCGACACCCACCTGACCGCGGCCGGCGGACCGACCGAGGCCGGGTTCCGGATGCTCGCCGCCCACCTCAACGAGCAGGTCCGCCCGGACGTGGTCGTGCACTCCGGCGACGTCCAGGTCCTGCACCCCGACGACGCCGCCGACCGAGCCCGCTCCCGCGAGCTCCTCGACCTGATCGACGCGCCGCTGCTGGTCGTCCCCGGCAATCACGACGTCGGGATGCCGGGGGTCGACGCCTGGGCCGGTCTCGTCGTGACCGACGCGCGTGTCGCCGCCCACGAGGCGGTGTTCGGCCCCGACCACTGGCGCCACGACACCGACGAGGCCGTTCTGATCGGTGTCGACAGCGAGCTGCTCGGGTCCGGGTTGCAGCGCGAGGCCGACCAGTGGCGCTGGCTCGAGCAGACCCTGGTCGAGCTGCCCGCCGGCAAGCCCGTGCTGCTGTTCCTGCACAAGCCGCTGTGGTCGGTCTCCGACGAGCCGGTCGACCACCAGGTGGACGTCGGCCCGGTCGCCCGTGACCGCCTGCTCGCGCTGCTCGAGGGCGTCGAGCTGCGTGCGGTCGGATGTGGCCACCTGCACCGCTACCGCCGGACGCAGCGGGCGAATGCGCTCGAGGTGTGGGCGCCTGCCACCGCGTTCCTGGCTGCGGGCGAGGACTCCCTGCCCGACGCCCACGAGGAGCTCGGCTACGTCGAGTACACCGTGGCCGACGGCGCCGTCACCGCCGAGTTCGCGCTGGTGCCGGGGATGCCGCAGCTGACCACCGCCGAGGTCCCGCAGATCGCCGAGGCGATCGAGGCGATGACCGCCGAAGCGGCCGCGGTCTAGTGGCCGCCGTCGAGCTCGACGGGATCGTGCGCCGGTTCGGCGACACGACCGCCGTCGCGGAGGTGTCACTGGCGACCGAGCGCAACGACTTCCTCGTCCTGCTCGGCCCCAGCGGCTGCGGCAAGACCACCCTGCTGCGCATGATCGCGGGGCTGCTGGAGCCCACCGAGGGCAGGATCCTGGTCGACGGCCGGGACGTCACCGCGCTGCCTCCGCGTGAGCGGGACCTGGCGATGGTGTTCCAGAACTACGCGCTCTACCCGCACCTGTCGGTGGAGCGCAACCTCGGGTTCGGGCTCAGCGTGCGAAGGACCGGGAAGGAGGAGCTGCGCCGCCGGGTCGACGACGTGGCCGATCTGCTCGATCTCGGTCCGCTGCTGCGTCGTCGCCCGAAGGAGCTCTCCGGCGGGCAGCGACAGCGGGTCGCGCTGGGCCGCGCGATGGTCCGTGAGCCTGAGGCGTTCCTCATGGACGAGCCGTTGTCCAACCTCGACGCGAAGCTGCGGGCGAGTACGCGGACCAGGCTGATCTCGCTGCACCGCAGGCTGGACACGACCTTCGTCTACGTCACCCACGACCAGATCGACGCCATGACCATGGCCACCAAGGTCGCCGTGCTCGACCAGGGCCGCATCGAACAGTTCGGCACCCCGGTGGACATCTACGACCGACCCGCGACCGCGTTCGTCGCCGGGTTCATGGGTGCCCCACCGATGAACCTGCTGCCCGCCGAGCTGGGCACCGGGCCCGACTCCCGGCTGGTACTGCGCGCTGCGGGGCTGGAGCTGTCATTGCCCCACCGAGGCGACCCCGGAGTGCCCGACGTGCTGCTGGGCATCCGCCCCGAACACCTCGTCCCGGCCGCCGACGGCGAGCTGCGGGGACGGGTGGACATCGTGGAGAACCTCGGTAGCGAGGAGGTCGCCGAGGTCCTGGTCGGCGACGCCCGGGTCAGCGTCCGCGGACCGCGGCCCCTCGAACTCACCCCCGGCGCCGCGGCGACCTTCACCGTCCGCGCCGAGCACATCCATCTCTTCGGGCGGCAGAGCGGCCGTCGACTCACCTGGGAGCCGGCCCCGGCCCCCGCTCTCGTGTCCTGAAGGGACCACCGTCCATGACACTCCGCCGCGCCCTCCCCGCCCTGGTGGTCGCCCTCGCCGCCGCCCTGGCCGGCTGCGCCGCCGTCCCCACCACCACCGCCGCGAGCTCGGACAGCGCCACCGCGATCATCCCCGAGCTGGCCCCTGACCAGCAGGTTTCGATCCGCTGGGAGTCCTACAACCTCGCCAGCGCCGGCATCTTCGGCGACACCACCCGCAAGCTGGTCGCCGAGTTCGAGAAGCAGCACCCGAACATCCACGTCGAGGCCGTGCCGCCGCAGGGCGCCGCGAACGAGATCGCCCAGAGCGTGCAGCGCCAGGTCGTCGCCGGGAACCCCCCGGACGTCGGCCAGCTCACCTTCGCCGACCTGCGCTACACCGCGAGCGACCTCGGCGCCCAGCCACTGGACGAACTCGTCGGCCACGACGAGGTCCAGAAGCTGCTCACCGACGGGCCGCACCCCTACGCGCCCCGCGCCGCGGTCCTCGGCGACCTCGACGGCACCACCTACGGCATCCCCTACGTGTTCTCCACCCCGATGCTGTTCCTCAACGCCGACCTGTTCCGCAAGGCCGGCCTCGACCCGAGCAACCCGCCCGAGACCTGGGACGAGGTCGCCACCGCGGCCGCGGCGATCGCCAAGGTCCCGGGCACGACGGGCGGCGCCTACCTGTCCTGCCTCGACGCCGCCTCCGGCGGCGACTGGTGCCTCACCGGCATCGCGCGCTCCGCGGGCGGGCGGCTCCTCTCCGCCGACGGCAAGTCCCTGACCTGGACCGACCCGAACACCGTCGCCGCCTTCGCCGGCATGCAGAAAATCACCCAGGCCGGCCCCAACGCGCAGCCGAACATCTCCGGCAACGACGCCCAGGACGCCTTCCTGCGCGGCAACCTCGGCATGCTGCTGACCTCCGCCGCCCTGCAGAACGCGATCCTCAAGTCCTCCGACGGCAAGTGGCAGGCCGCCGCCGCGCCGATGCCCGGCTTCGGCACCACCCCGTCGGTCCCCACCAACTCCGGATCAGCGCTGTTCATCTTGACCAAGGACCCCGCCAAACAGCGGGCCGCCTGGGAGCTCATCAAGTTCCTGACCAGCGCACAGAGCGAGACCACGATCACCTCGAACATCGGCTACGTCCCGCTGCGCGCCTCGCTGATCGACGACCCGGCCTACCTCAAGTCCTTCGCCGACGCCCACCCCGACTTCGTCCGGCCCAACGTCGCCCAGCTCGACCGCCTCGAGCCCTGGGTGTCCTACCCCGGCCCCAACTACCAGCAGATCCGCACGACCCTGGCCAAGGCCACCGACGAGATCGTCTTCCGCGGCGCCGACCCCGCCGCCACCCTGGCCACCGCACAGGCCAGTGCCCAGTCCCTGATGCCCACGTCGTGACGGGACCCTCATGACCGACCTGCTCGATCGACCGGCCCCGGCCCCCGGGCACTTCGTGGAGCCGGCCCCGCCGGCTCCGCGCGGCGTCCCGGGGCCGGTGGTCCGCCGCCCGCTGCTGCGCCGGCTCGCCGGCGGCGCCGCGCCCTACCTCTACCTCGTCCCCGCGCTGGCGGGACTGGCGATCTGGGTGTACTCCCCGCTCGTCCAGACCATCCAGCTGTCCTTCTACGACTGGAACCTCGTCCCGACCTCCCCGGCCCGACCGGCCGGCTGGTCCAACTACGGCGAGGCCTTCGACCTCCCCCAACTCGGCCGGGCCACCACGAACACCCTGCTCTACCTGTTGGGACTGCTGCCGTTCACCATCGTCGTCCCCGTGCTGGTCGTCCTGGTCTCCCAACGCGTCCACGGCAGAGCCCGCGCCTTCTACCGGACCGCGATCTTCGCGCCCTACCTGATCGCTCCGGTCGTCACCGCGATCGTCTGGCGCTGGCTGCTCGACCCCGGTGGCCTGGTCAACCAGGCGCTCGGGCTCCTCGGCGTCGAGCCCATCTCGTTTCTGCGCGACCCCACGTGGGCCATGTGGTCGATCGTGGTCATCGTCGGCTGGCAGCTGCTCGGCTTCGCGGTCCTCGTCGTCTCCGCCGGAGTGTCGGGCATCTCCGACGACTACGCCGCCGCCGCCCGCACCGACGGAGCGACCGAGGGCCAGATCACCCGCCGGATCACCCTGCCCCTGCTCTCCCCGACCCTGCTGTTCATGGTCACCTTGACCATCCTCTCGGCGGCCCAGCTGATGTTCCCGATGATCCAGGTCCTCACCCAGGGCGGTCCGGGGGACTCCACCACCAACCTCTACTACCTGCTCTACGACACCGCCTTCGGCTCCTTCGACGTCGGGCTCGCCTCCGCCGCCAGCGTGCTGTTCTTCCTCGGCTTCGGGCTGCTGGCCTGGGGTGCGGTGTGGCTGATGGACCGCTGGAGCTTCCACGATGACTGACCCCACGACCACCATCGCGAGGCCGTCCCTGTCACGGGGCCGGTTCGGCCTCGCCGCCGGACACGGCGTGCTGATCGCGATCACCGTGTTCAGCCTGGTGCCGATCCTGTGGATGTACCTCACGGCGCTGCGGCCGCGGGACGAGGCGCTCACCCAGTCCGTGCTGCCAACCGGGCTCAGTCTGGACAACCTGCGTGCCGCCGCTCAGCTGCTGCCACTCGGCGGACTGGTGGGCAACACCGCGCTCATGGCGCTCGGGGTCGCAGCATGCCAGCTGTTCACCGCGCTCCTCGCCGCCTACGCCTTCGGACGCTGGCGCTTCCGCGGGGAACGGATCCTCTTTCTCGTCTTCGTCGCGACCTGGCTCGTCCCGTTCCAGGTCACGATGCTGCCCAACTACGTGCTCCTGTCGAACCTGGGCTGGCTGAACACCCTCACCGGCGTGATCATTCCCCAGATCACCGCGCCCTTCGCGGTCCTGCTGCTGCGCCAGCACATGCGCTCGTTCCCGCGTGAGCTGCTCGACGCCGCCCGGATGGACGGCCGCTCACACTGGAACACGCTGTGGACCGTCGTCGTCCCCTCACTGCGCGGCCCCCTGGCCGCCCTGGCGATCCTGCTGTTCGTCACCGCCTGGAACGAGTACTTCTGGCCCCTGCTCGTCCTGTCCGACCCCGCCTCCGTGGTCCAGATCGGGCTGCGCAGCCTGATCACCGAGGCCGGGACCGACTACGGTGCGATGATGGCCGCCGCCGGGGCCCTGTGCCTGCCGATCCTCGCCGTCTACCTTCTCCTGCAACGCCAGGTCGTCAACGCCTTCGTCCGCTCCGGACTGCGATGACCACCAGCCGCACCGGCCGCCGCGGCGACCCGCCCGTCTACCGCCAGGTCGAGGCCGAGATCCGCCGCCGCATCCGCGACGGCGAAATCGGCCCCGGCCAACGCCTGCCCAGCGAGACCGAACTCGCCACCGAGTGGGGCGTCAACCGCCTCACCATCCGCCAGGCCATCGGCGAGCTCGCCCGCGCCGGCCACGTCACCGTCCGGCAGGGCTCGGGAACCTACGTCGCCGAACCGGTGATGATCGTGAACCTCGACCTCCCACTCATGCCCTCCACCGACGCCGACGCCGGCAGCACCGCCTCCCTCGCCGAACACGTCCAGGAGGACCAGACCGAGACCCTCGTCCACCTGACCGACCACGACACCGACCCCGCCGCCACCGACGCCCTCGAACCCCCCGGGCCACTCGTCCGCGTCGACACTCTCGTCCGCACCGGCCAACAGCCCCTCCTGGTCAGCAGCTACTGGCTCGACGCTGCCCGCTTCCCCGGCTTCCCCCACCACGTCACCGAACGCGTCGCGCTCTTCCAGATCCTCCAGGACCACCACGGCCTTCGACTGCGCCACTCCTGGCGCTCCCTGACCGCCGGCGTCGCCAACAGGGAGGACGCCGCCCTTCTGGCCATCCCCCCAGGCGGGCCGGTGATGCTTCGCGAAGGCGTCAACGTCGACCCTGACCTCATCCCCACGATGTACCTGCGCCGCCGCATCCGCGGAGACCGGATCAGATTCACCATGCGCTACGACACGACGGCGCCGAGCTGATCGAGCCGGTCGGCTGAGGCCGCATCACGAGGGGGACTTTGCAAGATCGGTGCTCCGGCCCGACACGCCGGGGCTGGTCTCCGGCGGGACGGGCTTTTCCACAGGGGCCCCGGGCCCACGGACGTGCGGTCCGACTGGACGCTGTGCAGTCGCGCGTGCTCAGCCCGTATCCGCGAGTAGTGGGCGCTCGCGGACGGTGAGAGAACGACAGGTGTCCTGCTCACCTGCGATGATCGTGTTTGCGACGACACAGTCATCAGGGTCGAGAGGACACCTATCGGGTGGCAAGAGTACGCAAGCGGCGAGGCCGGCGTGCGCGGGTGCAGGTCGGCGCTCCGGACGAGTCGCTGACTAGTGCGGTGACCACAGAGGTTCACCGGGCCATTCGGCGCTGGGTCTGCCCTACGTCGGTGCGGTCGACGAGCGCGCGGCAGTGATGATGGCCGTTGGAGCGGTCCGGAGTGGTCCTCACTGGAAAGGCGGGGCCTCGACCCGAAGTTCTCGCTCCTTCCGTGGCCGTCCTTCGACGAGGTCGCGCGGGGAACGGGCATCGCAGGAGTGACCGTGCGCAGTGAGTCGGGCCTCGATGAGGTCGGTCGCAGAGTCTCGGCGGGAGACCGCCACTCCTCGTCGATCTTCGTGTCGACCCTGCGGTCGACATCGGTGATGTGCGCTGAGCGGCGGCTCAGCGCTCAAGAAGGAGGGCGGTCCACTCTGCTCGCGTCGAGTCGCAGACTGCTCACCCGGCGGTCGACCGTGCCGCGATCGTGGCCTTCAGCTCACTCTTCGCAATCTTCCCACCTGCTGACTGCGGCATGTCCTCGACGATGAGCAACTGCTCCGGGAAGTACTCCTTGCCCACCCCTCGGTCGGCGAGATGGTCAGACAGGTCGGCCAGAGAGAGGCTCCGCCGGGCGTTTCGCAGCGTCACCACCGCGCACACGCGCTCCCCGAAGACGGGGTCGGGCACGGCGACGGCCGCGACCAGGTCGATGTCGGGATGTGAGCCGACCTCCTCCTCGATCCGGGCGGCGCTCAGATTCTTGCCGCCGCGGATGATGATGTCGGCCTTTCGGCCGACCACCCGCATCAGCCCTTCCTCGTCCACTGTGACCAAGTCAGGCATGAGGAGGAAGCCGTCCGACGTGAACAGCGCTGCGTTGGCCTCGTCGTCCTGCCAGTAGCCGCCGAAGACCCCTGGCCCGCGGCCTCCGGGTTGCGCAGGTCCACCGGACGCGGTGACATCCTTCCCCTGTTCGTCGAAGAGGCGGCACTCAGTCCCGGGCACGATGCGCCCGACTGTCGAGAGCCGCACGTCTGCGTCGTCGGCAAGCCTCGTGTACGTGAGGGGTCCGATCTCGCTCGACCCGTAGAACGTGAGGATCGTCGAGCCGGTCCGACCCTCCCACTCCCGAGCCCGGTCGGGCGGAATTCGCTCTCCTCCGGTGTAGAGGACTCGCAGTGAGGACAGGTCCGCCTCGGCGAACGCCTGGTCAGTCAGCATGAGGAGGAACTGCGTCGTCACGGCGGCGAGCACGGTCACCCGATGCTCGGCGATCGCCCGCATCATGTCCGTGGCGTCGAAGCGTTCGCGCAGGACACAGGGGACGCCGAGCTGGGCGGGAAGCATGTGCGCAGACCACAGGCCGAAGGCCACGGAGTTCGGCACGACGACCATCATGACGTCGCCATCTCCCAGGTTCGCGGCCTCCTCGGCGAGCCGGACCATGTACATGAACTTGAGCTGCACCTGCTGCACGCACTTCGGCAGCCCTGTGGTGCCCGACGTCGGGCTGATCATCCAGAGGTCGCCGACAGCCAGCTCACGTCCGGTGATCGGGGCAGCCTGGTCGGGGAACGCTTCCATCGCACCGGCCCGCCAGTCGAACGACACGACCTCCTCGTCGTGGACCTCGACGTGGAAGTTCAGTCGGGCCCCGCGAGTGCGGAGCTCCCGGACGAACTCGGCCGCCGCGCGATCCCGGTCGGCCGGAGGGCAGATGAGCGCGCTCGCTTCGGTCGTTCGGAGGAGACTGTCGACCTCCCGGTCTCCAGCCCGCAGCGGAACGCCGACGATCACCAGCCCGGCCCGCTCGCAGGCCAAGTACGCGACGTGGAGCGGCGGACCGTCCGGCATCCTCACCGCGACCCGATCGCCGACCTGCAGGCCCAAGCCCGCCAGTCGCGCCGCGAGGTGGTCGGCGCGACTGTCGTACTCCGCCCAGCTGAGCGTGCCGCGATCCCCGATGTAGGCCAGACCCTCCGGGTTTCGTGCCGCCCGCGACCTGACCATTGCACCGACGGATCTCTCAGGCCACCAGCCCTGGCTGCGGTAGTGCTCCGCCGCTGTCGGACGCATCTCTGCCACGTGCCCTCCTCGCGCTCAGCCTCCCCGGCGCGCAGCGCAGACAGCTGGACCGCCACGCGGAGAGCGCTGAGGCAGACCGTACAGGGCAAGCGACCATCGCTCCACAACTCAATGATCGAGCGCTGAAGTTTTCCAGCCGCATGATCCTGGAGGGGCTGGCGGTGATGCGTTGCAGTGCTCGCCAGCGTCCGGCGAGCAGGGCGAATCCGCGTTCTCCGAGGCCGCGGGTCGCCCGCAGCGGGGGTGTTGAAGGCCTGGTTGTCCGGAGCGGGGTCGGGGCGCATGACTGCGTGGATGTTTCCGCCGGGAGCGCGGTGTTTCCCGGAGTACCAGGCGTTGATCGCCTCACCCTTCTTGCTGGTGGTGGTCTCGGCGCAGCGATCGGTACGGAAGACCCTCCCGTCGACGATCACGTGCGACCAGCCTTGGGCGGCCAGTGCCCGGGTGCCCTTCCGGGTGCCGCGGGCGCGGCGCTCGGCGCGCAACAGCGCTGACACCGTCCGCACGAGTTCACCGGGGGCGTCGATCATGGCACGATAGACGATCACGCGGGGTCCTCGTCGCGGTAGAGGTTCATGTGGTGAGAACTCCTCCACCTGAGGACCCCGCGTCCACATCGGACCTGCCCGGATCATCCCACTTGGGCGTGTCGGCCCAGCCACCCGCCACTCCTTGCTGAGATCACCTCACTGGACAGCGCCATCGCCGTATTCAGGTCGACAAGCGGTGGACCTTGGCGCGACGCCAGGTTGTGCACCGCATCACACAGGGCTATAGTTAGTCGCAGACTAAACCATCGAGTCATGGAGCACTGTGGCGGTCACGCTTCTACCAGGGTGGGACCCGGGCGCGAGCAGCCGCCGGCCATCCGGCCCGGCACACGTCTGCCTGCTCGATCCCACCCCGCCTGTCGCCAGACATGGGCTGCCTGATTCCCATCCGAACTGGAGTGAAGATGAGTATTGCGGAAACGGCGCCGGCGGCACTCAGCCACCCGGACGCCTTCTTCATCGGCGGGCAGTGGGTCCGCCCCTCCTCGGACGCCACCTTCGAGGTGGACGACTCCGCTACTGAGGAGATCTTTCTGCGTGTGCCGGAGGCGCAGAGCTCCGACATGTCGGCGGCGGTGACTGCGGCCAGGGCGGCGTTCGACGAAGGACCGTGGCCGCGCATGTCCCACCGGAAGCGCGCCGAGTACATGCGAGAACTCGCCAACGGGATCCGACGCCGCTCTGAGGACTTCGCGCAGTTTTGGACGCGCGAGTCGGGGATCCTCTACACCATGTCCAAGTTCGACGGCGAGACTCAGGCGAAGCTGTTCGAGTACTACGCCGACCTGGCCGACACATTCCCGTTCGAGGAGCCTGTTGCCACGAGCTTCGGTGACGGGTTCGGCATGATCGTTCGCGAGCCTGTCGGCGTTGTCGGCGCGATCGTGCCATGGAACGGCGCTTTCGGGACCATTGCCCTGAAGATCGCGCCGGCTTTGATCGCGGGCTGCACCGCAGTGGTCAAGTCGTCGCCTGAGGCGCCTGGCGAAGCTTACGTCCTCGCCGAGGTCGCCGACGAGATCGGCCTGCCCCCGGGCGTCCTGAACTTCCTCACCGCGGACCGAGAGGTGTCCGAGCAGCTCGTCCGAGACCCGCGCGTCGACAAGATCGCCTTCACCGGCTCCAACGCCGCCGGGCAACGGATCGGGTCGATCTGCGGAGAGCGGCTCGCTCGGTTCTCGCTTGAGCTGGGCGGCAAGTCCGCAGCCGTCATTCTGGATGACTACGACCTCGAGACCGCGGCGCGTGCGTTGTCGGGTGCGGAGTGCTGGATCGCCGGGCAGGTGTGCTCGTCGGTCACCCGGATCATCGTCAGCAAGCCCCGCCACGATCAGTTCGTCGAGGCACTCACCAGCGTCTTCTCCCAGGTGGTAGTCGGAGACCCGTTCGCCGAGGGCACAGAGATGGGGCCGCTGGCCTCCAGCCGTCAGCGCGATCGGGTGGAGTATTTCGTCGCGAAGGGAATCTCCGAGGGCGCCACCCTGACCACCGGAGGCGGACGCCCGAAGCACCTCGATCGGGGTTGGTATTTCGAGCCCACCGTCTTCGCCAATGTCGACAACTCCTCGACCATCGGTCGGGAGGAGATCTTCGGGCCGGTGCTGAGCGTCATCCCGGCTGCCAACGAAGCCGACGCGGTGCGAATCGCCAACGACACCAGGTTCGGGCTCAACGCATCTGTCTTCACCAATGACGTCGACCGCGCCCGCGACGTGTCCAGCCGGCTGCTGTCCGGCACCGTCGGCCACAACGGCGTGCGCACCGATGTCGCCACGTGCTTCGGGGGCTTCAAGCAATCCGGCATCGGGCGAGAGGGCGGCACGGAGGGCCTGCACAGCTACGTGGAGGCGAAGATGCTCATTCTCGATGCTCCACCGTCTCGGTACCGCTGAGGTCCCGACTCAGGCCCGTATCCGCGAGTTGCGCGGTGTGCGGGTGAGAGACGGTGATGGGCGCCCTTGCTGACCTGGGATGATCCGGTTCACGACGACTGGATGATCTCGGGTGGAAGGACACCTATCGGGTGGCAAGAGTACGCAAGCGGCGAGCCCGGCGTGCGCGGGTGCAGCTCGGCGCGCCGGAGGAGTCGCTGACCATGTTCTCCCGGGCTGGTCGCGGTGACCGAGCTGGTCGAGCAGCTCGGGTGATCGAGCGGCTCGACGCCGCGGTCGTGCCGATCAATACCCGGGACCGTGGGTTGTCCGCGGGGCAGCTACTGGTCGGTATGGCGGCGGCACAGTGCTGCGGGGAGGACTTCCTGGTTGGACTCGACCTACTGCCGGGTCGGGCACCTGTTCCGGTATCTGCCCAACCAGCCCGGCCACCACCAGCGGCTCAAGGCGGCAGCACCGCTGCTCGCGCAGGCGATCACGCATCTGGCCCGGGTGAGCCCGTCCTGGTGTGACGACCCGTGTCTGGTCTGCTCCGGTGAGGCCGCCGAACCGGCGGGCCGGCCGGGCACCGAAGCGGCCAGCGCGTCCAGAGCGCCCTGCGTGGCCACCCAGCAGACATGCACCACCATGGAGCGGTCCACACCCCAGTTGGCCGCCGCCTCGCGCTGGGTCGCCTGCTGGGTCAGCACCTGCACGAACCACTCGTACTTCTCCGACGGGGCCAGCCGCTTGCGCCCCTTGCGGGCCTACGGGTCCGACATGATCTCCAACCTCCCAAGAGCGGATCAAGCCAGCCCTTGAGTGGCTGGGTGTTTCAGACCAGTCCTGGTTCACGAACTCAGACGCGGAAGGCAACTCAAGGCCTACACGCGGATTCGGGTTCAGACATGAGACTCTCCTTCGTCTCGCCCCGGTCCTCCAGGTGGTGGAAGATCACGAACGCGAGGAGACACTCCGTCCCCGATCCCGAGCTCTATGCGCCTTCAGGCGTCGTCCAGTACTCGTCACGGAGGAGACGCTTGTACAGCTTGCCGGTTGCCTGGCGCGGCAGCTCGGCCCGGAAGTCGATCGACCGAGGGCACTTCAGGTCGGCGAGGGCGGAGCGACAGTAGGCGATCAGCTCACCGACCAGCGACTCGGCATCAGACTGACTCGCCGGCATCGTCACGGGCTGGACGACGGCCTTCACCTCTTCACCGAAGTCCGCGTTGGGCACGCCGAACACGGCGACGTCGACGACCTGCGGGTGCGTGATCAGGACGTTCTCCGCCTCCTGCGGATAGATGTTCACCCCACCCGAGATGATCACGAAGGCCTGCCTGTCGGTGAGGTAGAGATATCCGTCCTCGTCCAGGTACCCGATGTCACCGAGGGTGGTCCAGCCATGAGGGTGCCTGCCCTGGCGAGTCTTCTCGGAGTCGTTGTGGTACTCGAATCCGGCACCGCCCTCGAAGTAGATGGTGCCGACCTCACGCGGGCCGAGCTCGACGCCGTCGTCGTCGACGACATGCGCACGACAGCCCAGTGGTCGCCCGACCGATCCCCTGTGCGCCAACCACTCCTCGGTGGTGACGTAGGCGAATCCGTTGCCCTCCGTGCCGGAGTAGTACTCGTGGATCACGGGCCCGAACCATTCGATGATCTGTTCCTTCACGGGAACAGGACACGGGGCCGAGGCGTGAGCGACACATTGCAGTGACGAGAGGTCGTACCGACGACGGATCTCGGGGTCGAGCTTGAGCATCCTGACGAACATCGTCGGGACGACCTGGCTGTGCGTAACCCTGAAACGCTCGACGAGCGACAGGTACTCCTCCGCGTCGAAGCGATCCATGACCACGACGGTGGCCCCGATGCCCGTCATGGCGAGGCAGAATCGAAGCGGAGCCGAATGGTAGAGCGGGGCAGGCGAGAGGTACACGCTCTCGGTGGAGGCGCCTTGCAGGCGCGTGACGAGCCTCGTCGTCGACCTGGCCGACTTCGTCCCCCTCTCGAGCGGCTCCGGCACGAAGCGGCGGTTGACGCCCTTGGGCTGCCCGGTGGTGCCCGACGAGTAGAACATGTCGATACCGGCCACGCGCTCCGTCAGAGGGTCGGAGGACGCTGCGGCGGTCAGCTTCTCGTACGACGCATACCCTTCGATCGTCCCGTCGACCATGAGGCGCAGGCGAACGCCCGGGGTGAGGTCGACCACCTCCCGTGCGCGGTCCGCCAGCCGCTCCGAGGTGATGAAGACCGTCGCGCCGCAGTCCTCGACCATGTAGGCGAGCTCACCACTCGTGAGGCGTGACGAGCAGGGTGTGAAGACAGCGCCCGCGTAGATGCAGCCCCACGCGATCTGCAGGTAGAGCGGATGGTTCTCCAGGCAGAAGGCGACATGGTCACCAGGCTGGATCCCGGCATCGCGCAGCACCTGCGAGAGCCTGTTCGCCGCTGTGTCGAGCTCGGCGAACGTGGTCGTGTCACCCGTGCTCGCCATGATGTAGGCGGGCTTGTCGGGGTGCGTGCGCGCAAACGCACCGGGGTACATGGCGGGCGCGTCAGGCTTCATCGTCGATCCCTTCAGTTCTGGGAGCGGCCGTCATTGCGCGAGCGGCAGGACGCCGGAGCCGCGCAAGCGAGCGATCGCCTCCGAGTCGTAGCCGTTGAGTTCGGACATCACGTCGTCGGTGTGCTGCCCGAGCAACGGAGCCGGCGCTCGCAGCCCGTTCGGTCCGTTCGCGAGCCGCCACGGCACCCCGGGGAGCGCGAAAGACCCGGTCGCGGGATGCTCCATGACGTCGATCATGCCGATGGCAGCCAGCTGGGGGTCTCCGGACCAGAGTTCCAGCGGCGACAGCGAGGGGAAGGCGGGCACGCCGACGGCCTGCAGCCGTTCGCACGTCTGCCAGCGGTCCTGGGCCTGCGTCCACGCCGACACGATGGCGTCCAACTCGTCTTCGTGACGACGCCGATCGTCGACGGTGCGGAACCGCGGGTCGTCGGCCAGACGTGGGTCGATGACACCGCACAGCGCCTGCCACTCGTCCTCCGACGTGCAGGCGATGGTGATCCACCGGTCTTCGCCCGACGCCGGATAGCACCCGTGTGGCGCCCACCCGGGATCACGGTTGGCCCTCGGCGCCGGGTCCTGACCGGTTGCGACCTGCTCCATCCAGAGTTCGCCGACAGTGGCGGCCACCGCCTCGACCATGGCCACGTCAATCACTGCGGCCTCACCCGAGCAGCGCCGGGCGACGACGGCCGCGACGATGGCCCACGCGGCGGCCAGGCCGGTACCCGGGTCGCCGATGGAGAGCCCCGGCTCCAGCACATCCCCTGGCTCGTAGCCGTTCGCGGCGTCGAGGCCGGTGATTGCGGCAGCAGCTGAGCCGTAGGCCTTGTAGTGCGACTTCGGCCCCGTCTGTCCGTACCCCGACAGTGAGGCGACGATGACCGACGGATTGGCGGCGCGGAGGTCGGCGACGCCCAGCCCCAGCTCGTTCATCACGCCGACGCTGAAGTTGTCGACGACGACGTCGCAGTGCCGGACGAGGTCGAGGACGACTTCGCGCGCGTCCGGGTGCCGAAGGTCGATCGCCACGCTGCGCTTGTCGGTGTTGTACATGTGGAACACACCCGAGGTGTTCAGGGATCGGGTGACCCCCTTCGGGTGCAGTGGGGCGCGACGATAGTAGTCGGGCCTCGAGGGCGACTCCATGCGGATGACGTCGGCGCCCAGGTGAGCAAGCTCTTGGGTACAGAAGGGCCCGGCCCACACCCAGGTGAAGTCGCAGACCCGGATGCCCTCGAGCGGGCGGCCGTGAGGTGCGGAACTCGGCGCCGGTTCGTCCGTGCCCTCGTCCACGAAGGACGCCGGGTCGTCGCGCCAGCCCTCGCCGTCGTTCGCCCACAGGTCCGGTGCGGCCGTTCTGATGCCGAACCAGGGCTTGTCGAAGCGGTACGGCGCGCCCGGCAGGCGCAGCCCGGTCGGATCCTCGACGACGAACCCACGTTCGGTCACGTGCGGGTCCTCGGCGAACTGGGAGACGGAGTTGACCGGCGTCAGGCAGACGCCGACCTTCTGCGCCGCGTCGGTGACGTCCGCGACCGTCTGCGTCGAGAACCATTCGGCGAGGTAGAAGTCGACGACATCAGGGTTCCGCCACCGTGTCTCAGCGCTGTCGAACACATCGAGATGGGCCCATTCGGGGTCACCCATCATCGCCCGGAAGGCGCGCCACTGATCCTCCTCGGGGCACAACACCTGCACCAGGCCGTCCGTGCACCGGTAGATGCCCCACGGGATCACCGACTTGCTCCCCAACCGCGACGCGTCCTTGCCCAAGAACGTCGCCTTGGCCGGAGCGAACTCGGTCATCTTCGCGGCCGCGCCGAACATGGAGAAGTCGATGTACTCGCCCTGCCCGGTTCGCAGGGCACCGTCGAACGCAGCGAGAGTCGCGGTCGCAGCCGATGTCGCAACGTTGATCATCGCATGATGACCCGGCGCTTTCAGTGGCGGCAGCTCGACGCGCGTGGCGCCGGCCGGGGAGAGGAAACCCCAGCTCGAGCCGTGAATGACCGACAGCTCCTCGCCGCGGAAGCCGGCGTAGGGGCCCGTCGATCCCCACGGCGTGAGAGCGCACACCACGAGCCGAGGAGCGATGGTGCTCAGCGTCGCGTGGTCCAGGCCGGCGGCCTGAGCATCTGCAGCCGCCAGCCCGTGGATCACGACGTCCGCACCGGCCAGGAGCGCGGCAAAGCCACCGTCGCGTCGCACCGAACGCTTGTTCGTGTTCAACCAGCGGTGGACATCGAACGGACGCTGTCGCACGCGATCGTTCGGTTCCTCCACCCGGAGCACGTCCGCACCGAGATCGGCGAACAGCTTCGCAGCCCACGCGACGGCGACACCGTCGGCGATCTCGAGTACGCGGACCGCGGCCAGCCCGCTCGATGAGCCTTCGCGGCCCAGGCCGATATGGCGTCGGGACATCGGTCTCCTCGACAGATGCAGCAGGCCGGAACAGCCCGGCCTGACCGGACCGGGCGGGCCGGCCTGAACGACTAGAAAGGGCGCTCGAGCTGTACGGCCACGTCACCCTCGGTGACACTTGAGAACGTCAGGGTCAGCACCCCGGCCGGGTCGGCGGTGATGCTGAAGGACAACGGGATCTGGAGATCGCCGCGCGGCTCCTCGTCGTCCGACTCGACACGGGTTGCCGCACGAAACAGCACCTCCTCGAGCACGGCGCGGGTCCACCCATCGACGGACACGATCTTCGAGCTCATGGTTCCTCCAAGGCCGACCTGCTCCAGTGTGCACTCCAACCCTGCGGAGCACTCACGCTCAGGTCAGCAGGTTCCCGGCGTCGACGGGCAGCGTGACGCCCGTGACGTAGCGCGCCTCGTCGGAGGCCAGCCAGAGCACCGCGTTCGCCACGTCCTCCGGCTCGATGAGTCCGACGGGCAGCACGTGGGGCGCCTGGAAACGAGGCTCGAGAGCCTCCGGCGTGCGCTGCTCCTCCGTGAGGTCGGGTGCGAACAGGGCGTAGGTCGGAGCGTTGTGCACCAGCGGCGTGTTGACGCTCGTCGGGTGCACCGTGTTGACGCGGATGCTGGACGGGCCGAGCTCCAACGCCAAGGTGCGCATCAGGCCCACCACGCCGTGCTTGGCCGCACCGTAGTGCGCGACGTTCGCGTAGGGCGCGAGGCCACCCACCGAGCTGGTGAAGATGATCGAACCGCCCTGCCTCTGCTCCTTGAGGATGGGTACGGCCGCCTTGGCGGTGTGCCAGACGCCGGTGAGAACGACGTCGATGACCGTCCGCCACGCCTCCTCGGTGATCTCCTCGGTCAGCCCGTAGTTCCAGAGCCCGGCGTTCGCGATGACGATGTCGAGGCGTCCGAGCTCGGCCACCGCTCCCTTGAGGAAGGTGTTCATGCCGTCGAAGTCGCGAACGTCGAATTGGCCCTGGATCACCCGCCGATCGAGGGCCTCGACCGCGCGGGCGGTCTCCTTCAGATCCTCCATGGTGGCCGCCGGCGCGATGTTCGTCTCGACCGGTGCCGCGACGTCCAGCGCGATGATGTCAGCGCCCTCCTGCGCGAGGCGAACAGCCTCCGCGCGGCCCTGCCCGCGTGCCGCACCGGTGATGAAGGCAACCTTGCCCTCGACGCGTCCCATACTGTCCTCCGCGATCGACCCAAAGACTCAGACCTAGATAGTATAGGCCTAGAGTATGTGAGGCAAGCAGCTGAAGCTCGGGCTCGAGCGTCGCTCTCCGACGGTCGACCGCCGAAGGAACCGTGCGTCGCGGCGGCCGCCGACCCCACAGCACGGACGATTCCCCCGCGGCGCGCGAGCGGCCAGACTGCATCTAGACCGCCCGAAAACTCTATAGTTCAATAGCTGACCTCCGATGTATCGACGACGCTCGAGGTGACCGATGGCAGGGTTGACAGAGGTCCGTGTTCTGGAGATCGCAGGTGGTGTGGGCGTCGCCTGGGCGTCGAAGCTCCTGGCCGATCTCGGGGCGGATGTTCTGCGGGTCGACGACGAGGGCGACCAGGTCACCGACCGTCCGTTCGAGGTTCACAGGTGGCTCAACAGCAACAAGAGATCGGCGAGCACCGGTGTCGACGTCCCTCGCTTGATCGCAGACGCCGACATCGTGCTCCACGGCCTGTCCCCCAACGAGATCCGGGCGCGCGGTCTCGACTTCGAGCAGCTGTCGAAGTCGTCGCCGGCACTGGTGGTCTGCGCGTTGACCCCCTGGGGCAGCGTCGGACCCTATGCGGAGTACCGCGGCGAGGAGCTGTCGGTCATCCATGGTTCGAGTTGGGGCTTCCTCTCCCCTGCCGCCTCCACCGACCCCAGCCTGCCCCCGCTGAAGGCTCCCGGGCACCACGCAACGATCAATGTGTCGACGGTCGCCGCGAGCGTGGCCCTCGCTGCGCACTACAGGGCCCTCACCACGGGAGTTGGGGAACTCATCGACTTCTCGATGTTCGCAGCAGCGGCCAAGATGACGGAGTGGGCCCCGGCCCGGGCGCTCTATCTCGGCCAGAACTCCACACGGCTGGGGAGCAAGGCGGTCTCGCCTTGGGGCATCTACCGTTGCCGGGACGGACTCATTCATGCGTTCGCGGCGGAGGAGACCCAGTGGCGAGCGCTGGTCGAACTGATCGGCAACCCCGAGTGGGCCGACCTCGAGATCGTCGCGACGCCGCGCGACCGGCAGGCCAACCGCGACCTGCTGGACATGTACCTCGCCGAGTGGTTCAAGGACAAGGAAGTCGCCGACGTCTACCACACCGGTCAGGCGATGGGCGTCTGTGTCACACCGGTCTACGGCGCTTCGCAGCTCGCTGAGGACGACCACTTCCGGGAGCGGGGCTTCTTCCACGAGGCGCCGGACGGCCTCTCGCTCCCAGGCGCGTTGACCAACATCGATCAGCCCTGGTGGAATCTGCGAGACACGGAGTCGGTCCCCGGCGACGACTGGCGACCTCGATCGCGAAGCGTGCCGGCGTCACAGCCCGCGCACGCAACACGGCCGCTGGAAGGCGTGCGTGTCTGCGACTTCACCTGGGTGTGGGCGGGGCCGTTCTGCACACAGCTCCTCGCCCACCTCGGAGCTGACGTCATCCGGGTCGAGTCCTTCGATCGGCCGGACTTCTTCCGACGCACGCCCATCCATCCGGAGGGCGTGGAGCCGACGCTCGAGACTGCCGCGGTGTACCAGGTCTTCAACAGCGACAAGCGCAGCATCGCGGTGGACATGCGCAAGCCGGATGCACGCGCACTGGTGCTCGACATCGTCAAGCAGTGCGACATCGTCATCGACAACTTCAGCGCAGGGACCATGAAGCGGTTCGGCCTGGGCGAGGCCGACCTCCGTGCCGCGAATCCGTCGGTCATCATCGCCTCGTTGACCGGATACGGCCAGCAGGGACCACGAGCCGACTACATCGCCTACGGGCCGGTCGGCGGTGCCATCGCCGGGCAGTTCGCGGCCAACGGCTACGAGCCGGGTGACGTCATGGAACCCGCCATCGCCGTGGGCGACCCCAGCTTGGGCGTCGCGGCGCTCTGGTCCTTGGTGGCGTCGCTCGTCGCCCGCACGGGCGGCGATGGGCCGAGCGTCATCGACGCCGCCATGACGCAGGCGACGGCAGCGACCCTCGGAGAGCTGTGGATGGAGTACCAGGCCACCGGCGTCGATCCGGCGCCTCGCGGCAACCACGACCCGCAGTGGACCCCGCACAACTGCTATCCCGCCGCAGGTGAGGACAGGTGGGTGACGATCGCCTGCACGACCGACGCCGAGTGGCAGGCCCTGTGCTCGGTCGTTCCCCGACTGGAGGATCCGCGCTTCGCCACCGCCGCCGGCCGCGAGCAGCATGAGGACGAGATCGACAAGAGGATCACCGACTGGTCCGGCGAGCTCGATCGGTGGGAGGTCACCCGCAGGCTGCAGTCCGTCGGCGTGCCTGCGTTCCCCTCGCTCTCGCCGATAGACCTCTGGCTCGGCGACCCCCAGTTGGACGCCCTCGGCATGCTCGACGAGATCGACCACCCGGTGACAGGCTCCCGCGTGGTGCCCGGCATCCCATGGCGTCTACACCACGGTCCGAACGGCCTGCGTCGGCCCGCGCCCCTCATCGGCCAGCACACGGACGAGGTGATGTCCGGCGTACTGGGCTTGAGCACAGATGCGGTCGCCGCTCTCTACAACGAGGGCATTTTGCGCAAGGGACCCGCTCCGGCGAACTGAGTCCGAGGGCGGGGCCGGGACGAGCCCGGTGCCGCCCGTCGGCTCCCCGGACAGGCTCTCGGCCACCCCCACCCCTGGGTTCCGCAGCTGACGTGTGATCTGGTGCATGATCGCGGGTGTTGGTGAAGGTCAGCGTGGTGCGGCCTGGTCCAGAACGTGAGAAGCC